>JAYOED010000004.1:54204-70682 GCA_038106575.1 Burkholderiales bacterium
ACGCAGTGGTCTCGCCGGCGTGATAAGGGTGCAGACATGCCAAAAAAATTGAGTGGCGACCAGATCAGAAGCTATCGCGCTGATGGTTACCTCTATCCGATAGATGCGCTTGGCATGACCGAAGTCGACAATTATCGCGACGAGCTGCGCCGGACCGAGAAAAAACTTGGCGGCTCGCTTATGGCGATCGACAAGAAATTCCGCGGCAATCTGCATTTCCTGTGCAAGTGGATGGATGAGCTGGCTCGTATACCGGCAATAGTCGATGCGGTGGAGGACCTGCTGGGGCCGGACATTCTGCTCTACACCAGCCGCTTTTTCATCAAGGAGCCCAACACCGACGGCATCGCGGCCTGGCATCAGGATTCCACCTATTTCGGACTGCGTCCCTTCGATCATGTCACGGCGTGGGTGGCGCTGTGCAATGCCAATGAAGAAACCGGTGCCGTCGAGTTTGCCGTGGGCAGTCATATCCGCGGCCAGCTGCAGCAGAAAAGCGGACTGATCAAGAACAGCGTCAACACCGCTGGACAGATCATCGTTGAGTGGTTCGACCAGTCGCGAATCGATCGCGCCATACTCAAGCCCGGACAGTTTTCACTGCACCATACCTGTGTGGTCCACCAGTCCGGTCCCAACCGGTCGCAGGAGCGGCGTGTCGGCATCGCGCTGAGCTACATACCGACGCGCACCCGTTACATCGGCAAGCGGCGCATGCCGGCGAGCCTGATTCGCGGCAAGGATGACTACAATCACTTTGATTTACAGCCGCGACCGCAGGTCGATTTTGGCGAAATCGAAATGCAGCGCCACGACACCACTTTCAAGGCCTACCTCGAGTCGTTCTACGAGCAGCTCGGCGAAGCCGAGAAGGACCTTCCGAAAGAGGTGGCGGCAGGCATGGTCTACTAGCAGGCTTGTCCGCCGACTGGCGCAGTTATCATGGAAGTCACCAGGGCGCTTGCCCGCAACATTGTTTCTTCAGGGTTCGCGGACATACCTGTGCCGGTGCGGTACGAAGCGGCGCGCGCGCTGCTCAACTGGTGCAGCTGCGCGATCGGTGCCTCGCGCCACGAGACCACGGAAAATGCGCTTGCGTCAGTACTACCGTTTGCCGGAAAACCTCAGGCGCAGATCCTCGGCCGTGCCGAACGCGTCGACTGCCTGAACGCGGCGTTGATCAATGGCATCAGTTCGCACGTCTTCGATTTTGACGACACCCACGCGCGGGCGATTCATCCCAGCGCGCCAGTACTTCCGGCGCTGCTGGCGCTCGCTGAATGGAAAACTATCAGCGGTGCAGACCTGTTACACGCCTTCGTACTCGGCGTTGAGGCCGAATGCCGGGTCGGGCTGTCGGTGTTTCCAGAGCATTACATGGCCGGCTGGCATATCACCGGTACTGCCGGCGTGTTCGGCGCTGCAGCCGCCGCGGGCAAACTGCTGGGACTGGACGAACGGCAGATGTGCTGGGCACTGGGCATCGCCGCCACGCAATCCGCGGGCCTGCGCGAAATGTTCGGATCGATGTGCAAGAGCCTGCATCCGGGGCGCGCGGCGCAGAACGGACTGGGGGCTGCGCTGCTGGCTGCGAACAATTTCACCAGCTCCGAGCAGGGCATCGAGGCCAAACGCGGCTTCGGCCAGGTGATGTCGAGCAGGTTCGATCCGTCGATCATCACCGCCGAGTGGGGCGGGCGCTGGGAGCTGATGTCGAACATGTACAAGCCGTTCGCCTGCGGCCTGGTGGTCCACGGCACTATTGACGGCTGCATCCGGCTGCGCAACGAACACGGATTGACGCCGGAAATGATCGAGAGTGTAGACCTCAAGGTCAGCCCGATCGTATTCGAGCTGACCGCCAAGGAAAATCCTCAGACCGGTCTCGAAGGTAAATTCAGCGTTTATCACGCCGCCGCGGTGGCTCTGCGTTTCGGCAGGGCCGGCGAGGCCGAGTTCAGTGATGCTTCGGTGCTGGATCCGGCAACGGTGGCACTGCGCAAAAAAGTGTGGATCGAACGCGACGAGAGTATCGGTCGTGTTCAATCCCACATATTCATTACCTTGACTGACGGGCGCCGGCTAGAACTCCGGGTCGAGCAGGCGCTGGGCACGCTGGAGCGGCCGATGTCCGATGCCGATCTCGAGGCCAAGTTTCGCGGACTGGCCGAAGGAATTCTTTCCGGAAAGCAGTGCGACGAAGTGATCCGGTTGTGCTGGAGCGTGGAATCACTGCCGGACGCCGGCGTGATCGCGCGGGCTGCGGCAACGGGTTAGCTGGGCCTCATCCCAGTTTTTGCAGCATGACGATGCGGTTGCTGTTGGTGCCGCGCTCGTTGTTGCCGATTCCCCAGATGTTCGAGGTCTTGGTGAACTTCTGGGTGTTGATCAGGATCGCTTCGCAGCGGAATCCCGCCTGGGTGCCTAGGGGCACCACGGCTTCGTCGAGGTTGACCGAGCCGCGCTGTACTTCGCCGACCTCGAAGGCGACCCAGCCTTTGGGCCGCGTAATCCGGTGCAGTTCGCACAGCACCTCGAACATCACTTCCGACCACTCGTTCACGCTGCCGGCCATCGTGATGCCGGCGCCGATTTCATCGGCATCTAGGCCGTTGAACCAGCATCGCAGCCAGTTGTCCTTCGCATACTGCACGACATTAAGGAAGGGCGGGGAGGTTACCGTCAACTGCACGCTGTCATCAGCGATGGTTGGTGTCGACGAGGCTGCTCCGCAATGGAATTTCGCCGAGATGGCAGCCTGCTGTAAGCGCCAGCGCGAGGCGGCATTGATGACGCTCTGCAGTTGCATAGACTAGCGCAGGATCAATGCACGCACGTTGCGGTATTCAGGTGCCTTACCGGTTTTCTCGTTGATTCTGATCTGGCTTTCTGGCGACACCGCCTGGTTCGGCGGCAGGGTATAGGCCGAGAAGAATCCCGGTGAGTGTCCGGTTAGCCGATTGGTGGCAACCATGCGGATCCAGCGGTCTGCGTCGTCCTCCATGCAGGTGGCCTTGCGCTCGGCCAGCCACGCGCGCAGGTTAAGCAGTTCGCGCTCGGTATCCGGGTGGTAGAACATCGAGAGATCGATGTCGTTCTTGCGTTTGTCTGTCATCTTGATCGCGCGCAGACGGACGTCGATGGCAGCGATCAGCGGCACCTGCAGCCGCGGCTGGGTAAGGATCGCGGACAGCGGATTAATGTCGTTGGCGATGACCCGGCGCTCCATCAGCGCCGCTTCGATCGCTGTAGTGCCGCGGCCGCTGAACGGATCGTAGATGATGTCGTTGGGCTTGCTCAGTCGGTCGATGAAGTAGGCCGGCAGCTGCGGCTTGAAGCAGCCGCGGTATGACACTTCATGCAGGGGATTGGCCTGGCGCTGCTTGCTGGTCCAAAACTCCTGCTCGTAGACGGGAACGCCGTTGATGCGGCGTGGCAGTTTTGCAGCACGTTTGTTTGGCGCGCTGACCGCAAGGTCGTAGGCAGTGACTGATGCAACAGCATGCATTGCGTGCTCCTCCCATGCATTTGAATTGCTCTGAAGGGTACGCCGTTGTCACAAAAAGTACAAGTACCTGACATCAGTGACGGCGAAACGTATCCGTACGGCAGCGGAGGGTACGCCTATGTCACAAAAAGTACAAGAAATTTTCTGCTGCCTATCTGCTGAGCAGATCATCCACCGCCTCGATCCAGTGCCTGACGGGCACCTTCGAGGCGGATTGCAGATGCGTCTGGCAGCCGATGTTGGCGGTGAGGATCTGTTCCGGAGCGTACGCGTTCAACGCCGCGATCTTGTTGGCTCTCAGTTGCGCGGAAATTTCCGGCTGCAGGATTGAATAGGTTCCGGCCGACCCGCAGCACAGGTGCGCGTTCTCAACCGGTGCCAGATCTAAACCGAGATCTGCAAGCAGCGCTTCGACCTTGCCCTTCAGCTTAAGGCCGTGCTGCAGGGTGCAGGGCGGGTGGAAGACATATTTGCCGTGAGGAGGGTATTCTGCAAGTAATTGTTTTAATTTTTCTTTTTCACGTTCGATGACGACGCTCAGGTCGCAAGCGAGGGCCGAAATTTTCTGCGCACGTTCGGCATAGGCTGGGTCATGCGCGAGCAGGTGGCCGTAATCGGCAATCGTTACGCCGCAACCGCTGGCGGTGAAGATCAGCGCTTCAGCGCCCTGTTCGATGTGCGGCGACCAGGCATCGATATTTCTGCGCATCGCCGCCAGCGCACGCTCCTCCTCATCGAGATGGAATGTCACCGCGCCGCAGCAGCCGGCATTGGGTGCCTGCACCAGCGTGATGCCGAGGCGGTCGAGCACGCGCGCGGCAGCAGCATTGGTGGCCGGCGACAGTGCGGGCTGCACGCAGCCTTTGAGCACCAGCATGCGTCGTGCATGACCACCCATCGGCCATGGCCGTGCCTGTCGCGGTGCGTCGGGTGCGATGTCATCGAGTACCTTCGGCAGCAGATTGCGCGCTATGCGGCCCGCGACCAACAGCGGATTAAACAGCGCGGGCTGCGGCAGCACGGTCGCCAGCGCCTTTCGGCGGACTTTTTCAAAGCCGCTGCGGCCAAGCTGACGGTTGACGATGCTGCGGCCGATATCGAGCAGCCGGCCGTACTGGACGCCGGACGGGCAGGTGGTTTCGCAGGAACGGCAGGTCAGGCAACGGTCAAGATGCAGCTGGGTTCTAGCGGTAGCCGGTTCACCTTCAAGCACCTGCTTCATCAGGTAGATGCGGCCGCGCGGCCCGTCGAGTTCGTCGCCAAGCAGCTGATAGGTCGGGCAGGTCGCCGTGCAGAAACCGCAGTGCACGCATTTGCGCAGGATCGAGTCGGCTTCGCGGCCCTGCGGCGTGTCCTTGATGAAGTCGGCGAGGTTGGTCTGCATGGCTAGAAATCCGGATGCAGGCGGCCAGGATTGAGGATGCCCGCCGGGTCCAGCGCCTGCTTAACGCGGCGGTGCAGCTTGAGCAGCACTTCCGGCAGCGGATGAAAAACGGGAACCCCAGCTCTGACGCGGCGGAACTGAGTGGCATGGCCGTCGCCGCTGCGCACCGCCTTACGGACTGTCGCTGCATCGGCGTCACATTTGATCCAGCGCAGTGCGCCACCCCATTCGATCAGCTGTGGACCGGGCAGGTCGAGGTGCTTGGTCGCCGGATTCAGCGACAGCCGCCACAGCGGAGCGACGCCAGCGAAAAAGAGATCGCGCTGGTCGCGGATGTCACGCCAGAATTCTGGGGCGTTGCTGATTTCCTCGCCGCCGAGCTTGTTCGCCGCCGCTTTGACCGCCGGAGCGGCGCCAGCTAGCCGTACATAAAGACGGTTCTCGACATGGCAGGTGGCAGTGATCGGCAGTGGCTTGCCGGCCCATTTGTTCATTAGTGCGATTGCTTCCTGCGCGGTTTGTTCGCGGCAGATCGTCAGTTCGGCCGGCGGCAGCGGCAGCGCCTTAAGCGATACCTCGAGAATTACGCCCAGCGTGCCCATTGATCCGGTGACCAGCCGCGACACGTCGTAGCCGGCGACGTTCTTCATAACCTGGCCGCCAAATGAGAGATCGGTACCGCGGCCGTCGAGCAGGCGTATACCGAGCACAAAGTCGCGCACCGAGCCAGCGTAGGGACGGCGCGGCCCCGACAGTCCTGCTGCGACGCAGCCGCCGAGGGTTGCGTTGCCGCCGAACGAGGGCGGCTCGAAACCGAGCATCTGTCCCCTGTCGCGCATGGTCGCTTCGATTTCGGCGAGCGGGGTGCCTGCGCGAGCGGTGATCACCAGTTCGGTCGGTTCGTAATCGATGATGCCGCAATTGGCGGAGACGTCCAAGAGGTCACCCGTCGCGGTATTGCCGTAGAAATCCTTGCTGCCGCCGCCGCGGATGTAGAGCGTTTTTTTGACGGCGGCTGCGGCGCGGATCGTATCCGCAATCTGCTGGATCGATTCGGTCATGTTAGAACCGCGGTAGCTCTGGAAATTTTTCCTCCCCTGAATGCACGTGCATGCGGCCGAATTCGGCGCAGCGGTGCAGCGTCGGCACTGCCTTGCCGGGATTGAGCAGGCCGTGCTCGTCGAAGGCGTGTTTTAGCGCTTGGAAGGTTTCGAGCTGCGCGGAGCCAAACTGCACGCACATCGAATCGATTTTCTCGATGCCGACGCCGTGCTCTCCGGTGATAGTGCCGCCGACATCAATGCACAGCTTGAGAATTTCCGCGCCAAAAGCCTCAGTGCGCGCGAGCTGGTCGGCATCGTTGGCGTCGTAGAGGATCAGCGGATGCAGGTTGCCGTCACCAGCGTGGAACACGTTGGCGCAGCGCAGGTCGTATTTCTTTTCCATCGCCGCGATTGCGCGCAGCACTTCGGCGATGCGCTTACGGGGAATGGTGCCGTCCATGCAGTAATAGTCCGGCGACAGGCGGCCCACTGCGGGGAATGCTGCCTTGCGGCCTGCCCACAGCTTCAGGCGCTCGGCCTCGTCGCGCGAGGTGCGCACGATGTGCGCGCCGCTGTCTTCCATGATTTTTTCGATGCGGGCAATTTCGTCGCGCACTTCTTCGTGGGTGCCGTCAGATTCGCAGAGCAGGATGCCGGCGGCGTCGGTCGGGTAGCCGGCGTTGACAAACGGCTCCACGGCGAGAGTCGCCGGCTGGTCCATTAGCTCCATGCCGGCGGGAATGATGCCAGCGGCGATGACGTTCGCAACGGCCTGACCGGCAGTGGCCATCTCATCGAACGCGGCGAGCACCACCTGTGCAGATTCGGGTTTGGGCAGTAGCTTGACGGTGATCTCGGTGACCACACCGAGCAAGCCTTCGGAGCCAGTCAGCAACGCCAGAAAATCGTAACCAGAGGCATCGAGCCCGCCGCCACCGAGTTCGATGATTTCGCCTTCGATGGTGGCGACCCGCAGTTTGAGTATGTTGTGCACCGTCAGTCCGTATTTCAGGCAATGCACGCCACCCGAATTCTCGGCGATGTTGCCGCCAATGGAACAGGCGATCTGGCTCGACGGATCGGGTGCGTAATAAAGGCCGTGCGGGGCAGCGGCTTCTGAAATCGCCAGGTTGCGCACGCCGGGCTGGACTCGAGCCGTGCGCGAGACCAGATCAATGTTGATGATCTTCATCAGCTTGGCCAGCGACAGCAGCACGCCGTTGCCGAGCGGCAGCGCGCCACCCGAGAGTCCGGTGCCGGCGCCGCGCGCCACCACCGGCACGCGCATCGAGTAGCAGGTTTCGAGGATGTCGCAGACCTGTTGTTCGTTATCGGGCAGGACCACCACCATGGGCACCTGGCGGTAGGCGGAGAGGCCGTCGCATTCGTACGGCGTCACATCCTCACGTTCGAATAGCACGCTCGCTTCCGGCATGAACGCGCGCAGCGCGGCGCATACCGCCCGCTGGCGTTCGAGATCGACGGGAATGGTCTGCACCGGGGCGTTCATTGGGCCATTCTAGCCCAATGGTACGGGCGTAGCCCGCATGTCAGCTCCGTGTGATGATGACTTCGCCGCGAGCAGGAATGACGCGGACGCGGTCGCCGCTGCGGATCATGCAGGTGACATCACCCTCGAAGCGGTCCATCAGCGGAATGCCGCCGAAAGCGGCGCCTTGCGCCATGATAGGATTAGCGAAGTTGAGCAGTAGGGCCAGTGGCGCTTTTTTGCGTGCCGCCATTTCACGCAGCATCCACGCGGTGGCGACACCACCCTTGGCGGCATTGAGCACGAGTATCCTGCCGACGTAGTTTTGTCCCGCCAGTGCATGCTGCGGGCGTGAAAAGATTCCGGTGATTCGGTCGAGGTCGTAGCGCGCCGAAAAATTGTCGGAGGCTACAAGTGCAATACCTTCGACTTCAGCGCCGATGCCGCGATGGGCCTTCAGCGTGATCATGCTCATTTGACGATCCTTCCGGCCACAGCGCTGTCCACGCAACGGGCCATGCTCCCGAGCACGGTTTCGTAACCGTAGCCACCGAGGATGTTGACGATCTTGGCCGAATTCGACATCAGCCGTTTCCAGCCGTTGGCTTCGCCGATCTCGCGGGCGTGCATCTGGTAGAAGCACACACCCTCGAGAAGCAGGCCGCCGGCATTCTCGATCATCGCGGTAATGCCGAGGCGGTCGGCGCCGTTCTTGATTTCCGGGCTGGTGGCGGCGATCAGCGTGACGCCGTTATGCACTTTTTTGCTGTCGAGCAGGCGGCCTAGTTGGTCGAGTTCGATCAGTGACAGTTGCGGCGCGGCGAACACCACGACGTCGAGCTTGTCGTCGCCGACGCCGAAAGTGCCGAAGAATTTTCGGTAATCGTCAATGGAGATGGCAGTGGTCTGCGGCGGTTTGCCGTCGAAAACCGCTTTCAAGTCCGGAGCCTCGGGAGTCACGCCGATCATGTGAAAAAGGGCGGTGGAACCGAAGCTCGCCAGCGCGGCACCAAAATGCTTGATCTCGTCCGAAGTCGGCGTGCGGGTGATACCTTCAATGACCGGAACTTCAAAATAGGATTTCATGCGCCGGCCGATGATGCCACCGAGCGCGCCCCAGTCCGACAGGTCCTGCGGTTGGTGTTCGACGACAAAACGGGTGTGGCCGCGGCGGTGGCTGTCGAGATGAAAGCCGTAGCGTGGCACGCGGCCGGTCAAAGCCGCGGCTAGCGCCGAGGGGCCGCCCTCGAAGTTGGTGCGCGCGCCCAGAACCGAATTCGCGTAGATACTTGATCCGGTATCGCCGAAGGCGAGGTGCTCGCCTTTGACCGGCGGGTTGATGGTCTGATAATTGATGCAGGTGTCGGTCATCAAAATGCCGAGCGCGCGGAAGGCGTCGATCGCGCGCTTTTCGAGTTTGATGAAAGACTCGTCCTGCTTGATGCGCTGGTAGGCCTTGAAATCGGCACCGCGGGGATCGGTGATGGTCGGTACCCGTACGGTGCGCTCGGCTTTTGGGCATTTCGCAAGTTCTTCGAGATATTCCACGCAGGCCGCACCCAGAGCTTCGCCGTCGGCCATCAGGTGGACCTGTGATATTTCCACCAGGTCGGGTGCATCGAAGAACTCGCCTACCGCGACCAGCTGCTGCATCGCGTACTGCCGTGGTTTGCCTTTGGCGCCGGCAAGCAGAGCCTGTTCGTAATCGTTTAGTTTGAGTTTTGCCATAGTGCTCGGATTTTAGCGTGCATTTCAGCTGATCTGCGCCTCGGGCATTCCGTGCACTACGGCTTTGTGCGAAAATCGAGGGACAAATAAAGCAGGGTGTTTTCGCAGCGCCGCCGTTCATCCGGCTAACATTTTTCATCTTAATTTTCTGTTTTGAAGAGAGAATTCCATGAGTGCTGATAGCCAACGTCGTGGCCCGCTGTCCCGCTTTCGCGTCATCGACCTGACTCGAGTACGTTCGGGGCCGACCTGCGTGCGCCAGTTTGCTGACTGGGGTGCCGACGTGATCAAGATCGAGACACCGCCGGGACTCAACCTGTCCGACGGCTGGGGCGGCAAGCGCACCGGAGCCGACTTCCAGAACCTGCACCGCAACAAGCGCGGCATGACGCTGAATCTGAAAGACCCCGACGGGCTGAAGATATTCATGCAGCTCGTTGAGAAATCCGACGTCGTTGCCGAGAACTACCGGCCCGATGTTAAGAACCGCCTTGGCATTGATTACGAGTCACTGAATAAGGTCAACAAGAAGATCATCCTCGCCAGCATTTCCGGCTTCGGTCAGACCGGTCCGTATTCCAAGCGTCCGGGCTTCGACCAGGTGACGCAGGGCATGGGCGGGCTGATGGCGATCACCGGCGAGCCGGGCCGCGGCCCGATGCGCGCTGGTTGTGCGGTGTCGGATTCAGCTTCGGGCCTCTACTGTGCGCTGGGCATCATGACTGCGCTACTCGAGCGTGAAGCTTCCGGAGAAGGGCAGTGGGTCGAAGTGTCGTTGCTCAACGCGATGATTGCGCTGACTGATTTCCAGGCTGCGCGCTGGACCGTGGAAAAGGAAGTCCCGGAACAGGCTGGCAACGATCATCCAACTTCGATCCCGACGGGTGTGTTCCAGACCAGCGACGGTTACATGAACATCGCCGCTGGCGACAACGAGATGTTCGCCCGGCTGTGCAAGGCTTTGGGTGCCGACGGACTCAACGAAAAGCTCGAATACAAGGATCGCGCCGCGCGTTCGAAAAACCGCGCCGCGCTGAACAAGGAACTGCAGGCGCTGATGATCAAGCACGACAAGGCACACTGGACCGCGCGATTCGAAGAATGCGGCGTCGCCGGCGGCCCAATCTACAAGATGGATGAGGTGTTTGCCGATCCGCAGGTGCAGTACAACAAGATGGCGGCGCCGCTGCAAATTCCCGGCGTCGGCGACGTTGCGGTGGTCAACCAGCCAGTGCGGCTGTCTCGCACGCCGCATGAGATCCGCAGCGCGACGCCTGAGTGCGGCCAGCACACCGACGCAATCCTGCGCGAGCTGGGGTATCGCGACGGCGACATCGTCGATCTGCATAAAAGGAATGTTGTTTAACGCATGATCCGCGTCGTCAACGATGATGCGCCCCTCGGCACGCCGGTATTCACCACTGTGATCCCGGTGCGCTGGGGCGACATGGACGCCGAGGGCCATGTCAACAACACCGGCTATTTCCGATTCATGGAAGAAACGCGGATGCGCTGGATTTCCGGCATGGGCATACCCACCGTGCCGCCGCATCCGGTGGTGGTGCTGCTCAACGCGGCCTGCCATTACATCCTGCCACTGGATTATCCGGCTACCGTCGAAAGCGCGTTGTGCATCGGCCGCATCGGCCGCACCAGCGTGCAGACGCACTACACGCTGACCCATGTCGAAGCCGGCGCCGTATGCGCCGAAGGCTTCGCGACGCTGGTGTGGTACGACGTGCAGCAAAAAACGTCGGTGCCGCTGCCTGATACCATCCGCCGGGCCTGCGCCGCCAGCTGATGCGCGTGCTGGTTGCGGCTGCGCTGCTGTTGCTGCCGCTGATGGCGCAGGGCGCCGAATCGAGCAGCATGGCGCTCGCCGGATTTCATGACCTGCAAGGCCGTGGCGCCTACCAGCCGGTGATTCATCGGCAGAGCGGCCGCTGGGTCGCCTACATCGGCCATCATGCCGGCAGTGCGGTCAATCCGTTGAGTGGAAACAACGAAGCCAACGGCACTTCGCTAATTGATGTCACCGATCCGGCAAAACCCGTGCTGCTGCATCACATCCCTGGGCCGCCGGGTGGCGAGGCGCAGATGGTGCGGGTGTGCGAGGGAAGGACGCTGCCGCGCGCACCCCAGGACCGTATTTACCTGCTGCGCACTCTCGGCCATGACGCACACGAAGTGTGGGACGTCACGCTGCCGGGGCCGCCGCAGCGCGTTGCCGTAGTCGCCGACGGCCTGCACGGCACACACAAGAACTGGTGGGAGTGCGATACCGGCATCGCGTACCTGGTTTCCGGCGTGCCGGGCTGGCGCACTTCACGGATGACGCAGGTTTTCGACCTTTCCGATCCGCACCGGCCGCGCTTCATCCGCAATTACGGCCTCGAAGGCCAGCAGCCCGGCACATCGGGAGGCGTGCCGACCGGGCTGCACGGTGCGATTTCCACCGGACCCGCGGGCAACCGTGTTTATTTCGGCCACGGCACGTCCAGCGGCGGCATCCTGCAGATCGTCGATCGTGAAAAACTGCTGAAGGGCGCACCGAATGATCTGCGCGGCCCGCAGGTCGGACGCTTCGACCTCGATTATTCGTACGGTGCGCACACAGCTTTCCCCTTGACCGGCATGGAAATCACCGGCCCGGACAGCAAAAAAACCAAACGGGATTTCGTCGCGGTGATCAACGAAGCGCTGACCGATGGCTGCGGCGGCGCGCAGCAGAAGGTGTGGTTCATCGACGTCAGCAACGAAGCAAAACCGAAAGTGGCATCGACCTGGGAACTCGATGCCAAGTCGGGGTATTACTGCAACCGGCCGGGGCGCATCGGTGCGCACTCATCGCACGAAAGTTTCACCGAAGTGTATTACCGCCGCATCCTCTTTATCGCTCATTTCAACGCCGGGGTACGCGCACTCGACATCCGCGATCCGTACCGGCCGCGCGAGATCGCCTACTACGTGCCGGAAGGCAGCGGGCGCACGGTGACCACCAACAACGTCGAGGTCGACGACCGCGGATACATCTACATCGTCGATCGCCACGGTCTGGGCATGCACGTGCTGCGCCTGACCGGCGCTGCGCGTGCGATTGCCCGGCTGCCCTGATCAGTGTTCCTGGCGTCCGCCGTCCGTCTGGCCTGACGGAAACCGCGCTGAGCCGTAGCGGATAACTAATGTGGCCAGAGCCAGCAATAGGATCGCACCCGGGATGTAGAGGATTTTCATCTCCGGGTTTTGGTGGGCCTGGATATCCGAAATCAGCATCCGCGTCAGCGCCGTCATCGCCACGTAAATCAGGAAGCGCACTGGCATGTGGTTGGTCTTGAAGTAAATGCCGACCATCGCGCCGAGTTCGAGGTAGATGAACAGCAGCAGGATGTCGTCGATCGAGGCCGCGCCTTTGTCTATCATCACGATGAAGGCGTGCACCGCCGACCATACGATGGTGGCGCCGATTGCGAACAGCGCGAGATTGTGGAAGACGTCCACCAGCAGGTTGCCTTTGGCGTCGCGCGCTTCGGTGTGAACGGTGATCGCATGCCACGGATCGTCAGTCCGCTGGGCGACGATAGCGGACAACTCTAGCTTCATGTCTTGGAAGGCGGGGCGGTAGTACTTCATCGATACCGGGCGCGGTATAGATCATGCCGCCGTGGGTTATGACCGGAAAGCCAGTCATGTGCGCGGCGGGACTGAAGGTACCAATTATGTGCTTAGCGTCGGCAGGATCGAGCCGCACCGGGATCTGCAGGCCGTGCTGATTCATCGGCACGCAGCCGAAACAGTCGTTACTTGGGGGGGGATAGGCAAAATCGGTGATGCTTACTTTCAGACCGGGAACAGCATGATCCCCAGTGCAATCGCCGATGACGCGATAGCTGCCGTGCAGAGGATGGTGGTGCGGCGGTGGCGAGCCTCGGCTATTGCCGCGGCGTATTCGAGTGCGGATGCCATGGTCTGCAGCTGTTCCGCCAGTTCGCGGATGAGTTTGGCGTTCTGCGCGGCTGCTGTCTGCAGCTCCGCGATCTGCTGCTGCAGGAGTGTAGCCTGGTTTTCCGCCGAGTCAGCTTTTTTTTGTGTGAATACGGGCGCGGTGACGGATACGATGGTGCCAACGTGCGGCAATACGGCTTTGAGTGCAGGGATGAGCCAGGCGGGCATGGGGGATGCTCCTTTTGATACGGTCGTTAACTGCAAAGTCGCCGAGGGCAGCTCGGACTATGTGCGCGCAGCGGTACCAGCAGCTGGTTCCGCAAACCTGCCCACTGCTAACGGGTCGCAGCCGCTTACCGGCAGCTAGTTACTTTTTTTGCACCACCGACAAGGGTAGCCAAAAAGGCGACCCCTATTTTGCTATCTCATGATTCGCCATCCACTCCAGCGCCTTGATCATTCCCGAGTGGTCCCACTTGGCGCCACCGTTGGCCGAGCATGAGTTGAACAGTTCCTGCGTGGTGGCGGTATTAGGTAGGGAGACGCCCATCGCGCGAGCGCCTTGCAGAGCGAGGTTAAGATCTTTCTGGTGCAGTTCGATACGGAAACCGGGGTCGAAGGTGCGTTTGATCATGCGCTCGCCGTGAACTTCGAGGATGCGTGATGCGGCGAAGCCTCCCATCAGCGCCTGCCTTACTTTTATCGGATCAGCGCCGGCTTTGGAGGCGAACACCAGCGCTTCGCTGACGGCCTCGATGTTTAGTGCGACGATGATCTGGTTACACACCTTGCAGGTCTGGCCGTCGCCATTGCCGCCAACCAGCGTGATGTTCTTGCCCATCAGTTCGAACAGCGGTTTCATCTTGTCGAACGCGGCCTGTGGCGCGCCGCACATGATGGTCAGCGCGGCATTTTTTGCGCCGACTTCACCGCCGGAGACCGGGGCGTCGACGTAGTCGCAGCCGAGCATGTTGATTTTCGCAGCGAATTCCTTGGTAGCGATCGGCGAGATCGAGCTCATGTCGACCACGATCTTGCCTTTGGTCAGGCCTTCGGCGATACCGCCCGTGCTGAACAATGCTTTCTCCACGTCGGCCGTGTCGGGCACCATGGTGATGATGATGTCGGCTTTTTCCGCGACTTCCTTGGCGCTGGCGCAGGCCTTGCCGCCCGCATCAATGAGTTCCTTGGGCACGCCGCTGCGCGAATTGAGGAACAGCGTGTGGCCGCCCTTGATCAGGTTGAGTGCCATGGGCTTGCCCATGATGCCAAGTCCGACAAAGCCAACGTTGCTCATGATGATATCCTCTGAAAAATGGACGCGCGCCGGAGAGGCGCGAGGAAACAACAGGATCCTTTGATTATAAGCGCGTCAGTGCGCGTCCGGCGTCTGTGCTGCGGGTTGCGGTTCGTTCCTGCGGATGACCAGCTGGCTCACGGCGACGGCGGTTAGCAGGCCGGCGCCGACGATGTCGGTATAGATACCAGGCTTGATCAGCGCGATAGCGGCGCCGAGCAGGAACACGCGTTCCCATATCTGCGTGGTGCGGAATAGGTAACCGAACAGGCCCGAGGCCAGGCATACGGTGCCGATGCCGGCGGTGCCGAAGGACTGCAAGATGACGTGCCACTCGCCTATCATCAGCAGCGACGGCTCGAAGATGAACATGAAGGGAACGATGAAGCCGGCGGCGCCGACACGCACCGCAGCCCACCCGGCCTGCCATAGCGGCGCCTTGGCGATGCCGGCTGCGGCGTATACGGCGAGTGCCACCGGCGGCGTGATCGCCGACAGGATCGCGAAGTAGAACGCGAACATGTGCGCTGCCGGCGCGATGGCGCCGAGCTTGATGATCGCTGGCACCAGCAGTGACACCATGACGATGTAGGCTGGCGTGGTCGGCATGCCCATGCCGAGAATGATGCCGGCGCACATGGTCAGCACCAGCGCTAGCGGCAGCAGATCGCGCGACATTGAGACTACCACCGAGGTGAAGTTGATTGCAGCGCCGGTTTGAGTGATGACGCCGATGACGATGCCAGCGCAGGCGCAGGCGAGCGCCACGGCGATGGAATTCTTGGCGCCTTCCTCGAGCGCGCTGAAGATGGTGCCGATGTTGATATCCTTGCGCGTGGATTTGCGTATCAGCGCCACCGGCACGCAGATCAGAGTGCCTGCCAGCGCGCAAAGCGGCGCGCTGTAGCCGGCCATCAGGCCGAAGAGGATGGTCAGTAGTGGGATGAACAGGTGGCCGCGTTCGCGCATTACCTGGCCCAAGCGCGGACATTCCGCCTTCGGCAGGCCGAGCAGGCCGACGCGTTTGGATTCGAAATGGACGGCGCAGAACACGGCGAGGAAATACAGGATCGCCGGGATGATCGCCCACATCGCCACCTGGAAGTAGCTGACGGCTAGAAATTCGGCCATCACGAAAGCGGCTGCGCCCATGATCGGAGGCATGATCTGGCCGCCAGTGGAGGCGACCGATTCGACGGCGGCGGCGAACGGCGGACGGAAACCGGTGCGCTTCATCAGTGGGATGGTGATCGGACCGTCGACCAGCACGTTGGCGACTGCGCTGCCCGATACCGTGCCGAACAGGCTGGAGCTGACCACCGCGACTTTGCCGGGGCCACCGGCGGTATGGCCGGTCAGCGCCAGCGCGAAATCCATGAACAGGCGGCCTATACCGGTGCGCTCCATGAAGGCGCCAAAGAGCACAAACATGATTACGTACGCGGCCGAGACGCCGAGTGTGCTGCCGAAGATGCCTTCGGTGGTGAGATACATGATCTCGATGATCTGTTCCGGCCGCGTCTTGGCGACTAAGAAGGCGTAGCCGAGGAAAATCATAGCGGTGATCGGCAGCGCCCAGCCAATGATGCGGCGCGTGGCTTCAAGCACGATCAGCGTGAAGATGCCGCCGAACACCAGTTCGACGGGGGTCGGATCATCGACGAAAACAAAACGGGTCAGAAGGTGGTCGTGGTTGATCCAGACATAGCTGACGGTGATGCAGGAGGCCGCGATCAGCAGCCAGTCCCACAACGAAGGCAGAGCCGTCGCGCCGCCACCGATGACGCCGCCGGCGTCATCGCGAACTGCGCCTCCCGCGGGTTTCTTGCGGAAGCTCGGATACATCAGGAACACCAGCGCCAGCGCGAACAGCAGGTGGGTGCTGCGGAAGAACAGCTGCTGCGGCGCGCCGATGAAGGCGATGGTGAGGTGATACACCGACATGCTGATCGCAATGACGACGATCAGCCGTTTCAGTATCAGTTGGAACATACCGGCGGTTTCCGCTCAAAAAAAACAGCGGCGCGTAGTTTCGCGCCGCTGTTTCGATTGCGGTGTTACAAGACTTTGGCTTCTTTGTAGTATTT
>JAYOED010000004.1:70692-76183 GCA_038106575.1 Burkholderiales bacterium
CCATGTCCTTCACACTGAGGCCTTTGACCGCCTTGACTACGTTGCCAAGGTTGTCGACGTTCTGGGCCAGCGCCTTAGTGATCTTGTAGACGGTATCCGTGGGCAGCTTGCAGCTGGCGACCAGGTGCGTCCAGGTGCCGATAGTCTGTACATCCTTGTCCTGCTTCGGATAGCTGCCGGCCTTGATGATGCGCTTGTCATAGCCCTTGTTGATTTTCTGTAGGGCGGCGAACTTGTCATCCGGGAAGGCGAGTACGCGGATGTCGCGGGCCGATGCCAGGTCCATAACCGAAGAGGCGGGGACTGTGGTGATCAGCATGAACAACTGAGCGTGGCCGTCTTTCAGCTGCGACACCGAATCGGTGTAATTGCTGTGGTTGACCTTGCCGAGCGCGCCGTAGTTGAGGCCGTAGACTTCCAGCGCGTTACGCGCCATCTGCTCGCCGGTGTTGCCTTTCTGTTGCGTGGTCAGCACCTTACCCTTGGCATCGCCGACGTTTTTGATGCCTGCATCGGCCAGCGCCACGGCATGAAAATACTGGAAATAGAGCGTGGCGACCTGGCACACGTTGCTCTGTTTGCCCTTGAACGGGGCCTTGCCGTTGACGCCGTCGACTGACGATACGGCGTTGCCGAAGCCGAGGTCAGCCTTGCCGGCGTTGACGCCGATGACGTTGGAAATGCCGGCACCCGGCAGTACCTGCATCTTGGCGCCGGGTATGGCTTTTTCGACGATACCCTGGATCGCGCCACCCAGCGGGTACCACGAGCCGCCCTGGGGGCCAGTCATCATTTTGAGTTGCTGGGCGCCGACGCTGCCGGCGAATGCGGCGGTAATGGCGAAGCCGAGCGCCGATGCAATACTAATTGCTTTCATTGTTTCCTCCAGTTGAACAGATGTACGGATCAGGAATGGGCTACGGGTTTGATTGTTCTGAGCCCGTTTACGAGGATTTTGTGGCCGTACGCCCGGGTCGTCAAGCGCGAAAACGGCGGTCAGCCGAGCAGGGGTTTGACCCAGCCAAGGCCTGCCGTGGTGGTGGTCGCCGGTTTGTATTCGCAGCCGATCCAGCCCTGGTAGCCGATCGCGTCAATGTGCTTGAACAGGATAGGAAAATTGATCTCTCCGGTGCCCGGTTCATTGCGGCCGGGGTTATCGGCAAGCTGCATGTGTGGGATCAGGGCAAGGTTAGATTCGATGCTGCGTGCGAGGTCGCCCTCCATGATTTGCATGTGATAGATGTCGTATTGCAGGAACAGGTTGCTGGAGCCTACGGCCTTGATGATGTCGACGGCCTGTTTCGAATAATTGAGGAGGAAGCCGGGGATGTCGCGGGTATTGATTGGCTCGATCAGCAGCTTGATACCGGCTTCGGCGAATTTGGGCGCAGCGAACTGCAGGTTCTTGATGAACGTCTCCCTTGCGTCGATGGGATCAACGTTCAGCGGGCGGATGCCAGCTAGGCAGTTGACCTGTTTGCAGCCCAGTGCCGTGGCGTACTCGATGGCGCGGCCGACGCCGTCCTGGAATTCGCCGCTGCGTTTCGGATGGCAGCCGATGCCGCGCTCGCCCTTGCTCCAGTCTCCCGCCGGCAGGTTGTGCAGCACTTGCATCAGGCTGTTCTTCTCCAATGCCTCAGCCAGCGCGTGCTTGTCGTATTCGTAGGGAAAAAGATACTCGACACCCTTGAATCCGGCCTGAGCCGCGGCGGCAAAGCGTTCCATGAACGGCAGTTCGTTGAAGAGCATGGTGAGATTAGCGCAGAACTTCGGCATGGCAGCGGTCCACAGGAGTCTTTTTTGGGAGCGGCCATTATAATCACGGCTATGGCGCAGTCTGAAAAATCCGCGGTAGCGGTGTTGCTGGCCGCCGGCGCGGGTTCGCGCTTTGGCGGCGGCAAACTGCTGCATCCGCTGGAAGACGGTGTGGCGATTGCCGCGCATGCGGCACGCAACCTGATCGGCGCCGGTCTTGCGGTCACTGCGGTGGTGCGCCCCGGCGATTTTCCGGTCTCGGAAATGCTGGAACAGGAAGGCTGCGAAGTCATCGCGTGTCCCGAAGCCGCGCGCGGCATGGGTGTGAGCCTGGCCCATGGCGTGGCGGCAACCAAGGATGCCGGTGGCTGGATCGTGGCTCTTGCCGACATGCCGGGGATCAAATCGGAAACGATAGCCCGCGTAGTGCAGGCAATGGCTTCAGGCGCGGAAATTGCGGCACCGGAATATCAGGGCGACCGCGGGCATCCGGTGGGTTTCGGCAAACGCTTTCTGCATGAACTGCAGGCGCTAACTGGTGACAGCGGCGCGCGCGCGATCGTGCAGCGCAATCAGGCGCTGGTCAGACTGATCAGTTGCGACGATGCAGGCATACTGCTGGACATCGACCACCGCGCCGATCTCTCAAAGCAGTTTTAAATATATGTTTTTAAAGGATAAATAATGTCCCGTTTTACCGGCACTGCAGACTACGTCGCCACCGATGATTTGATGATGGCGGTGAATGCCGCGCTGGCGCTGGAGCGTCCGCTGTTGATCAAGGGGGAGCCCGGCACCGGCAAGACCATGCTGGCGCTCGAAGTGGCAAAGGGGCTCAAGCGCCCGCTGTTCGAATGGCACATCAAGTCGACTACCAAGGCACAGCACGGCCTTTACGAATATGACGCGGTGTCGAGGCTACGCGATTCGCAACTGGGCGACCCGAAGGTGAAAGATATCGCCAACTACATCGTGCAGGGCATGCTGTGGAAGGCCTTCGAATCGGAGCAGCCAGCAGTATTACTGATCGATGAGGTCGACAAGGCCGACATCGAATTTCCCAACGACCTTCTGCGCGAGCTCGACCGCATGGAGTTCTATGTCTACGAGACCCAGCAGCTGATCAAGGCAAAACAGCGGCCGCTGGTGATCATCACCAGCAACAACGAGAAGGAACTCCCCGACGCCTTCCTGCGCCGGTGCTTTTTCCACTACATCCGTTTTCCAGAAGCTGACACCATGGCAAAGATCGTCGAGGTGCATTACCCCGGTATCAAAAAACAGCTGCTATCACAGGCGCTCAATACCTTCTTCGAGATCCGCGATGTGCCGGGCCTGAAGAAGAAACCGACGACGTCCGAACTGCTCGACTGGTTGAAATTGTTGATGGCGGAAGACATTCCTCCGGAGGCGCTGCACAGCCAGGACGCGCACAAGATCGTGCCGCCGCTGCACGGGGCGCTGATCAAGAACGAGCAGGACGTTCACCTGTTTGAACGACTCGTGTTTATGTCGCGGCGGAAGACGTAACCCTGGTTCTGCGCCGTGCTGATCGAGTTCTTCCTCAAGCTGCGCCAGAGCGGCGTGCCGGTCTCCATCAAGGAGTTCCTCATGTTGATCGCCGCACTGGAAAAGCAGGTCGCGTTCGGCAGAGTCGAGGATTTTTATCATCTGGCGCGCACCTGTCTGGTCAAGGACGAAAAGTTCTTCGACCGTTATGATCTGGTGTTCGCGGCCTATTTCAAGGGCGTGATCGGTATCGAGTCGGTGACAGCGGCAATCCCCGAGGAGTGGCTGCGCAAGCTGGTCGAGAAACACCTCACCGAGGATGAGAAGAAACTGATCCAGTCGCTGGGCGGCTGGGAAAAACTGATGGAGATGCTGAAGAAGCGGCTCGAAGAGCAGAAAGGCCGTCACCAGGGCGGCAGCAAGTGGATCGGCACCGGAGGCACCAGTCCGTTTGGCGCCTACGGCTACAACCCGGAGGGCATCCGCATCGGCCAGCACGAGTCGCGCAACCGCCGTGCGGTAAAGGTGTGGGACCAGCGCGAATTCAAAAATCTCGATGACTCGGTGGAACTCGGTACGCGCAACATCAAGGTGGCGTTGCGCAAGCTGCGCAAGTTTGCGCGCACCGGCGCGCTGGAAGAACTCGACATAGAAGATACCATCCGCTCAACGGCAAAGAACGCCGGCTGGCTGGATCTGAAGATGGTGCCGGAGCGCCACAACGCGGTGAAGGTGCTGCTGTTCCTCGATGTCGGCGGCTCGATGGATGACCACATCCGCGTTTGCGAGCAGCTGTTTTCGGCGACGCGCACCGAGTTCAAGCACCTCGAGTATTTCTACTTCCACAACTTCCTCTACGAGCGGGTGTGGAAGGACAACCGCCGGCGGGTCACCGAGAAGGTCCCGACCTGGGACGTACTGCATACTTATCCAAATGATTACAAAGTGATTTTTGTCGGCGATGCGACGATGAGCCCGTACGAGATCACCTATCCCGGCGGCAGCGTCGAGCACAGCAACCCGGAACCAGGAGCCCTGTGGCTGGAGCGCGCACTGAATATCTATTCGCAGGCGATCTGGCTCAATCCGCAGCCCGAGGCAGTGTGGAATTACCACGAGTCGATCGCGATCACCCGCGAGTTGATGGGTGACCGCATGTTCCCTCTAACTCTCGACGGTCTGGAGCGCGGGATGCGGCTGCTCAGCCGCGCGCACTGACCTGCTTCAGCGCGGTCTATGCCAGCCTGTATGAACGCTCACCCGTTGATAATCCGTACGATTATTTCGGCGCAATTGACAAGGACACCAAGGACTTCATCCACAAGGTTGCCCACGAAACGGTACAGAAGTTTTTTGGTCGCTGAACCATGCCCGGGTCCCGGGCTTCAATATTGAATCTGAAGAGGAATCGGTAATGCTGCTGCCGCTAAAGGGAAGGAATATCTGCTACGACCTCGTCGGTCCGGACTCCGGTGCTGTTGTTACGTTTGTGCATTCACTGGCGGCTGATCATGGATCCTGGGCCGAGCAGGTGCCGGCACTTACGGCAGCGGGTTATCGCGTACTGCGCGTTGATCTGCGTGGCCATGGCGGCAGCACCGCGCCTGTCCCGCCCTATACGATCGACGAACTGGCCGACGATGTGGTGATCGTGCTCGATGCGCTGGGTGTCTCGCGTGCCCATTATGTTGGATTGTCCATCGGCGGCATGATTGGACAGTCACTGGGACTTCGCCATGCGGAGCGCATGCAGACGCTGATGCTGTGCGATACCCAGACCCAGTCTCCGGATGACGCGGCAACGCGCTGGGGTCCGCGCATCGATGCCATCACCAAGGCAAATTCCTGCGAACCGATTGCGGACGACACCATCGGCCGCTGGCTGACGCAGGATTACAAGGCGCGCAATCCGGGACGCTGGAAGCAAATCAGGGAGACAATTGCCGGTTGCTCGGTCGCGGGCTATACCGGCTGTGCGCAAGCGATCGGCAACTTCAATTACACCGCACGGCTGGGTACGGTGCGGACTCCGGCGCTGGTGGTATGCGGAACTGAGGATCCGAGCGCGTCACCTGCAGCAACCCGCAAGGCCGCGAGCCTGTTTCCGAACGGCAGCTACGACGAGTTTGTAGGCGCGCGGCATCTCCCGAATATCGAGCAGCCCGAGGCTTTTAACCGCGTCCTGCTGGGCTGGCTGCGTAAACACCGCTGACGTCCGGATGCGCTG
>JAYOED010000005.1:0-7854 GCA_038106575.1 Burkholderiales bacterium
CGGTAGGCACCCATACAACGTCCTTTCCGTCCTGCCCCACTTCCGGCACGAACTCCGCTGCTGAGGCGCTCTGCGACTGCGCCGTTACAAGTACCGCAAAAAACGACAAGACCAGCGCCAGAACCGTGCGGCGGGCGCACTTCATGAATACCATGTGAATTCTCCGGGTTAAAGTCACTGTAAATGGGAGGCATGTGAAAGCGGACCATGTGCCTTGGCTGATGATACCGGATTCAGTCGTCGGCGCGTCAGCCACTGGACCCCGTCCCCGACCCGCCGCAAAATGGCAGCTATGGACTCCGGACAACCCGCTCGCCGTATCGTCAAGGCCGCCTGCCCGCATGACTGTCCTGATACCTGCGGACTCGATATCACAGTCGAGAGTGGTAAGGCCATCGCAGTCAAGGGCAACGACATGCCGTTTACTTCGGGAACGCTGTGCACTAAGGTGGCGCGTTATCTCGATCGGACCTATGCGCCGACACGCATTCTTTACCCGCTGAAACGCATTGGTCGCAAAGGTGAAGGACGTTTCGTTCGAATTTCCTGGGACGAGGCACTGGACACCATTGCCGCGCGTTTCAAAACCATCGCCGCCGAAGATCCGCAGCAGATCCTGCCGGTGAGCTATGCCGGTGCGATGGGCATGGTCAGTTATGCATCGATCGACCGGCGTTTTTTTAACCGGCTGGGTGCAAGCCTGCTGGAACGCACGTTGTGCTCGTCTGCCGGCAAGGCCGGCGTCAAGATTACTCTGGGCGGCTCGGTCGGCTGCGACCCGGAACAGGCCGGGCAAGCGAAACTGATCATCATCTGGGGCTCAAATCCGGTCAATTCCAACCTGCATTTCTGGACCCGCTGCCAGCAGGCCAAACGGCGCGGCGCCAAACTCGTCATCATTGATCCCATACACAACGACACCGCCGAAAAATGCCACCAGCACATCGCACCGTATCCCGGCACCGACGCCGCGCTTGCTCTCGCGATGATGCACGTGATCATCAACGAAGGCCTGACCGACAACGACTATATTGCGAAATACACGCTGGGCTATGAAGCACTGGCCGAGCGCGTGAAAGCATGGACCCCGCAGCGCGCCGCGGCCATCTGCGGCATCACTGCAGATGAAATCATCTACCTCGCCCGTGAATACGCCGGCACTCGTCCGTCGATGATCCGTATGAATTACGGTCTGCAGCGCCATGCCGGCGGCGGAATGGCGGTGCGTACCATCTCCTGCCTGCCAGCACTCACCGGAGCCTGGCGCGACGCAGCCGGTGGTACGGTGCTAACCACCGCAGACTTCTATGGCTTCAATCACCATGCACTGGAGCGTCCGGACCTAATCCGCGGCAAGCCGCGCGTCATCAACATGGCTGCTCTAGGCGATGCGCTGACTTCGGCCAGGCCGCCGGTCAAGGCGGTCCTGATCTACAACACTAATCCGGTTGCGGTTTGTCCGGATTCGCGCAAGGTTATTGCCGGTTTTTCACGCGAAGACCTGTTCACAGTCGTCCACGATGTTTTCCAGACCGATACTGCGGACTATGCCGACATCATCCTGCCGGCGACCACCCAGCTCGAGCAATTCGATATCCATAAATCGTACGGACACTTGTACGTGCAGGCCTCGCAGCCTGCTATCCCACCCGTCGGCGAGGCCAAAGCGAATGCCGAAGTGTTCCGGCTGCTCGCTCAGCGCATGGGATTCAACGATCCTTGTCTGAGGGATTCCGACGAGGATATCTGCCGTCAGGCACTGGAATCAAAAGCGCCGGCACTTGATGGTTTGACCTGGGAAAAGCTCAAGGAAAAAGGCTGGCAGCGGCTGAAGGTAGCTACAGCGCCGTTCGCCAACGGCGGATTCCCCACGCCGTCCGGCAAATGCGAGTTCTGGAGCGAAACAGCAAAGTCGCAAGGGCACGATCCGCTGCCCGACTACACGCCGCCACGCGAAGGTCCGACTAGTAATCCGGCGCTAGCAGAGCGCTATCCGCTCGAGTTCATCTCCCCGCCACACCGGCATTTCCTTAATTCTTCATTCGCCAATCTGGATTTCGCACTGAAGGATGCCGGTGTGCCGACACTGGACATTCATCCCGACGACGCCTCCGCGCGCGGCATCCGCGAAGACGATGAGGTGCACGTATTCAACGACCGCGGCACATACACCCTGCGCGCGCGACTCACGAACAAGGTGCGCCGCGGCGTGGTCTCAGCCCCATCGGTATGGTGGAAAAAATTGTCGCCAGACAAGCGTAATGCCAATGAAGTGACCTCGCAGGCCATCGCCGACATGGGCGGTGCCGCGACCTATTACGACTGTTTGGTCGAAGTAGCTTCCCCAAAAAATGAATCTTTTTAGATAGGTCGCTGTAAAAATCAAGGTGATCACCAGATTCACTAAACTCAGCGGCTGATCGCAGACAAATTCATTCATCCGGGTGCTCATAAAACCACCGGTCAATCAGAACAACTCTGCTTGAATTAATCCGGAGGTTCGCACGAACCAAAGTCCAGTTCTGCACGCGAAATCTTGCTTTTAGAATTCAATGCTTTCAGTGGATGCTGAACGATTACATTGATTAAAATCATGTGCGGTGAGCTACCGCATTACCTTACAACGCTCCCATCGCCAGATTGTCGGTCGGCAATAATGCTCTTTTGCGCCGGCTTTGCTCCGGTGAGTATGTCGCCTTCAGGCCGGTAAGCCGTGGTTTTAATCTCGAAAAACCCGAGGATGGTATGGAATACATTCTCATGCGTATATCGTATTCCCGATTTTTTCCTTAGCGCACCCGGAGTCACGTTACGAAAATTTTTACCGAACCACATGATCGCCGGGACATGCAGCTGGGCCTCGGGCGCTAGC
Organism: Burkholderiales bacterium; assembly: GCA_038106575.1. Lineage (GTDB taxonomy): Bacteria > Pseudomonadota > Gammaproteobacteria > Burkholderiales > SG8-41. Next base: position 2,873 of record JAYOED010000005.1, read on the forward strand.
GCCTTCGGCATGCCGTGCAAATAGATCCCGTTTTCGCCAAGTGATTCGCCGTGATCACCGACATAGAACATCGCGGTTTCGAAGCGGTCGTCGTTCCTCCGGAGTAGGTCGATGGTTTTTGCTAGGAAATAGTCGGTATATAGAATCGCATTGTCGTAGGCATTGCCGATTTCCTGCAAGCTGCACTTGCTGAGATCAGTGCTTTTACAGACCGGCGTAAAGCGCTCGAATTGCGGTGGATAGCGATTAAAATAGGCAGGACCATGATTGCCCATCTGGTGCAGGACGATGAAAATATCACCCTTGGGATGCGCATCGATATAACGCTGCAATCCAGCCAACATGCCTTCGTCCCTACATTCGGTGTCACAAGCCGGATTCGTTTTCGGTGACCGGTAATCAATGTATGGGGCGCGGGCCGCGACCCCCTTCGAATCCGAGTTGTTGTCCAGCCACAACACATTGACACCGCTGCGGATCAGCACATCGAGCAAGTTTTCCTCAGTTTTGATGGCTAATGCCCCTCTAGATTCCCCGTCGCGCAGAAACATGCAAGGCACTGACACTGCAGTCGAAGTACCGCAGGCACGGAAATTGGTGAAACTGATAGCCCCGCTTTCCTGCAGCCTTGGGTTTGTTTCCCTTACGTATCCATTGACTGAAAAGCGATCAGCGCGGGCGGTTTCCCCGACCACCATGACGACTAGTTCACGAGAAACATCCGTAACAGGAATGGCGGCGTCGGTGCCGACACGCAGCATCGGTGCTTTAGATGCGGTGCCGATTTCACTCGAAGCATATTTCACCGTCGAATACAGGAAATAGAGCGGATTAACATACTGACGCAATTCTCTGTGCTCCCGGAAAAAGGAGGCATAGAAACCGCCAAATGCCCATACGGTTCCTATCATCAGCGTCAAGATCGTCGATACCAGCTTGAAACGGGCAATGCTCTCGATGCGCCAGCCACGCGACTGCAGCGGAACCCGGTATATCGCCCAGGCGGGTAGCGCGCCCAGCAAAACGAAATTGAACAGCAGCCTCGCATTCAGCAGCTCCAGCACTTCTGCCGTTTGGGTAAGGACAACGTTCCGCAACATGTCATCGTTGATAACCACGCCGTAACTGTCCATGAAATGGGCTACTGCCGCCGACAGCAGCAAAACCGTAATAAGCACCGGCTTCGTTGCCCGCCAGACACACAACATGGACAGCAGCAGCACCATTGCACCGCCCAAAACCACAATTAGTGAAAGCAGGTGTCCTGAATTACCCGCGTCCGGTGGATAGGCTCTCAGCGCGCCTGAGATGAATGCAAAGTTGCCACTGATGACCAAATATGCCGTGACAACGAGAATCAACGTATTAGCGGTAATGCCGTTCTTGCCCATGAATGAACACCCTTTTTCAAAAGGATAATAAACAGGCTGTGAAAAAAGTGTTAGCAGAGGCGCCGGGTGTTAACGGTAGCTCTCTTTGGTACCTGCCAGAAAGACTCTATACGCTCCATTTGCCACATTCCGGACTGACTCGCCCCACGCGCGCCCGGTTCCGGTAAAAACGTCCACCATGACATCCTCCTCCATCTCAAAAATCCATTACGCCTGGATCGTTCTGGCGGCAGCCTGTGTTCTGAGCGTTGTCAGCCGCGCTGATTCGGCATCCTTTGCCGTATTGGTCGACCCGCTGGTCGACAAGTTCGACTGGAAGCGGGGCGACATCGGCCTCGCCTACTCTCTCGCCTTTCTGTGCAGCATGCCGGCCATGCTAGTTTTCGGCTGGCTGGGAGACCGCTGCAGCGCGCGCACGCTGATGTTCGGCGCATCGCTGATGATTTCCGCCGGTACGGTCATGCTCGGCATGATCACCGAACTGTGGCAGCTCTACGTCCTTTACGGCGTCTTCGTCGGCGCGCTCGGCAACGCGGCTTTCCAGGTTCTGCTGCCGGTCATCATGACCCGCTGGTTCGAGAAAAAGATGGGGCTGGCACTGGGTTTTTACTGGGCAGCGCTCGGTGCAGGTCCCGCTATCTTTGCACCGCTCTTCCGCTGGTTGATCGAGCACCGCGGCTGGGAGTCAGCGTTCATGGTGCTGGGCGTCGGTTTTGGCGCAGTACTGCTGGTGTTCTCCTCGCTGATCCGGACCAGTCCCTCCGAGTTAGGAATGGCCGCCTATGGGGCCGCCGAGCCTTCAGACAAACAGGCATCCTCAGCTGATGCTCCAGTCAGCCTGCGCTCGGTGCTCAGCCGCAGGCCGGTATGGCTGCTCACAGGCTGCCACCACCTCGGTTGCGCTAGCCATGCCGTAATATTGGCGCACGGCGTCTCGATGGCAACACAACACGGCGTACCCGGCCTGCAGGCTGCAGGCGTATTGAGCACGATTGCCGGTGTGTCAATTGTCAGCCGTTTCACTTTTTCGCTGCTGACCGAACGCTTCGGCGGTCGCACCGTGTTGTCCTTCGCCATCTTCGGCCAGAGCGTTTCTATTCTCGCTCTGCTGTTGGCAACCGAGGCCTGGCATTTTTATGTTTTCGCAGTCGTGTTCGGTCTCTGCTACGGCGGAGAAATGGTGGGCTTTCCGATCATCAACCGGCAGATGTTCGGTCCGAAAGCGCCGTTAAGCTCGATTTTCTCTTTCGAGATGATTGGCGCAAGCACCGGCATGGCGCTTGGGGGATGGCTCGGCGGAGCGTTATTCGACCACTCAGGCAACTACACATCAGCGATACTGGTCGCCTCGACCATCGGCTTCCTCGCGCTGCCTCTGTCACTGTGGTTGCCACGTCACAGGCGCGGGACCGCGGAGACTGCGGCTGCGGCCTGATCGTAGCCAACTTCAGGCTGCGAAACGCACGACCCGGTTTCGACCCTTTTTTTGGTCTGATACATCGCGCGATCGGCGCGGGCCTGGGTGGCATCAATGCTGCCGCCGTCTTCTGGATAGGAGGCGAGACCGATGCTGACACTGGAATGAATATGCTTATCCTAGGAATCCAGGGTCGAGGTGGACACCGGCGGCGGTATCCGCTACGCAACTTCAATAGCACGATCTGTCGCTGTTTACGGCAACAGCACCACAAATTCATCAAAGCCGAAACGGGCCAGAACATCGGTATAACGCAACTCGCCCTCTATGAATTCCACCACTAGTTTTAGCGGGCGGTTGCCAACCTCATTACCGTAATTGTCGCTCACCGTCTTGAGATTGTCTGAATGATCATCAGCAACAGCGAATGACAATCAATCGTTCTTTGGTATCACGATCTGCGTCTGGGTCACGATGGCCACTCGCGTTGTATCCAGATTTCTGATCGTGGTCTGCCATACCATTGTGGTGCGTCCGATATGCAATGGCACCGTAACAGCTGTGAGTCGCGGTCCCTTTGCTGCAGAAAAAAAATTGGTTTTGGATTCCAGCGTGGTGGTACGGCAACCGTCAGGTAGATTGGCAAGTGTGCCCATCGCCCCCAGCACATCGGCAAAAGTCATCAAAACGCCGCCGTTGACGCGTCCGCTGCGGTTAACATGCCCCTCGGTGACCGGCATTTCAGCCTCGAGGCGACAGCGCGACAGTTTTTTCAGGCGCATGGCCAATGCCCGGCCCATGCCTACCGAAAGCGAATGCTCTATCAGTGCCCGGTTTGCGGCAGGAAGCCTGTTGGGTGGCAGGATGATGCGCAGCCGGGAGCGGGTTGTCGTTTTTTTTGTTGCAGCCAAAGCATAGTTTCCTTCAGGTGGAGTATAACGAATCTATCTACCGGCAGCCTGGGAATTGCCGGGATAACAACAAGTGAACTTTTATTTGTTAATTATTTAAATCTCTGCCACCGGTAATTGGGCTCACGCAATTGAGAACCAACATGAGAACAACAGTCAATGGCGCAAGCCTGAATTACAACACTCTCGGTAACCACGGCCCCTGGGTAGCGCTGTCACCCGGAGGCCGCCGCGCTATGGCTGCGGTTGAACCGCTTGCGCAGCGCGTTGCTGCTGCCGGCTATCGCGTGTTGATCCACGACAGGCGCAATTGCGGGGCATCCGATGTACTGTTTGAGAGCGATACTGCAGAGCACGAAGTATGGGCTGATGACCTCTACGAGCTGCTCCGGACAATCGATGCACTGCCGGCTTTCGTGGGAGGTAGCTCGTCGGGCTGCCGCATGTCGCTTGCGTTTGCGTTACGCCATCCGCAGTCAGTACGTAGCCTGTTGTTGTGGCGAGTCACCGGGGGCACTTTTGCGGCGGAGCGGCTAGCGCGCGAATACTACGGTCAGTACATCGCGGCGGCACAGGCTGGGGGCATGGCTGCGATATGCGCGATGCCCCATTTCCGCGACCTGATTGCCGCGCACGCCCCAAACCGTGAGCGGCTGCAGAGCGCTGATCCCCAACAGATCATAGCCGCAATGACGCGGTGGAGTCAGGGCTTCTTGCAGGAAGCAGGCTTTCCGGTCATCGGCGCGACTGCTGAACAGCTGCGCTCCATCAAAATGCCAGCCTGCGTGATTCCAGGCAACGACAATACCCACCCTAAGTCAGTTGGCGAGAAACTCGCGAAGCTGCTGCCTGCAGCCGAGCTCAATATCCTGTTTTCCGATCACCAGGATGTCGATGTGGTTTCACCCGAAGACTGGGCTGCGAAAGAAGCCGAAATGGCGAACATACTGCTGGCGTTTCTGCAGCGTCACACTACCTAGCTTTTGTAATTCGGAAACAGCTTTTCGACCAGCGCCATGCCCGCCACCCAGTCACGGCTAGCAGAGTTGTAGACGCCGATCCGCCCGAATTTCGCCGCACGTTCTGTACAGACTGCCGGATCGGGCAGGATGACCTCGGCACCGCCCGCCAGTGCCCCGACCTGTGCACGGCAGGCAAGTTCGAAAAAATGATGATAGATGTAGGCCTCCGGCAGCGTGCTGCCGCAGATCAGCGCGCCGTGGTTTTCCAGCAGCATGACCCAGCGGTCGCCAAGCGCCGCCG
>JAYOED010000005.1:7864-16076 GCA_038106575.1 Burkholderiales bacterium
CGCGAGCTGATCGGCACCCGCGCGGGTGGTATCGTCAACCTCGTTCGGATAACGCGCGATTCGTCCGTAAAAACGCATCGCCTGCTGGGTAAGCGGCAACAGGCCCTGTTTCTGTGCCGACACGGCAAGATTTGCCGGAGAATGCGTATGCACCGCTGATTCAATGTCAGGGCGTGCACGCAGCACTGCGGCATGCAGGTTATAGGCTGCCGGACTCGCTTTGTGCGGCGAAACGCCGACCTGCCGTCCTTCTAGATCGTACTTGACCAGGTTAGAGGCGGTAACCTGCTCCATGAACACGTTGTCGGCCTTGACCAGAAAATGCCCCGGCTCTCCAGGCACGCGCACCGATATGTGGTTGTAGGTCAAGTCGACAAACACAAAATGCGCGATCAAGCGGTGCGCCGCAGCCAGTTCGCAGCGTGCCCGCCATTCAGAATCACTGATGCGCGGCGTTGACCGTTTTTTAGGAGAAGATTTCTTTTTTGCGTGAATAGTCATATCCGTTCCCAGCTAGTCGACTCTAGCGACCGAGGGACCGATAATCTTCAGGTATTTTTCCATGCCGCCAAACGGGAAATCGGCAAATTCCTTTCCTGTCACTAAAGCCCATATTCTGATCACTACATTCATTTTTATCCTCTCCCGGATGTAGGGCATCCTATCAGTTAATTCTGCCGTCAATTATCCGTCAGCCGGTAAAATGATCGTAGTAAGTCCGCGCCCGCGGACGGTTCAACATTCCGGAAGGAAATGATCATGGCGGCAGGACAGGAACTTGAAGGCAAGGTCGCGCTGGTCACCGGCGCGGCACGCAATATTGGTCGCTCCATCGCTCTGGCACTAGCTGAAAGCGGAGCCAAGGTAGCCGTCAATGCCCGCGCAGCAAAAGAAGATGCGAAAGCCGTAGCTAAGGAAATCCGCGATGCTGGAGGCACTGCAGAGGTTTTCATGGCCGACATTTCCGATGCTGCTGCCGTCAAAACGATGGTTGACGCCATCATCAAGAAATTCGGTAAGGTAGATATCCTGATACTCAACGCGTCGATTCGCAAGGAAACTGCATTCATCGACATGTCGTTCGACGAATGGCGCAGTCTTCTGTCGATCACCCTCGACGGATCGTTTCACTGCACCAAGGCCTGCCTGCCTTCGATGATCAAGGCCGGTGGCGGCAGTATCGTCACCCTCGGCGGTATGACCGCGCTATCGGGTGCGAAAAAGCGGGTACACGGCTCGGTGGGCAAGCATGGACTGTGGGGTATGACCCGTGCGCTGGCGAAAGAACTCGGCGAGCATAAGATCAATGTCAATTGTGTGGCACCGGGACAGATGGACACCGTGCGCGCCGCAGGCCGTTCTGAGCGCGCGCCAGTCAACAACGTGCCGATGGGGAGGCGTTCGGACCCCTCGGAAGTGGCAGCCCTAGTGCGTTACCTGTGCACCCCGGCGGCACAAATGGTCAGCGGGCAGCTGATCTATGTCGACGGTGGCCAACAAATGTTTTAAAAATCTTTCCAAAATGCCTGCGCTTGGCGGGCCTTAGTCGCGCGCTGAGATCCCGCTCAACTTACATCCAAGGAGCGTCTCGCAGGAGACTCGCACGCTTCTTGCGCCGCCATCACTCGGCCTATTTTTGAAAGCGTCTCGATTTAAGTAGAGCACAAACCTTGTATTCAATGACAACTTAGTGAGCGATTATCAGTAATCACCGCTCAGACTGCCTCTCCATGCATGAACTGCAGCCGGGCCAGATGGGCGTAAAGCCCGTCGGCTCGCAGCAATTCATCGTGTGTGCCCATTGCATGGAGTTGACCACGATCGAGCACAAGAATGCGGTCAGCATTGCGCACGGTAGCCAGCCGGTGCGCGATCACCAGTGTAGTACGGCCACGAGCCAGTATTTCCAGCGCGGCGGCAACTTGGCGTTCGCTTTCTGCATCCAGCGAACTGGTCGCCTCGTCGAGCAGCAGGATCGGCCGGTCCGCAAGCAATGCGCGTGCAATCGCCAGTCGCTGGCGCTGTCCGCCTGACAACTTGATGCCACGCTCACCGAGATCAGTGTCGAAACCCTGTGGCAGCCGCTCGATGAATTCGATGGCATGCGCGGCCGTACAGGCTGCGCGCACCTCCTCCGCGTTAGCGTTGGGACGACCAAAACGCACGTTGTCGATTACGTTAGTCGCAAAAATGACAGGATCCTGGGATACCAGCGCAATTGCCCGTCGCAGTGCAAGCGGATCGCAGTGCCGGATATCGGCGCCGTCAATCAGGATACGGCCCGATTGCGGATCGTAAAAACGCAGCAGCAACGCGAATATGGTCGTCTTGCCGGCACCTGACGGCCCGACCAGCGCCACCCGCTCACCAGGATGAACGTCGAACGACAACGTAGCCAACGCCTGCACGTCGGTTCTTGTCGGATAAGAAAATCCGGCATTTTCAAAACGGATAGAACCCCTGACCTGCTCCGGCAATTCGATCCGTGGAGTTGCAATTTCGAGTGCGGGACGCGTATCCAGCAGTTCCATCAGGCGCTCCGTCGCTCCTGCAGCGCGCTGGATTTCACCCCAGATTTCCGACACCGTCCCGGCGCCGCTGGCAACGATGCCTGCATAGAACACGAAAGCCGATAATTGTCCGGCGGTCAGATTCCCCTCCAGCACGTCATGTCCGCCGACCCATAGAATCACTCCGACTGCGCAGAAAGCGATTAGCATTACCGATGCAATCAGCCAGGCTTTGACGCGAATACGATCGACGCCGGCTTCATAAGCGGCCTCGGTCGCCGCATCGAAAGCGCCACGGGTACGTCCCTCGTGCCCGTAAGCCTGCACGGTACGGATTTCGTGCATCGACTCATCAACATGAGCCGAGACTTCGGCAACGCGATCCTGGTTGGCGCGCGACAGCCGTCGCACGCGACGGCCGACCAGCAAAATGGGAATCAAGGTTGCCGGCACCCCGAGGACGATCAGCGCGGCCAGCTTGGGACTGGTCGCAAACAGCAATACCAGCGCCCCGACCATCATCAGTCCATTGCGCAGAAACATCGACAGGCCGAAACCGATTACCTGGCGCAATTGCTCACTGTCATTGGTGAGACGGGACACGATATCGCCGGTTCGTGAAGCATCGAAAAAGGCCGGGGACAAGGTCAGCGCATGTGAAAACACCTTGCGCCTCAGGTCAGCGATGACCCGTTCTCCCACTGTCATCATCAGGTAGAAACGGGTGAACGTCGCTACCGACAGCACCACGGATACCGCGATCACGCCGGCCAGCGCGGTATTGAGCATCGCCGGATTACCGCTACCGAAACCAGCGTCGATGACTAAGCGCAGTCCCTGTCCCAGCGCCAGCACGCAGCCTGCCGCAGTCATCAGCGCGGTCAGCGCAGTAGCGACCCGCCAGCGGTACGGCACAAGAAATGATAGCAGCCGGCGCAGCTGCGCCGGCTTGCCCTGAGTTTGCACTACAGCACTTACGTCTGACATCGGCTTATCCTATCATTGACTTACAACATGCGAGCAGCCTCCCGCGCTTGCCATGCCATCGGAAAAAGTATTAATGAAAAGAAACCATCTTCTGATCGCCGTTATCGTACTTGTCATCATCATGGCGGCAGGCTGTATCGCATGAGATCGGTATCAAACCAAAACCCTAAGCCAAGCGACGCTGACACAAATCGAAAATGCCATGTAGGCTTTGCGCGCAGCGTCAACGAGTGGAACAGTTCTGGTCGCAAAATCGCAGGCCCTTGCCGCTGTAGCCGATCGCGTCGATCGGGATCTTGCCGCCCTGCGCGCAACCAACCTGTCACGCATCCCGCAACTCGCCGCCGGCGCTGACACCTATATGCATACGGCAAGGGAGTTGCTGAAGCGCCAGATCGCATTGCTGGTGCTCGACTCCGGGTTGCACCACGGTATTGCCACTTTCCGCTAACACCTCCGAACTGGAAACTGGACTGCTGCGACCAGGATCCGCATGGCAGTTGAACAGAAAAAACCAATTGGAAATGGATTTCAGGGAATATCAGAGCACCATCGATGTTCAAGTCCGGATCATCGACTGACTACCGGATACGCGCAAAGCCCTGGCATCCGTCACGCCAGAGCGCAGCTTGATAATAGCCGGGGCAGTAGAAGGTCTGCGTGCCGCGGTCAAGTCCATAGCCGCAGCGATCACAGCCGGCATGGAAGCCTTGCGCCGGATCGCGGCGGCGCGCTGAAGCGCTGAGTCAGTGCCTGTCCAGAAACCCCGTCATGGCACGAGTAAAAATTTCCGACTGCTCCACGTTGGAAAGATGTGCAGCTGACTTAATGATCAGCAATTCCGAGCCGCGCAGATTGGCGTGTATCTGCCTGGCCATCTCGGGCGGGGTTCCATGATCCTGGTCGCCGACAATGACTAGTGCAGGACAATTGATTTCCTTCAGGCGATCAAGCACGTCAATTTTCGCAATCGCATCACAACAGCCGGCAAAACCATCCACCGGCGTGCTGCGTATATCGTTGCCGATGCGGGAAATGACTTCGGGATGCGCTGTGCGATAAGGCTCGGTAAACCAGCGTCCCAGTGTGCTCTCGACCAGCGCATCCATGCCTTTTTCCCTGGCCATGAGGATGCGGTCGCCCCACATCTGCGCTGCGTTGGGCGGACGCCGGCTCGTCGTATCGGCCAGCACCATGCTGCGGAATACGCCGGGATATTTAAGCGCATAGGTCTCACCGATCATGCCGCCCATTGACAACCCCGCCCAGTGAGTCTCGCGGATCCCCAGCGCGGCAAACAAGCCATGCACGTCGTCCGCCATCTGCTCCAGCGTATAGGGCCCCTGTGGTGCACTGCTTCCGCCGTGGCCACGAGTGTCAAAGCGCAGGACCTTGTAACGCTTGGTCAGTTGCGCCATCTGCGGATCCCACATCGATAGGTTGCAGGCCAGTGAATGTGACATCGTCAGCCACGGCCCTTCACCTTCGATGACGCAATTAAGTTCAATACCGTTGGTTTTGATTTTCATGATGATTCTTCGATCAGCGCGCCCTGATGTTGCCCGCTCGCGCCAGTTTCGTAAAAGTCGCGATATCAGCGGCTATGCGCTTGTCGAATGCCTCCGGGGTGGTCGGGCTTGGGTCGAGTCCGATCGGTGACCAGCGCCGGCGCGCATCCGCGTCACTCAAAATCTTTCCCACTTCCCTGTTGTAACGCCCGATCAGCTGGCGCGGCGTCTTACTGTTGGTCAGCAGGCCGAACCACAATATCGAGTCGTAACCAGGAACTCCGGATTCGGCAATGGTCGGCACGTCAGGCAGCAGCGGATCACGCTTCTGCGACGATACGCCCAGGCCGATCACCCTTCCTTCACGTACCAGGCTAACCGCGCTGGCAATCGGTGACATGAAGAACTCCACGCGACCCGTCACCGCCTCGGTCATGGCCTCGGGTATTCCCTTGAACGGAATGTGCTCGACATTGATTTTCGCCATACTCTTCAGAAGTTCTCCGGCAAAATGGGTGCCGCTGCCGACGCCGGCGGAGGAAAAATTCAGCTGTCCCGGTTTTGCCCGGGCCGCAGCCAACAGCGCCTTCAACGACCGGTAACCGGTGGAGGGCGCAGCGACTAGTACGTATTTGGATGTTGCCGTCAATGTGATGCCTGCCAGGTCGCGGCGCGCATCGTAGGGCAATTTGTCATAAATTGCCGGCGCAACCGCATGCGCGGAAGAAACAGAAAGCAATGTATAGCCGTCGGGATTAGCGTTTGCAGCAATGTTGGCTGCGATGGTGCCCCCGGCACCGGGCCGGTTGTCAACGATTACCTGCTGAGCAAACTGCTGGGTCAATTTCTGCGCGATATAGCGCGCGGTGATATCAGGGCCGCCGCCGGGCGTGAAACCGATAAGGATGCGGATCGGCTTGACTGGAAAGTCCCCTTCCGCCCCGGGCTTTTGCTGAGCCGCGTGCAAAGGCAAAACCAAGGCTGCGCATACCATCGCGGCGACTATCAGTGTGGTTTTCATCAATGCTCCTTTTTGGAAATGAAGAATCTGCACGCGCGGCACTATACCAGCACCAGAGACGCATCAGCATGTGGAACAGCGCACCGGCGACCGGGTTTCCCCGTTATGCTTGTTTGAATATTGCCTATCCAAGCGACCAGATCATGGAAGAAGAACAGGAACTCGCAGGCTGCACCGCGCTTGTCACCGGTGCTGCAAAAAACATTGGCCGCGCCATCGCGCTGGAACTGGCCGCGGCCGGCGCAAGGATCATGATCAACACCCGTGCTTCCAAAGCAGACGCGGAAGCTGTGGCGGCCGAAATCACCAAGGCTGGCGGTACCGCTGCGGTATTCGTCGCCGACATCGCCGATGGTTCCGCCGTGCAACGCATGCACTCCGAAATTCATGCCGGTTTCGGTACCGTCGACATTCTGGTGCTCAACGCCTCGGTGCGCCGAGAAATTCCGTTCACCGAGATGACTTACCAGGAGTGGCGTGAAGTGATGGGGATTTCACTGGACGGGTCGTTTCACTGCATCAAAGCCGTGCTGCCAGGAATGATCGCAGCCGGCCGCGGTTGCATTATTACCCTGGCCGGCGACAGCGCATTAAGCGGCGCCGTCGGCAAGGTGCACAGTTCTTCGGCCAAGAGCGGACTCGCCGGCATGACTCGCGCACTGGCGCGTGAACTCGGACCGAAAAACATCCGCGTCAACTGCATCTCGCCCGGCCACTTCAACACCACACGTCCTGCGCACCGTGCCGCGCGGCCTGATGCTGCCGACCACATCCCGATCGGCCGTTATGGGGAACCTCCGGAAATTGCCGCGCTCGCCCGCTTTCTCTGCGGACCGGGCGCAGCCTACATCACCGGACAGACCATCCATGCCAACGGCGGCCAGTGGATGTTTTAAAATATAAATTAAATCATATACTTAAGTATATTCACTGGAGAAGACGATGCCCGCCTTGCCTGCTGAGCGCCTGCCGCGCATTCCACCGGAACAATGGACTGATGAACAGAAGAAAGTTGCCGCTGCGATCGCCTCCGGACCGCGCGGTGAAGTGCGCGGACCGTTCCTAGCGCTACTGCGCAGTCCCGGCCTCGCCCATACCGTGCAGCAAGTCGGCGAATATCTGCGCTTCAAATGTCCGCTCGACCGCCGTATCGCCGAAATGGCGACGCTGATGGCTGCACGCCACTGGACCCAGCAATACGAATGGCAATCGCACTACAAGCACGCGATGAAAGCCGGGCTGCGTCCCGCAATCGCCGAAGCCATCGCTGAAGGCCGCCGCCCTGATGGCATGGCCACCGACGAAGAAGCATTGCATGACATGCTTACCGAACTACTGCACAATAAGAGTGTGAGTGATGCCACCTATGCCCGTGCCGTGAAATTGTTCGGTGAACAGGGTGTGATCGAGCTGATTTCAGTAGCCGGCTATTACGCAATGCTGGCGATGATCCTCAACGTCGCACGCAAGGAACTCCCTGCCGGACAGGAGCCGATGCTGCCGGTTTTTCCACATTAAGGACTGTATGGCGCGGCAGGCACAGCCGCGCTTGCCGGACCATATTACTCAGTGTTAATAATGGCGCGGACGGCACTTGTCGGAGGAAAACAGCCCAATGACTATCGCAATACCCCCGCCGCATACCGGCACCGTCATCAGCGGGCGCATCGGTAACATCGAAATCACGCCCCTGCCGGGCGTCATGGGCGCGGAAATCCGCGGCCTCGACCTGCGCCGACTCGACGACGACAGCTTCCGTATCCTGCACCAGGCCTATCTGGATCACCTGCTGGTGCTGCTGCGCGACCAGCAACTGGACGATTCGGACATGGTCGCCGTGGCGCGCCGCTTCGGTGAATTCGAACTGCCTCCGGTCACCGCACTGGATGTGCCTCACCGCAACACGCACCCGGAAATCACCGTGGTGTCCAACGTCAAGGTTGACGGTTTGCCGATCGGGCAACTTGGCGACGGCGAGATTATCTGGCACAGCGACTATTCGTTTCGCGAAGTCGTTGCCGGCATGCGCATGCTGTATGCACTGGAAGTGCCGCCAGCGGGTGAAGGCGCCAACACAGAGTTCTGCAACACCTATGCGGCGTACGATGCCCTGTCCGACGTACTGAAGCGCCGCGTACATGGAGCCACCATCAAGCACGACACGGCATACGACACCAACCAGAAAC
>JAYOED010000005.1:16086-56654 GCA_038106575.1 Burkholderiales bacterium
GCAGTAGACGATCCGCGATTGGGCAACGGGCCGGATCATCCTGTCGTTTCCACACATCCTGACACCGGCTGCAACAGCTTGTTTCTCGGTCGCAGACCGAAGCATTATGTCAACGGTTGCACGCCGGAGGAATCTGAAACCCTGCTCGACGCACTGTGGAAGCACACCACCCAGCAGCGCTTTCGGATCGCACATGTCTGGCGGCAAAGAGACGTTGTGCTGTGGGACAACCGCTGCACCCTGCATCGTCGTGGCGCGTTCAATCCTGCGGCGCGGCGCATCATGCACGCCACCCAGATCAAGGGACACAGGCCGTTCGAGGCACCGGATGCCGCATCGCGGCCGCCGCATCCGCGGGCAGGACGGGTCAGAACATGAATCCGCGGAACAAAACACACAACCACACTTGAAAAATCCATCATGAAAGCAGCAATCCTTCACGGCGGCAGTGATCTGCGCCATGAAACCGTACCCGATCCGACCCCCGGTCCGCGTGACGCCGTCATCAGAGTGCATGCCTGCTCGATCTGTGGCTCGGACCTGCATGCCTTTCACGGCAAGCATCCGCGACTGACTTTTCCGCGCATCCTCGGCCACGAGTTCGCTGGTGAAATCGTCGCGCTGGGCAAGGATCTGCGCGGGTTCAAGGTCGGCCAGCGGGTGTGCTGCGACATTGATTTCGCCTGCGGACAGTGCGGTCCCTGCAGGGCAGGTCGCGGCAACATCTGCGAGAAGCTACGCACCATGGGCTTCGACCGCGACGGTGCCTACGCCGAGTACGCGCTGGTTCCTGATTTCAACCTGCACCCGCTGCCGGACAATGTCAGCTACGACCAGGCTTCGACGGTGCAGGTGCTGGGCATCAGCTATCACGCCGTTGCCCACCGCGTGCTGCCGAAACCCGGAGAAAAAATCGCCGTCATCGGCACCGGGCCGATCGGGCTGGGCGCTGCGCTGATCGCGCAGGCCATGGGCGCCGAGGTCACCATCACAGACATCCTCGACTATCGGCTCGCCAAAGCACGTGAACTGGGCATCGCCGGATCAATTGACGCAAAAAATACCGACATGCGCGCACGCGCGCTCGAGCTGACCGGCGGCCACGGCTTCGACAAGGTGGTCGAGTGCGTCGGCGGACTGCAGGAGCGCACGGTCACCGACGCCGTGAGCATGGTCAAACGTGGCGGCCAGATCACCGTGGTTGGCACTTTCCCCGAGAACAAGGCCACGATCCCGATCGCCTACATCAAGGACCGCGAAATTGACCTCAATTTCTCACGAGGCAATTTCCAGGCCTTCAAACCCTGCCTGGAACTGGTCGCCAGCGGCAAAATCAATCCTGACCTGTACATCAGTCACCGCTTTCCACTGGGCCGTGCCGAAGACGCGCTGAAGCTGCTCGAGGCGCGTAACGTTGAGGCGCACAAAATTGTGCTGCATCCTCAGGTAGCAGCGTAATCGGGAACAACGGCATTACAACAACCGCGCCGCATCCCGCGTAATCCACGTCACCAAAGGAGGAATCAAAATGCCCAGCTTCAAACGCCTGTCTATCGTGCTTGCCGGTCTGCTCGTCACAACCTGCGCTGCACAGGCCGTGGCGCAACAGAATTATCCTGCTAGGCCAATCCGCATGCTGATCCCGTTTCCTGCGGGCGGCGCATCCGACACTATCGGCCGCGCGCTCGGCGACCAGCTCGCAGCACAGTTCAACCAGACCGTGGTCGTCGACAACCGCCCTGGCGCCGCAGGTCGACTCGCCACCGAGATGCTCACCCGTGCCGAGCCCGACGGCCATACGCTGCTGATCGGCGGTGTAGGCCCGCTGGCGATCAGCCCCGTCGTATACAAGAAATTATCATATAACATCGAGCGTGATTTCACCGCCATTACCATGGCTGCGGAACTGATCAACGTGATGGTCGTCAATCCATCGATCGGCGGCGTCACAACGATTCCACAGTTCATCAATTACGCCAAGGGCCAGGCCGGCCGCGTGCGCTTCGGCAGCTCCGGACCGGGCCAGCTTGATCATTTGGCGGGAGAATTCTTCCAGCGCCTCGCCGGCTTCAAGATGACGCACGTGCCGTACAAGGGCGGTGGCCCGGCGCTGGTTGATCTGGTGTCCGGCGACATTCAGGTGATGTTTGCCACCTATGTCACCGCGGTCCCTCACATCCGCAGCGGCCGCCTACGTGCACTGGGCGTGGTCACGCCCGAGCGCAAGGCCCTGCTGCCTGACCTGCCCGCCATTGGTGAAACGGTGCGCGGCTTCGGCGTCAGCAACTGGAACGGTGTTTTTGCGCCAGGAAGAACTCCGGCGCCGGTGGTCAGCAAGCTGTTTACCGCCGTCAACAAGGCGCTGCCGACGGCGGAAGTTACACGACGCCTCAACGCCGTGGGCATCATGCCGCTGGGCAGCCAGTCGAGCGCCGAGTTCGTGCGCTTCATCCGCGATGACACCGCACGCTGGGCAAAAATCACCCGGGATGCCGGCATCAAGCTGGATTAATCCATCACCGGCCGACAATCCGGATGCGGATCTGCGGCACCTGCAGGTGCCGTGCCCACCGCATTCCGGGCTACCCGAGAAGCGTTGAGTATCATGTTCCTGCTGCTTGCACTACTGGCGGGCCATGCCTTTGCCACGATGGCAACGCTGGTGCTGCCTGCGGTCGCGCCGGAGGTTGCACGCGATTACGGCTTCGATCCCTCGCTGATCGGCTACCAGATCAGCCTGGTCAGCACCGGCATGGCGGTCACGCTGACGCTGTTCGGCAACGCCAGCCGCCGTTTTGGCGCTGCACGCACCAATCAGGCCGGTCACGGCATGGTTGCTGCCGGCATGCTCCTCATGCTGGCGCCGTGGAGTGCATTCCTGGTCATCGGGTCACTGATCATGGGGCTCGGTTACGGCATGATCACGCCGTCGGCATCCCACCTGCTGATGCGTTTCACTCCGCCGGCGCGGCGCAGTACGGTGTTTTCGATGCACCAGGTTGGCATACCTGCTGGCGGCATGCTGGCCGCGCTGATCGCTCCGGCCATCGCGGTGTACGCAGGCTGGCGCTGGTCTGTCTTTGTCAGCGCGATGCTGATCATCGGTGTCGTCCTACTGATGCAGCTGGATCGCCGGCGCTGGGACGATGACCGTGACGATCATGCACCGGCAGTCACGCCGAATCCGCTGGCCGGCGCAGTCACCATCTGGCGTCACCCGCAACTGCGCCTGATTGCGATTGCCGGCGGTTGTTTTTCATGGATCCAGTTCTGTGCAGCCACGTTCACCGTGGTGGCCTGCGTAGTTACGCTGGACATGAACCTGGTACTCGCCGGCACGGTACTGACCGTTGTGCAGATCGCCAGCGCGGGCGGGCGTGTTTTGATCGGCTGGATTGTTGACCGCATGGGCGAAACCGCCCGCGCGCTGGCATGGAGTGCAGGGCTTATGATGCTGTCCACGTCCGCCGTACTCGCGATTGACCCGGCGCTGCCGCTGACCTGGATCTATGTGCTGTTCGCAGTGTTAGGCGCAAGCTCAGGTTGCTGGCCTGGCGTAACCCTTGCCGAAGTCGGACGGCTGGCGCCGCAGGGCCAGGTCAGCCTCGCGGTCAGCGGTACTCTGGTCATCACCAATTTCGGAAAATTCGCCGGGCCGATCATTTTCGCGAACATTTACGCGCTGATGCACAGCTATGCCATCGCTTTCGCCACGCTGATAGTCCCGGCTGCAGTCGCCCTCTACTGCCTGATTGCAGCGCGCCGCCCTGAACCTATGCCAGTATCTGGCTGACCTGTTCCTGGCGCAGCAGTTCGTATACAAACGCCTCGAGTTCGGGACCAAAAGCATCGCGCACCGAAATCATGCCAAGCAGCTTTCCGTCTTCGGTCACCGGCAGATGACGGAAACGGCCCTCGTGCATCACGCCCAGTGCCTGTGAGAATGAACGGTCAGGGGTGATCGATTTCGGATTTTTGGTCATTACCTCGCTCAACGGCGTATTGGTGACATCGAGTCCGGTGGCAACGACGCGAAACAGCGCATCGCGCTCGGTAAATACGCCCGCTAGTTTTTCACCTTCGACGACCATCACAGCGCCGACATTGCGCTCCCGCATCAGGCGCGCCGCATCGGCGACCGTCATGTCCGCCGGCGCGGTCAGCAGTTCCTGGCCATCGATGATTTCGCGGATTGTTCTTTCGGCCATATGCCCTCCTTGCGAAGGAGTTTTCAGGAATCAGCGGATTACGCGGATGCCCGCGCAGGCCTATATCGATGCTACCCGCCGTGCAGCGGAAGGTCAAACGACGGGGCGGAATTTCCCCATGTACACCGGCAAATCCATCAGCGGCGCGCGATGGCCAGTCACCTGAAACATCATGTCGGCGACAAATCCCCTGTGATAATTGGTATGCATCACCACGTGAAGCAGGATTTCTCCGCGCGTCATCATCCCCCGGTTCCCGCCGATCAGCGTGTAGGGGACATCCTCGGCAAGTGTGGCATCAGTTTGCGCTTCACTCCAGTCCACATACCACTGATCGACTTTCTGCTGCAGACCACGCAGTTCCTCGAGCGGAGGATGGTCCTTGGTGTTACGCGTCTCATAGCCGTGCTCACGACCCTCAAGATGAGCCTGCCAGATGTGGTCGATCACGTAAATGTGGTTCAGCGTATGCACCATGTTGCGAAACAGCGAAGTCCGCGGTTTCAGCGCCTCGCCGTCGGGGAGCGCCGTAACGCCTTCGAACATCACGTTGTCGGACCACTGGTTGTAACGCGCTAGCATGCGTGCGGTAGCGATGTTCATCAGTCAGACCCCGGAACTGAAAAACGGCTCTCGGGCCGCAATGCCAATTCTGCGCTGCAGATCGGAGATCACCTGGGTCCAAGAGCGTTTACGCCAGCGCACACGCTCGCCGATCGGCTTGTTCTCGACGTCGGGATTCACTTTCAGTGCCACAAACACCGGGCCCGGCTGACCGAGGATTTCCGGCATCGCTGAAATCAACGGTTCGAGTTCAGTAAATGCATAAGTACGGGGATAACCCGAGGCTTTTGCGAACAATGCATAGTCAACGTTCTTCGCATTCGGCACCGGCTGTCCACCGGTGGTCGCGTAACATTCGTTGTCGAGCAGGAAATGATAGAAATTCGCAGGCTTGTGTTCGGCAACAGTCAGCAGGATGCCCAGTCCCATCTGCAGATCACCTTCTGAATCGAACAGCACTACCCTGCGCTCCGGCTGCGCCATTGCCAGTCCAAAGGCAAAAGCGGCATGCCCGCCCATTGCTGGATCGCCCATCGGCAGATCCAGATCCGGCTGGCCACTGATGTGAACCCAGTGCTTACCGCCACGACCAGGCACCACGATTGCATCATCCCGGTGCACATTGAACGCTTTGAGCATTTCTGCGGTATCGATCATTCCCCGCTCCTTTATTTGTTGAACCCGTGGTATTCGTCACCGACCAGCACCGCGACCGGCCGCTTGGTGCGTTTTGCCTCGGAGAATGCGAAGTCAATCCGTTCGGCATCGGCATCGCTTTCCACCAGATAGTAATTGATGCGGAAAGCATTGAGGAAAGGCTCGGTATAGACCGAGGCGGTATCCGCTGTCGGAGCACCGTGGCGGTTCCAGCCGCGCATGCCTACCATGAATACCACTGGGATCTCGAGTCCGAACAGCCAGCCGCGTATCGAATCCCCGGATTCCATCAGACCAGTGTTCTGAATCAGGATTACCGGGACCTTGCCCCCCGCAGCCAACCCGGCAGCGACCGAACAGGCGAGGCCTTCCCGCGGCACAGCGACCAGAGTCAGGGACGGATCGGCCTCCATCAGCAGGTAAAGCCAGTTGGTTTCGCTGTCGGGCAGCCACACCACATGCGTCACGCCGTGCTGCTTGAGTTGCTGCAGGATGACTTCTGGGCTCAGATGTGCCTGCAATCTATCGTTCATGGCTTGTTACCACCTTTTGTCTGACTGTTCGCCATCATATCAGGCCGACTTCGCGCCGAATCAAATCTACAACTGCGTACTGTCGGGCATTCCAGCTCAGTTGCCGAGCCTTGCCGTAGCCATGGCTTTCCTGGCCCGCAGTCGCGAATATATTATCGGCCCGAGAATCGAAATTATCGTGAGCGCCATCAGTATCACGGTAATCCGACTGCTCACGAATATCGTTAGGCTACCGTCGGAAAGCGTCAGCGACTGCCGGAATGACTGCTCCAGTAAATCGCCCAGAACCAGCCCCAGCACCAGCGGTGTAATCGGTATCTCCGCCTTGCTGAACAGATAACCGGCCACACCGAATATCATCAGCATGTAGAGATCCACTACGCTACCGTTGACGGAATAGATTCCTATCGCCAAGATTGCCATGATCAGCGGATAAAGCATTGCGCGGGGTATGTAGAGCAGCCGCACAAAAAGACCGATAAGCGGCAGGTTGAGAATCAACAGCATGATGTTGCCGACATACATGCTGTCGATCAGCCCCCACACGACCTCGGGATGTTCCTTGAACAACTGTGGTCCCGGCTGGATACCGTAAAGGATGAACGCACCGAGAAGAACTGCGGTGACCGCCCCGCCCGGCAAACCCAACGTCAACAGTGGCACCAGGGCCCCGGCAGTATCTGAATTGTTCGCCGCTTCCGGCCTCCGCAACGCAGAAAACAGCGCCCCTGACGAGACCGCAGAATCTGCGGCTAGGCATGGCGCCAGACCGATGGCCGGATTCCCTACGGAATTAAAACGGCATCAGAACATCATTGCAGGCAGGGATGTTATCCCCGCCTCCGCTCACTTACCTTCCAGCTTCGCGTCCCTGATCACCTGAGTCCATCTTGCGATTTCGGATTTCACGTGCTCGCGGAACTGCTCCGGCGTCGCGGTCTCTACGGAAATACCCTGATCTTCGAGCCGCTTCTTAAGTGGGCCCGCCAGCACCTTGGCGCCGTCGGCGGCCAGCTTGTCGAGGATCGGCTGCGGTACCTTTGACTGCGTGCATAGTCCGTACCAGCCAGTGACGTCGAATCCCGGCACACCGGCCTCGGCAAACGTCGGCACGTCGGGAACCTGCGCGTTGCGCTTACCCGAAGTCACCGCCAGTGCATGCACCCGTTTCGCCTTGATCGCGCTCAGCGGACCGCCGGCAAGATTGCCAACTGACGATTCGATGTGGCCGCTCATCGCATCGGCGAGCGCCGCTGCCGCGCCCTTATAGGGCACATGCACGATGTTGATCTTCATAATCGTCTTGAATAGTTCGACCGATAGGTGCGGTGAAGCACCGACGCCCGAAGAACCGAAATGCAGCTTGCCGGGATTCGCCCGGGCGTAGGCGACATACTGCTGCAGCGTCTTGATCGGCATTGACGGATGGACCATGAACACGCTGGGCACGCCACCGATCTTGACCGGAAAGGCAAAGTCGCCCAGAGGATCGTAAGTCAGACGCTTAGCGAAGCGTGCGGGCGTGATCGAATGCGAACCGATATTGCACAACACCAGCGTATGCCCGTCCGGAGCAGCTTTCGCTGTCGCTTCAGTGGCGATATTGCCTGCGGCCCCGGGCCGGTTTTCCACCAGCACGTTGGTTCCCCACAGTTCCCCGAGTGCCTGCGCCATAATGCGCGCGGTGGTATCAACGCCGCCGCCGGGGGAGTAACCCACCATGATGCGCACGGGTTTCGAAGGATACGACTGCGCAAACGCCGCCATCCCGAATGTCGTTGCAGCCGCCAACAGCATAATTCCGCAGAGCTTTTTCATTTTCGTTTTCCTCCTGTCATTTCCGCTCGTCAGTCGCCACGGCATCAAAAGGCGCCGGGGCATCCCACAGCAGAATCCATAAAATATCACATAAAACAGATACTTATACTATTCTCCGGACACGCACTCCTCCTCGAGAAAAAGCTGCACCTCGCGCAACACCTGCATGCGGTTTTTCTCCAGCATCAGGTAATGCGTGCCCTCGCTAAACTCGACGTGACGCTTGTAGGGCACGTTGACCAGCTTCGCATAAAGTTCATGCGCCATCCACGCCGGTAGCACCATATCCCATTCGGCATGCGTCATCAGCACCGGTACGCGAATGTCGGCCGGGTCATAAGGTGCGCGGCCCTGCGACCAGAATTCGCGCGTGTCGAGCAGAGTACCGTTAGGCGCACGCAGACACGGCGGATTCATTTTCTCACCGCCGGGATCGGTGGCCATCGCCGCGGCAAGCCAGGCATCAAACTCCGCAGGCGCAATGACCTCTTCGACCTTGTGCGGCGGCACCGCACCGAACCAGTGTCTGCGCGTGGTTTCACGGTTCGCCGCCCGCCAGGCGCCGAGCGGGCCGCCGGAATCGAGAGTTGATTTCGAATCACGTAGCCATTGCGGCGCGTTGAGCACCAGCTTGTGCACCCGCTCGTTGTTGCGCGAGGTATACGTAGACATGATTGTGGTGCCCCACGACCAGCCCATCAGGTTCAGCGCATGTATACCGCGGCGCTTGCAGATGAATTCGACGGCGGCTCCAATATCCTCTACCGCCTCCATTGTCCGCGCCACCGGCTCGCCCTGATCGGGCGGACCGTTCATCGCCGCAGGCCGAGTCGAGCGGCCATAGCCGCGCACGTCAACCAGATAAACGTCAAAACCGCGTGCGGCAATGTACTGCATCCACGACAGCCCCCTCAGCGGATAGTCGAATACCGCTTCTGCCGGGTAGGTCGAGCCATGCACAAATAGTAGCGTGCGCGCCGGTGCGAACTTTGCCTGACCGCGCGGATAACGGTTTCTTACATAGAGCTCGATGCCGGCCTCACGCGCCGGAATCATGAAATTCTCAACTTCGAGAATAGACTCGCGTGCGTTCAATCGATCTTCGCTCCGGCACGCTTGATCACCTCGCCCCAGCGCTGGCGATCGCTGCGCACCAGTTTCCAGAATTCCTCCGGTGTCCCTGGCGCTGGCTCGGAACCCAGCGCCAGAATGCGACGCGCGTCTTCCTGCGAAGTGATCGCCTTGTTGACTGCCGCATTGAGCAACTTGATGACGGACTGCGGTGTTTTGACCGGCGCCACCATACCGTGCCACACGGTCATCACAAATTCGGGAACACCGGATTCCGCAACGGTTGGAATGTTCGGGAGCACGGGCGAACGTTTCGGTCCGGTCACCGCTAGCCCGCGTACGCGTCCCGCCTTGACGTGCGGCGTCGCCGAATTAAGGCCTTCCATCATCACCTGTATGCGTCCGGCCATCAGGTCAACTAGCGGCGCGGCGCCGCCCTTGTACGGCACGTGAACGATGTTGATGCCGGTCATCGTTTTTAGCAGCTCGAACCCGACGTGTCCGGGAGCACCGTTGCTGGATGAGCCATTGAGCAGTTTGCCGGGATTCTTTTTCGCGTAATCGATGACCTGCTGAAGACTATTGAATGGTGTTTTCGGACTGGCCACGATGATTTGGTGGCCGCTGAGTGTCTGCCCGATCGGCGCGAGATCACGCACTGCATTGACAGGCGGCTTGCGCAGCAGGTGCGGCGCGATGGCCAGCGCCCCGATCGGCGTATAGGCAATCGTGTATCCGTCGGCCGGCGCCTGCACGGCGATTTCCAGTCCGAGCTGCAGCGCACCGCCTGGGCGGTTGTCCACCACGATCTGCTGGCCGAGTTCGCGGGACAAGCCAGCGGCAACGATCCGGGCGCCGTTATCGGTCGAACTGCCGACGTTCTGCGGCACGATCATTCGAATCGGCCGCTCCGGATAACCTGCTCCGTTGCTCAACATTGGCCAGCACAAAATGCAAAGCAGCAATGCGCGCGCGCTGCCAATTACCTGGCTTTTGTTCGTTTCGGATCTCCTTAAAAATACTGTGCGCACGACTGAAACGGCTCGAAGTTGTGTGATGTATTGTGCCTATCGTTACGCGCTCGGCGGCGCGTTGCGGAACCGGCATTGTGGCGCATGCTGCAGCACCCGTGTTGCACATCGTTGGGTGTGTCCGCATGTTGAATCCGCACTCAGTTACGTCAGCGGCATTGAGTCAATTAACTATTGATTTTCAACAGGTTGCGTTTTAGATGAGCGCACCCCAACCCAAGCGCTCCTACCGTGGCGCCCAAATTGGCATTGCGCCAGAATAGCGCGCGCTACCGACCACATTCCGGGGAAGACATGAGTACTGCCACCGAAAAAGCCGCACAGGCCAAAGCCGCGATCCTCGCCAAACTGCCGATGCGAGCCGACGAGGATCCGTTTGTCGTCGCCATCGGCGGCTTCTACCGCCGCTGGTTTAACTTGATCGACAACTTGCAGTTGCTGATCGATACCGTCGCGAAAATCAAGAGCACCGAGGACGAAGACTGGGTTCCGGTCTGGAGTGCGGTCGGCGCCGAATACGAAAAAAAAGGCGACGCCCTGCTCGCGCACAAGGACAAGGTCGGTGCACGCCAGGCTTATGTTCAGGCCAAAACCTACTACAGCCTCGCACGTTTCCCTTCGCCCTACTGGTCGGGCTCGTCAATCTGCCCGCCGAACATGAGCCCGATCAAGGCGCAGTCATACGATGACTACCTGCGCTGCTACGCCAAGTCGGCGGCGCTGCTGCCTGATCCGCCGGAAACCATCGTCGTCCAAAAGAACGGCATGAAAGCCACCGGCTTCCTGCGCGTGCCCAAAGATGCATCAAAATCGAACAAAGTACCTGCGGTGCTGGTGATGTGCGGCGCCGACATGTACAAGGAAGACCGCGAGAAATACGCCGAGGGTGCGCTGTCACATGGCATGGCCGCGCTGGTGGTCGATGCGCCGGGAACGGGACAAACTACGTTTCCGCATGCCCCGGAATCGGTAGTGGCGTGGCAGGCCGCGCTCGATGTGCTGCAGAAACGTCCGGAAATCGACGGGCAGCGCATCGGCGCCTTCGGCGTCAGCCGCGGCGGGCTGTGGGTGATCCGGCTGGCCGCGCACGATGCTCGGATCAAGGGCCTGATCGCCTGCGCACCGGGCGGTGCCGGCTACTGGGGCACTCCGGACGAGCGCGCCGAGTGGCGCCGGGCCACCTACGAACGCGCAAAAACCAACTGGTTCGGTCCCCGTGGCTCGCGGCCACCGCTGAAGGAAGTCACCGAAGAAGAGCAACGCAAGGAATTCCTGCGCTGGTCGCTGAAAGACCAGGACCTGCTGAAGAACCTGACCATGCCGATGTACCTGGTCAACGGCAAGGTCGACCATCTTACTCCGATCGGCAACCTCTACATGCTGCTCGAATCAGGCCCTGCCGATGGTCGCGTCGCCCGCGTCTATGCCGACGACGGCCACATCGCCGCCAAGAGCGAACGCTACTGGGGTCCGGCGTCGTGGGCGTGGCTGCGCGGGGTGCTGACGAAAGGGATGAAACCGAAGGCAACGGCCAGGAAGCCTGCCAAAAAGAAATTTGCTGTAAAAAAACCAGTGAAGAAAAAAACCGTCAAAAAGAAGTGAGCTTCTAGATTGCTGCGCAAAGCCACGGCAGCACTTCACCGATCGGCGCGCGGATCACCGCGTCCGCGACATCGTCGAACTGCGTCGGCTCGGCATTGATGATCAGCAGCCGCGCCCCGGTGTCGATTGCGATCGTCACCGCGCCCGCCACCGGATAGACCTGCAGCGTCGAGCCGATGGCGATAAACAGGTCGCCCTCGCCTGCAACCTGCATGGCACGGGCGATGACTTCCGGAATCAGCTGCTGGCCAAATGAAATGGTGTCGCTCTTCAGCAGGCCATTGCAGGTCAGGCAACCCGGGTCTTCCTCGCCGGCACGCACGCGATCCAGTGTCTCCTGCATCGGGCCGCGCCAGCCGCAGGACAGGCACATTACCTTGTGCAGCGTACCGTGAACCTCGATGACCTTGTCGGCGGCAATGCCTGCGCGCTGGTGCAGACCGTCGATGTTCTGAGTGATTAGTGCATGCAGCTTGCCGCGTTTGTCGAGATCAGCAAGCGCACAATGACCGGCGTTGGACTCAGCGGTCCACGCCGGATGCGCAAGCCGCGACTGCCACGACAGGCGTCGCACTTCGGGGTCGGACACGTAATAGCGGATGTCCGACATTTTTTCGGCTTTGGGATTGAGCGTCCACACGCCTTTAGGTCCGCGGAAATCCGGGATGCCGGAATCGGTGGAAATGCCGGCGCCGGTCAGGACCACTACGCGCTGCGCAGCATCGATCCAGCTGCGGATCACCGCCAGTTGTTCAAGTTGTTGGGTGCTGTCCATACGCCCATCATGCATCGGTTGCAGGCCCCTGAACAGAGTCCCGGAATCAAGATTTTCCGCCATGTGGTCGCCTCGAATTCACTGCAATACCACCCTTATAATCGGCGCTGCCCATGCCGCTCGTCCTGATTCTTTCCCTTTCCGCGATCACCTTCATCACCATGAAGGGAAGCCGCGTACTGATGACTCTGTATGCAGTAGATCTGGGAGCTGGCCCGTTTGAAACCGGCATCATGTTCGCACTCTACGGCCTGGTTCCCTTCATGCTCGCCATCGCCGCGGGACGCATCGCTGACCGTTTCGACAATCGCGTGCTGATGTATTGGGGACTCAGCACCTATACGCTCAGCCTGTTGCTGCCGTTTGCGTTTCCGTCAATGACTATCCTGTTCATCACGGCGCCGCTTTGGGGATTCACCAGCATGCTGTGGGTGGTGGCAGTACAGAACCTGGTCGGCGTGCTATCGACGGCCGACAACCGCACCAGGCACTACAGCTATTACAGCCTCGGCGAGTCAGTCGGCTCGGTGGCAGGCCCCATTGTCGTCGGACTGTCGATCGACGCGCTATCGCACCAGCCTTCGTTCCTAATCATGGCAGCCATACCCGCGTTCTGCGGACTGGTGGTCGTGGCCAAGCGCCATACCATCCCCTCAACCGCGGTAAAAACCGGTGGCGACAACACGCCCAAGCGCACTCGCGACCTGCTTGCGGTGCCGTCGATGCGCAATGCGCTGCTGTCAAACAGTGTGGTGATGTCGGGACTCGACCTGTTCAACCTGTACATGCCGATCTACGGCCACAGCCTCGATTTCTCGGCGACCACGATCGGCCTGATCATGGGTGCTTTCGGGGCCGCGGCTTTCCTAACACGGCTTGCGCTGCCACCGCTGTCCAAGGCCTATGGCGAGCGCGCAGTGCTGGCAGTGGCATTCCTGATTTCGGGCGTAGCATTTTGTATTTTCCCGCTGACCCAGCAACCGCTGCTGCTCGCTGCAGCGGCCTTTCTGCTGGGTCTGGGCCTAGGCTGCGGCCAGCCACTGTCAATGATCCTCTCATTCAATGCCGCGCCCCCCGGACGCCAGGCCGAGGGCATCTCGATGCGGCTTGCGGTAAGCTACGGCGCGCACGTCGTCGTGCCACCGCTGTTCGGCATGATCGGCGCGGTGTCCGGCGTGGCGCCAATTTTCTGGACCTGCGCCGCGCTAATGGGCAGCGGCACCTGGATCAATCGCGGCAAACCGCGCTGATCCATCAACAAGGAGACGTATCGCATGGCTGTCTATCCGGAACTATCGGGACGTGTCGCACTGATCAGCGGCGCCGCACAGGGCATCGGCGCGGAAACCGCACGAGCGTTCGCTAAACAAGGTGCTGCGGTTGCCATCGTCGACATCGACATGGCCAACGCTGGAAAGGTGGCGACCTTCATTACTGATTCCGGCGGTCGCGCCAAGGCGATCCAGACCGACATCACCGATGCAGACGCCGTGAATTACGCAATGGAAAGCACGGTTGCCGCCTTCGGCGGACTCGACATCATCGTCAATAGCGCCGGCGGCTACGGCCGTCTCGCGACAGTGGAAGACATGCCGATCGACGAATGGGACCGCACCGTCGCGCTCAATCTGCGCGGCGCCTTCCTGCTGAGCAAGCTGGCCATTCCGCATCTGCGCAAGTCAAAAGCCGGACGCATCATCCATGTCGCCTCGATCTCGGGTCGCACCGTGCATGCTGCCTCATCGCCGGCCTATGGCGCAGCAAAAGCCGGCGTTATCCAGCTGACGCGTTTTCTCGCTTACCAGCTTGGTCCGGATAACATTACTGCCAACGCCATCGCGCCGATCACCACGCTGACGCCGCGCGTCGCCGCGCTGCGTACCGAAGCGGATATCGAAAAAATAGCAGCGCAGGTGCCCTTGCGTCGGCTTGCTGTATCTGAAGACCACGCCAATGCAATGCTGTTCCTGGCCTCAGACGCGGCCGCCTACATCAATGGTGTCGTGCTCGACACCAACGGCGGCCGGGTGATGATGTAACCAAAGTTTTTCAGAAGACCGGTTCGTGTCGGGTGACACTGACTTGCCAGACCGGGTCTTTCAATCAACTTTGACTACGATCTTGCCCACCATGTCGCTGCTGTCCATGCACGCCTTCGCCGCCGGCATCTCGTCGAAGGGATAGACGCGGTCAATCACCGGTACGATACAACCGTCTGCGATCATTGGCAGCACGTCACGCACGAACCCGGCTGTGGATGCCGCTTTTTCCGCAGCAGTCAGGTGCGCGTTGGAGACACCGAAGATTTCCAACCGCCGCGCATGCACGGCATTGAGGTCGATCTCAGCCTTGAAGGTGTTATCGAGATAACCCACAACCGCCAGCCGTCCGTGATCGGCCAGGATGCGCAGGCATTCAGCAAACATCGTGCCGCCAACACCGTTGACAACGACATCGACACCCTTGCCGCCGTTGGCCTTGAGTACAGCGTCGCCGAAATCCGGCTTGCGCGTGGCGATGCCGACATCGAGGCCGATCGCCTTTAGTTTGTCGAGCTTGGCCTGCGAGCCCGAAGTACCAATGGTAAGCACGCCCATCGCCCTGGCAATCTGGATGCTAGCCACACCGGCACCCGATGAAGCCCCCATCACCAGCAGCGTTTCGCCTTTTTTCAGCTTGCCGTAGAGCAACAGCATTTCCCACGCGGTAACAAAACTGATCGGCACCGCGGCGGCCTGCTCCCAGGAAAGATTTTCCGGTTTCTTCAGAACCTGCGGCGCGTCGGTCACGCAATATTCGGCAAATGCGCCGCGCACGCGACCGAATACCGCATCGCCGACCTTGACGTGCTTCACTTCGCTGCCCACCGCATGCACCACGCCCGAAGCTTCGCCGCCGCCGAGTTTTTCCGGACCGCCGTGCATCACGCCGCCGGCGAAAATTTCGCCGCGGTTCATTGCGCTGGCGTGCACCTTGATCACTACTTCGTTGGGTTTGGGCTGCGGCACTGGCACCTCGCGCGCCTCCATCGTAGTCTTGCGATCTTTCGTGACGATCCACCAGGATTTCATAAAGTTTCCTTTAAAAAATTATACTTAATCAATATATGCGACTCAGGCAGCCGCGGCGCGAAGAGTTCCGATCCTAATGCACGCTCAGCTGCAGGCGCAACCAATTGAATAACGCTTCAAGCCGCGTACTCCCACTCGCGCCACCCAGCCAGCAATGGAAAATACAGGCCGAGCCGTATAGGACGCACATCGGCAGAGCGCAGCAAGCGTGCATATTGTTCGAGCTGGCCGCGGTAACGCTCACGTTCGTTGTCGAGGAAAGCTTCACGATCGCTACCCTCGTGCACACTGGTCTTGTAGTCGACGATCCAGCGCACGCCATCCTGATCGACAAAGGTGCGGTCGATCACCACGTTGACGATGCGCCCGCCGCTGACACCAGTGAGCCGCCATTCGGTGCGCGCAGCGTCGCGCGCACCGAGCAGCCAGCGGCCGCGCTCATCGCTGACGGAACGGAAGAGGGCTTCAGTTGCGCGCTTCTCGGCATCATACAGTTCCGCATCGCCTACGCCCTCCGCAGTCAATGCATTACGGATCGCTGGCGCCAGCGCGCGGATGCTTTTTTCATTCCAGTTGTTGATGCCATCTTCAGCAATGCGCTGCAGCCAGCGGTGCACCACCGAACCGACGTGGCGTGCCGTTTCGCCAGCCCAGGAAAACTCCAGAGAATCATGCGCGCGTACATCTTCAGGCGGCGCCCGCCAGCGTACGGAGGGCGGCGCAGCCGGCAGCGCCCAACCCGCGGGCAGGCGGTGCAGCGCCTGATCAATGACAATGCGCTGTGCGGGCGGCGCAGGCTGCGGATCGCGTGCACGCAGCGCTGCATCGAATGCAGGTGCTACTGCAGGCCATAGCTTACCGAGCAGTGAGCGCGAAGAAGGCGGCGTCATCACCGGCGCGCCGTCATCATCATGGCTGACACGGACATTGCCAAACAGATGCAGGCGGCGGCGCGCACGCGTGGCGGCAACATAAAGCAGGCGTCCATCTTCAAGATGCTGGCGGTGTGCGTGATGGCGCTGAATCCAGGCATAAATTGGATCGCTGTCTTCTTCGCTGGCATGAATGGGGGCAAGCAGCAGCGCTTCCGCGCCATGTGCGGCAGGCTGTTCTGCCCACAACAGGAGCTTCTGGTCGTCGCCGCGGGACGTTCTGCCCAGCCCCGGCAGGATGACTACATCAAACTCCAGGCCCTTGGCCTTGTGGATGGTCATGATCTGCAGCCGCTCGTCAGCACCTAGGTCCGGTGCGGCATGAAGCTGGGTCAACCCTTCCTCGAAGGCCAGGCGGTCGGGCAGCACCCCCGCCTCCTCGTGGCGGTCGAGATGCCGGAAAAAAGCTTCCGCATCCTCAAGGTCGGTGGGCTGCGCAACGCAGGCCGGACCACCCAGCACGTACCAGGCACCGGCGACCTGCTCGCGCAGCGGCTTACGCGCGCGCTGCAGCATCCCTGTCGTCAGTGCGGTGCGCAGATGCAGCGCGCGGGCACGGCCATCGGCGGAAAGAACAGACAGCAGTGCGTCGTCGTGCAGCGCATCCCAAAGCGAGATGCTTTTATCAGAGGAGAGTGCGTGCAGATCGGCCAGTGTCAATCCGCACCAAGGCGCACGCAGCACCGCAAGCCAGGCCGTACGGTCGCCAGGATGGGCCAATGCACGGGTCAACGCCAGCAAATCCTGCACCACGGGTCGCTGTCCCAACGGCTCGATGTCGATGGCGCGAAAGCGCAAACCTGCCGCTTTGAACTGTGGCACGATGTATTGCAGATGACCTCGAGTGCATACCAGGATCGCAATACGTAAATCGGGATCTTGACGCCGCAAGACCGCCACCAGTTCCGCGATCTCTCTCGCCTCTTCGCTGCCGTCGTCACCGAACAGTGCATGCACGCTGACCGCTTCTCCCGGCAGCGCTTCGCGCGTCGGAACCGAAGCCGTATATGGTACCGCCCCGGACACCATGTTCTCGCGTGCCGGCATGACTTGCACAAATGTGCTGTTTACCCAAGCCACGATGCCTGCCTCCGAGCGAAAGTTCGACGACAGTGCCACTGGATGCAACCTGAGGTCGCGGATGCCCTCGGCGCTCGTGCGCAGGAACAATCCTACCTCGGCTTCGCGGAAGCGGTAGATCGACTGCATTGGGTCGCCAACGGCGAATACTGTGCGGCCGTCATCAGCTGTCCAGCCCGCAGTGAGTCGTGCAACCAGTTCGTACTGGCTAATCGAGGTGTCCTGGAACTCGTCGATCAACAGGTGGCGTATACGGTAATCGAGCGCCAGCGTGAGATCGGTCGGCTCGTCCTCGCTGCCCAGCGCCTGCAATGCACTTTGCACGACCTCAGTGAAATCGACCTGCCGCCGTGACTGGAACACTAGCTTCAGCTGCGCCACCGCATAAGGCAGCAGGTTGAGGATCGTGCCCAGCGCCTGCCACTGGCTGTCGCTGTAGCGCTCCGGCGGCAGTTCGCGTATTGCGGCCAGCGCTTCGCACACTTCGGAACTGGAGTCGAGTTGAGCAAACAGCGCCAGTGCGCGCGCTTTCCATGGTTGCCCTTCCTTTCCTGCAGGAAAACCCTGGTCCTTCGTCAGGCGTTTACGCCAATCGCCATCGGCGGTCAAACAAGCTGCAGCAAACCTCACCCAGCTTTCGACTGCATCAAAAACGAAATCGCCGTAACCAAGATTGGCAAAAACATAGCCCGCAACATCCCTTAGTTCGCTATCGTTGCCTGCGGGTAAGGCGTCGAGCAATCTTTGTAAAGACTGATCACGGACATGATGCAATGCCGTTTCAAGAACCTCTCGTTTCTGGCCACCGTAATGAAGCAAACGTATCCACTGGTCTCGCTGCGCCAGCATGCCGGCGATCAGGTCCTCAATCCGGGCAACGTTGTTGTCGAGGTGCAGCAGCAGGCGCTCCACGTCGTCCGCCACCTCCACCTCGTCGTCGATCAGCGCCAGCGTAGCCTGCGCTGCCACGCGGTACAGCGGCAACGCATCCTCGACGCTCTCGGGTTGCGCACCGAAGCGCGAAAGCACCGGCATCTGCCTTGTAAGGCCAGCGCACAGCGCATCGATGGTCTGGATGCGCAGCCGTGCCGGATTACAGGTTATCTGCCAACCGGCCTCACGATCGCGCGTGAGCGCGGCCGAGGCAAGCTCAAGCGTCAGTTGTTCATGCGGGGTTTCGCCGGCCTTGCCCGACTGCGCGTCCTGCAGCGCCTGCAGCACGCGTTCGCGCATCTCGCCCGCAGCCTTCTTGGTGAACGTGACTGCGACGATCTCTTCGGCATGTTCTACCATGGCCAGCAACCTGAGATAGCGCTGGATCAGCAGTTCGGTCTTGCCTGAACCCGCCGGAGCCTGGACGATGAAAGAACGCTGCGGATCAAGCGCCTCGCGGCGTTGTTCACGATCGGGGATGACTGCGGTCACGGTTCACCCCCTGCACTTTCAGCGTCCGTGATGGCTTCGCAGCTGCGTTCGCGGACGCGGCACAGCGAACCCAGGTCGCAATACCGGCAGGTTTGCGGCGGTCGCTTCGGATCAACCGCAGCGTGACCGGTGACAAACTCCGTGGCAAGTTTTTCCAGCTCCGTCTGCCACGCCGAGACCAGCGAAGACCAGTCGCCATGCTCGCCGCGCTGACGGGACTCTGCAAAAGCCGCAACACCGGGCAGCAGATCGCCATCACGCGCGAGACCGACATATTCCTGCCTGCCTGCACGCACCTGCGCAAAAGCGACTGCAAAAGCCGCGGTTTCAGCGGCCACCAAATACAGCGGTAACTGGGGCTCATCGGGGCGCTCACCGAGCATCGCGGCCGTATTCGCGACACCGGTCTTGTAGTCAATGATAATGCGCCGTCCGTCAGCAGTTTGATCAACGCGATCGAGGCGCGAATTGAGCATCAGCGGCCCGATCGCAAGCGAACGTTTGTCCTCAACCGCCGTCACGGCGAAGGGATCGCGTTTGAGATCCTGTTGCAACCAAGCATTTGCCAGCGCTATCAGCCGTTGTTTCTCGATGGCGGCAAAACGGCCCGCGAGTACCGTCGGGCGGTCGCGTCTTATGGCAGTGATGGCGGTTTCGGCAGCCTCGGCGAGCAGAATATCGAGGCGATCTTTTTTCATCGAGGCCAGTGCAGCGCTGTCTTTTAACTGCGTCCATACGCTCGCAAGCACGCGATGCACTAGCGTGCCCCGCTCCAGAGTATTCAAGCCCGTATGCGGTGCATCCGGCGATTCTGCATGCAGCCGGTGATTGGCATAGGCACGGAATGGACAGGCTGCCTGATCCTTGAGGAGCCCGGTGCCGCCACCCGTCACGTTACCCCCGGCGATGGGCGGTGCGATGTCCTCGACGGCGACATCGACGGCACGCGCGGCATGGATCGCCAGGCCATATTCGGCAACAGGGGCGGCTGGCTCGCCTGCGGGCACAGCGGCAATGAGCGGACTCGGCTGGAGTTCACGATCATCCTTGAGCAACGCATGGCTTACCACAACTTCCGGCGCAGCCACGCTCCAGCGACGAATCAGCCGTTGCGCGGTTTCCAGCACCTGCTCTGCCGATGACTGCGGTAGTCCAGCCACACGCTGCACCGCCAGCGGCAGAAAAGGATTGGGGCGGTAGGCAGGAGGCCAGTGCTCATCATCCAGTCCCATGACCCACAGCGCATCAAAAGTCAGGCCGGAAGTTTCGAGCACGCCCAGAATCTGGATTGGCACCTCCGGCGTCTCGGGCTGAAAAAGCGCCTCTTCGGCCAGCCGGCGCAGGCGCGACAGCGCTTCGGTATAACCCGTTTTCGGCATGACCCGGTCCAGCGTAGCAAATGCGGCCACGGTTTCATGCCAGCGCTTCAGCGTCTGGTACTCCACTGAATCCAGTGTGCGTTCTCCGGGAAAACCCGCAACCGCAAGTGCCTCCGACATCGCCCGCGCCCACTGGGAAGGCGCCTGCGCGCCGAACAGGCGCTCTTTGCGGAACCGGCTCAGACGCTGAAGCATGAGCGACAGTTGTGGACAGTTGCCGTCGGGCATGTCACGCAATCCATCGAGAGTCACCACCGGTTCCGCATGCCGACGCCAGCGCACATCCAGTTCCGCACGTGCGCTACGTTCGGATTCAGCGCCGCCGATAAAGGGCGAACGCAGCAAACGGCTCACACGCTCGTATTCAATATTGCGGCCTGCCAGCTGCAATAACGTCAGCGCAGTATTGACGAGCGCATAGGCGGTCAGTGGCTCACCCAGCGAAAGGTTGAAAGGCAGCACGCCGGGCGCCGCATCCGGCAGCGCATAATCAGGCGCCATGGTTGCGCTGAACACTCGCACCAGCGCTGCACGACGCGCGGCAATGTCCGGCACCACGATGCCGATGTAAGCACAACCTGATTCCAGCCTCGCACGCGCCCAGGCTGCAGCAGCATTCAGCTCCTGCTCGGCATCGACGCAGGGCATGCGCGTTACTGTCGCTGTATGTTCCGGAAAATTCGCAAGCAATACTTCGCTGCCAGCCTGCTGCAGCCCGTCGAAAAACTCCGCCTGCTGCGGCGTGAAGACTTCAAAACCGCACAAGATAACCTGCCGGGGCACGGGAATGCTGCGGTCGATAATGAGCAGGCGCACGTGATCAGCCAACTCCACTGCATCAATGTGACCGGAGCGACGCAACTCGCGTTCATAACGTGGGCCCCATTCGAGGAAGGCCTTTGCATCCTCGTTCAGCGATGCGGCGCGCAGCCGGTTGCCGAGGCGCCAGGTTACGGTCAACTGCCAAGCCTCGTGTGCCTTCCCCGCCGCTTCGGTGACGGCGAGCAGACGGGAACCGGCCTCAGAAGATCGCACCAGTGACTCCCACAGCACGCGCGACTGCTCCTCGGACAGCATCCGCGGCAACTCGATCGATGCTGCATAACGGGCTGTCTCCGCCGCGCGCTGTATGAACCCAGTCAAAGGCAGGATGTCGGGGGTGTCCCACAGGGCTGCGCCCTGCTTCAACTGACGCTGCAAAAAATCGCGCTGCAGGACCTGCGCCAAACGCCGGTTCGGCGTCAACAGGCAAGCCTGGTCCGCCGGGCCGGCGGTCAGCCTCGCAAAAACCTCATCCTGGAAAATCTGCGGAAACGCAGCGTCGACCGTCATGGGCCATCATGATAAACCCGGCAATGCCAGTTGATTCCAGAGCGCCTTTGGGGAACGAAAAACAAAACGGCCTCAAGATGCGGCCGCCCAGGGTTCACGTCGAGAATGAAAAGACTATTTTTCGAGCAAATGCTTTTTCTGCTTGGTTTTCGCCCACGCATCAGCATCCGCCGGCGCATCCTTTTTCTCGATGATAGCGGGCCATGTCTTGGCGAGCTCGGCATTCAGAGCGATGAATTCGCGCTGATCGTCCGGCACGTCATCCTCGGCGAAAATGGCATCAACCGGGCATTCCGCTACACACAGTGTGCAGTCGATGCACTCGTCGGGATCAATGACCAGCATGTTCGGCCCTTCGCGGAAGCAGTCCACGGGGCAGACGTCAACACAGTCGGAGTATTTGCATTTGATGCATGTTTCGGTAACGACGTAGGTCATGATGATCTCTGACTATTGCCGTCTTGAAACGGCCGGAAAAAGCCTCATTCTAGCAGATGCTGCAGGGCAATAAGCCGGGGCTGTCACGGGGGTATGACTTCCCAAAATGCGTGTTTTTGGATAGCATATATCCGTCTATCCTCCGCTGCGGCCCCGCAGCGTATCTCTTTTTCTAGTCAAGGCAGGACCCTAAATGAGTGAGCATATTCACCACGTTACTGATGATTCTTTTGACCCCGAAGTGCTGCAATCTGCAACCCCGGTTTTGGTCGACTACTGGGCGGAATGGTGTGGCCCCTGCAAGATGATTGCACCGATTCTCGACGAAGTGGCCCGGGAATATTCAGGCAAGTTGAAAGTCGCCAAACTCAACATTGATGACAATCAGGCGACACCGCCCAAATACGGCATTCGTGGCATCCCGACGCTGATGCTGTTCAAGAACGGGGCCGTTGAGGCGACCAAGGTTGGCGCCCTGTCGAAATCTCAATTGACAGCATTCATTGACAGCCATATCTGAACGCTATACCCTTTCGCCGTCGCCTGATCGTATAGCTGCTGTCGGCAGCGAATAAACAAGAGCACGACAGGCGCCGGCGAAATCAGCAGCACGGCCGGTTTTCTTATCCCAATCCCTGGTTTTCCAGCCATCAGCGCCCGAAGTCCATGCATTTATCCGATCTTAAAAATCTGCCCATCGGCGAACTCGTCGATATGGCCGTTGTTAAGGAAATTGACGGCGCCAACCGGCTGCGCAAGCAGGAACTGATCTTCGCGCTGCTGAAAAATCAGGCCAAGAAAGGCGAGTCGATATTCGGAGGCGGAACACTCGAGGTACTTCCCGACGGATTCGGCTTCCTTCGCTCACCGGATACCTCGTATCTCGCCGGCACCGACGACATTTACGTTTCACCTTCGCAGATCCGCCGCTTCAATCTGCACACCGGCGACACCATCGAAGGCGAAATCCGCGCGCCCAAGGAAGGCGAACGCTATTTCGCCCTGGTCAAGGTCGACAGAGTCAATGAAGACTCGCCTGAAAACTCGAAGCACAAGATCCTGTTCGAGAACCTGACCCCGTATCACCCGACCGAACATCTCAAGCTCGAACGAGACATCAAGGCTGAGGAAAACTTCACCGGCCGCATCATCGACATCATCGCCCCCATCGGCAAGGGCCAGCGCGGCCTGATCGTCTCGCCACCCAAGGCCGGCAAGACGGTGCTGATGCAGCACATCGCACACGCCATCACCTCCAATCATCCCGAGGTCGTGCTGATCGTGCTGTTGATTGACGAACGGCCGGAGGAAGTTACCGAAATGCAACGCTCGGTCAAGGGCGAGGTGCTGTCCTCGACCTTTGACGAACCGGCTAGCCGTCACGTTCAGGTCGCCGAAATGGTCATCGAAAAAGCCAAGCGTCT
Organism: Burkholderiales bacterium; assembly: GCA_038106575.1. GTDB lineage: Bacteria > Pseudomonadota > Gammaproteobacteria > Burkholderiales > SG8-41. The sequence continues at coordinate 39,427 of JAYOED010000005.1, forward strand.
TGTTGAACACAAGAAGGATGTGGTCATCCTGCTCGACTCGATCACGCGGCTGGCGCGCGCCTACAATACCGTGGTGCCAGCCTCGGGCAAGGTGCTGACCGGGGGCGTAGACGCCAACGCGCTGCAGCGCCCGAAACGGTTTTTCGGAGCCGCGCGCAATGTCGAGGAAGGCGGCAGCCTTACCATCCTCGCCACCGCTCTGATTGATACCGGTTCACGCATGGATGACGTGATCTACGAAGAATTCAAGGGCACCGGCAACATGGAAATCCACCTTGACCGACGCATGTACGAAAAGCGTATCTTCCCCGCGATCAACGTCAACCGCTCCGGTACGCGCCGCGAAGAACTGCTGATCCCGAAAGACGTGCTGCAGAAAATCTGGGTATTGCGCAAGCTGCTCTACCCGATGGACGAACTGGAAGCCACTGAGTTCCTGCTCGACAAGGTTCGCGCCACCAAGAACAACGCGGATTTCTTCGACTCGATGCGGCGCGGCTGACCACCCTTACCCGCCCATTTACCTACCACGCCCGGTATCCGGACGGAACACTCAGGGACTTAACGGACAGCCCTTACATTTTTCGTGAAAATGTAACCCTCTGTTGACTTTCTGCCGCAATATTTGACCCCCTATTCCTCGGGAAGTTATTTCACTACCTTGTGTTAGCGCTTTAGCATTACACATGGTTACGGCGTTTTTCGTGTTTCCAGCGGTATCTAGGAGGGTCTCATCATGCCCCGATTACTGCTGACACTCCTTATCCTTTTGCTTGCCGGTTGCACGCTGCCCCGGTTGCCTCCAATGCCTGAAGATGCAGTTGCAAAGCGCTTCAAGCCAATGCCCGACAAATCTGTGATCTACCTCGTTCGGCATAGACTTGATCCAAGCTATATCGTACCTGTCGTGTTCGACGATCAGATGATAGGCTCCACATACGGCGGCACCTATATGCGAATTGAAACTTCCGCGGGCAAACATCGGTTGAGCGGATTTGCCGCAGATTCCGGATCCATAACCCTGACAACCGAGCCTGGAAAACTGTATTTCGTACAGCACAGCGCTTACGGTTTCCTTTATTCGTTCCACAATTCCAATTTTCAGCTCGTAGACGGTGCCTATGGACGTACCTTGGTCATGGGGGGCGAAATCTCAGCATTGATCAGCCAGTAACAGGGCGTAACCCGCGGTATTGGCGGAGCGCTGGACGGGATCTCCGGGCAACTTGCCTGTAACACCGGTTTCGCCGATAATTCTGGGTTTCCCGCGCAGGCGGTTACCAGTTCAGGATATCCCCATGAAGTCCGACATACACCCAGAATATGTAGAAATATCAGTGACTTGCAGCTGCGGCAACAAGTGGCAGACACGCTCGACCATGGCCAAGGATTTGCAAGTTGAAGTCTGCTCCTCCTGCCATCCATTCTATACCGGCAAACAGAAGATCCTCGATACCGCCGGCCGCGTCGAAAAATTCAACCAGAAATACGGCAAGCGTACGCCCGCCAGAAGCAAGGCCGCTGCGGCCTGATGTTGTCTTTGTATTGATCCAGGGCAGCCCCGCGGGCTGCCCTTTCTTTTTATGGAACCCGTTCATCTGCAGCTTACGTACTAGTCGGCACCCACATCGGCATACAGGAGTTGAATCATGAAATCGTTTCGCATCGCAGTAATCCCCGGCGACGGCATCGGCAAGGAAGTCATGCCTGAAGGTCTGCGTGTCATGGAAGCGGTCGGCCGCAAATTCGGCATCCAGTGGAAATTCGATGAACTCGACTGGAGCTGCGATTACTACGCCAAGCACGGTCGCATGATGCCCGAGGACGGTCTCAAGCAACTCGAAAAACATGACGCCGTATACTTCGGCGCCGTGGGCTGGCCGGCGATGCTGCCGGACCATATTTCCCTCTGGGGCCTGTTGATCCCCTTTCGCCGAGGCTACGACCAGTATGTCAATCTGCGTCCGGTCCGGCTGATGCCTGGCATGAAATGCCCGCTGGCCGACCGCAAGCCCGGCGATATTGATTTCTGGGTGGTACGTGAAAACAGCGAGGGCGAATACTCCTCAGTCGGCGGTCGCATGTTCGGCGGCACCGACCGCGAATTCGTCACGCAACAGGCGATCTTCTCCCGCCATGGCGTCGACCGCATCCTCAAGTTTGCCTATGAACTGGCGCAAAAACGTCCGAAGAAACACCTGACCTCGGCCACCAAATCAAACGGCATTTCGATCTCCATGCCGTACTGGGACGAACGGGTCAAGGAAATGGCGGCGAAATACCCCGACGTCAAGACCGACCAGTACCACATCGACATCCTGACCGCGCATTTCGTGATGCACCCCGACTGGTTTGACGTGGTGGTTGCTTCCAACCTGTTCGGCGACATCCTCTCCGACCTCGGCCCCGCCGCCACCGGCACCATCGGCATCGCGCCTTCGGCCAACATGAACCCGGAGAAAAAGTTTCCCTCGCTGTTCGAGCCGGTGCATGGCTCGGCGCCGGACATCTACGGCAAGAAAATCGCCAACCCGGTCGGCCAGATCTGGGCCGGTGCGATGATGCTCGACCACCTGGGATGCCCGGAAGCGGGTGCTGCAGTTGTCAAGGCCATTGAAACCGCGCTGCGCGAAGGTCCGAAGACACCGGACCTCGGCGGCAAGGCAATGACCGCAGACCTCGGCAAGGCCGTCGCCGACGCGCTGTAATACCGCTTAGTACGCAGCGACGCCACCGTCGCTGCGCGGATCGGCGCCGCCTTCGAGCATGCCGTCGGCATGGCGGATGATCATGCCGGCATGGCCTACGGTTTCGTCGTACGCACCGATGATTTCCACCTCGTGACCGCGTTCGGCGAGTTCACTCACGATGCCCGCGTCGCTCATAACGTAATGTTTTAAATAAAGTTTCCGGAAACCATTCGCGTGCTAACCGTGCGCAGTCAGCAGTCATGCAGGAAAATGAATCCAATTGTGGTGCGCGACCGCACCAATTGAGGGCAAACGCGCCGGGATGGTGCTGCTCACCACGCGTGTGCGGATAAAATGAACGGATGACGAAGCGCATTTTTCCTTTGCACATCCCTGTCCGGGTGCTGCTGATCGCAATCCTGTGTCTGGCGTGGCTACTGCCAGGACTGGTCGGCCATGATCCATGGAAGCCTGATGAGGCCTACACCTTCGGCGCGGTCTATGAAATCCTGCGCGGCGGCAGTTGGGTGGTGCCGCAGATTGCCGGCGAGCCGTTCATGGACAAGCCACCGTTGTTCTATCTCAGCGCCGCCGCCAGCGCAGTCCTTTTTTCCCCGTTGCTGCCGCTGCACGACGCCGCTCGACTCGTCGCAGGCTTCTACATCGGGCTGGCACTGCTGTTCACTGCACTGGCGTCACGCGAACTGCACGGTCCCCGCCATGGCCTGACGGCCGCACTGTTGCTGCTCGGCTGCCTCGGGCTGGTGGTCCGCAGCCACCAGTTGATTGCGGATGTCGCAGCACTGACCGGATTCGCCATGGCGTATTACGGCGTCGCCCTCGCGGCGCGACGCGCCGTTACCGGCGGATTCTGGCTGGGAACCGCATGTGGTCTGGTATTCATGACCATGGGCATACCGGAGGCCGTGATCATTGCGGTCATTGCCGCAAGCCTGCCGCTGCTCAGCCTGCGCTGGCGCGCCTCACAGTTCGCGGTAACACTGGTGTTCGCGTTTATCGCATCCCTGCCCTGGTTGACGGTATGGCCGCTGCTTCTGGTGCAACGCGAGCCGGTGCTGTTCATCACCTGGCTGACTGCCGAGAATCTCGCGCGCTTCTTTGATTTCCGCAATCTTCCGGACGGCATCGCCTACTACCTGAAAATCCTGCCGTGGTATGCCTTTCCGGCCTGGCCGCTTGCGCTGTGGACGCTGTGGCGCGCGCGACGCATGCAGCAGCTTTCCTCAACCGGCACCTTACTTCCCGGGCTGGGCTTTCTGGCCTCGTTGCTGATGCTCGGCGGCGCCGCAGAATCCCGCGAACTGTATGCCATGCCGATGCTGATTCCGCTGGCATTGCTCGCGGTACCCGCCATCGAGCCCCTGCGCCGCGGCGCAGCCAACGGCTGGTACTGGTTCAGCGTGATGACCTTTACCTTTTTCATCGCCGTGGGCTGGTTCTACTGGAGCGCACTGGAACTTGGCGTCCCGGCACGACTGCACACGCATCTTCATACCATACGCCCGGGTTACGATTTCGGTTTCCACTGGTTCCCGTTCCTGCTCGGCCTCGCTTACACCTCCTGCTGGTTTGCGCTACTGGTCAAACTGCCGCGCAATGCCGAACGCCCGCTGATCGTCTGGGCGGCGGGTCTCACCGCGATGTGGGCGTTGCTCGCCACGCTGTTCATCGGTTGGGTCGACACTGCAAAAAGCTACCGTTCGATGGTCACTGACATGGTGCGTGCCATACCCGTAGAATACGTGTGCATTGCCAGTCGGGACCTAGGTGAGCCACAACGCGCGATGCTTCACTATTTCGCGGATATCCGCAGCCAGCGAGTCGAGGTGGTATCCCGTTCCAGCGAATGCGACTTGCTGCTGACGCAAGGCAAGCCCCCGGATGAACTGCTGGTGCCCCGCGAATGGCGCAAGATATGGGAAGGCCACCGACCCGGCGACAAGGACGAACGATTCCGTCTCTATCGACGTCAACCCGGCAAATAGCGGGGAGAATGCATGAGCGACACGCTGCGGCGTTTCATTTTCGAGCATGCGCCGATACGTGGCGAATTCGTGCAACTTGCCGCTACCTGGCAAGCCGTCACCGATCGCCATGATTATCCTGCAGCGCTGCGCCAACTCCTTGGTGAACTAATGGCAGCCGGAGCCCTGCTTGCAGCCACGCTCAAATTCGAGGGGGCGCTAATCCTTCAATTGCATGGCGATGGCCCGGTGAAGCTGATCGTCGTCGAATGCTCGGCGGACCATGCGATGCGTGCCACCGCAAAATGGGACGGGGTTTTGCCAGACTGCGGAGGGGAATCGACCACGCTACGCGCACTGCTCGGCAATGGACGTTTCGCGATCAATCTGCTGCCCGAATCGGGCCGGCAAAGCTACCAGGGTGTTGTCGATCTGAATGCCGACAGCATCGCTGCAGCATTGGAGCATTATATGAATACTTCCGAGCAGATCGAAACCCGGTTGTGGCTGGCTTGCGATGAAACTCGCGCCGCCGGCCTGCTGATCCAGAAACTGCCTGAACGAGAATCTGCCGACGCTGACGCCTGGACGCGCGCCGGGCATCTGGCGAGCACGGTACGCGACGCGGAGTTGCTGGCGCTGGCTCCGCCCGAACTTCTCCTCCGGCTGTTCCATGAAGAAGACCTGCGCGTATTCGATTCGAAACCGGTTTTTTTCCGCTGCTCCTGTTCATCCGAGCGTGTTACTGGCATGCTGCGGATGCTGGGTGCCGACGAAGTGCGCAGCGTCGTTGCTGAGCGCGGTAAAGTCGAAGTTCGCTGCGAGTTTTGCAACCGGCAGTATGTATTCGATGCCGTCGATGCCGAGGAAATTTTCGCCTCAACTGTGACTGCAATCCCCGACCCCACTCGCCACTGACCCGCCGTTACCTCGACACCCGGGAGTGCCGGGCGTAAAATTTGTTTTATTATGCCCCATGCCCCCGCGCATGCGGCAACAAAATTATTCAAATCAATGGACTACGGAGAATTTCATGGTCAACGGACGTGAAGTGGTCGTGCTCAGCGGTGTGCGCACAGCTATCGGCGATTACGGCGGCTCACTGAAGGACGTCGCTCCAACGGAACTTGCCGGCCAAGTCGTCAAGGAAGCAGTCAGCCGCGCTAAAATCGATCCCAAGCAGGTCGGCCAGCTGGTGTTCGGCAACGTCATCCATGGAGAAGCCAAGGACATGTATTTTTCACGCGTTGCCTGCATCAAGGGCGGACTGCCACAGGACACCACTGCCCTGACCGTCAACCGCCTCTGCGGCAGCGGCATGCAGGCCATCGTTTCCGCAGCGCAGGGCATCCTGCTCGGCGACTGCGACGCAGCAGTCGGCGGCGGTGCAGAGTCGATGAGCCGCGGTGGTTACCTGATGCCCAGCCTGCGCTGGGGCCAGCGCATGAGCGACGGCAATGTCATCGACATGATGGTCGGCGCGCTGACCGATCCTTTCGATAACGTGCACATGGGCATTACAGCGGAAAACATCGCCGCTCAATGGAAAATCGGCCGCGAACAGCAGGACGAGTTAGCTGTTGAGAGCCACCGTCGCGCCATCAACGCCATCGAAAAGGGCCACTTCAAAGACCAGATCCTGCCGGTGGAACTGAAAACCCGAAAAGGCACGACACTGTTTGATAAGGACGAGCATCCGCGCGCCGACGTGACCCTGGAAAGCCTCGCTAAGCTGCGCGCCGTATTCAAGAAGGAAGGCGGTTCAGTCACCGCCGGCAACGCCTCGGGCATCAACGACGGTGCTGCCGCAGTGGTGATGATGGAAAAAGAAGCCGCGAAAAAGGCAGGCCTGAAACCGATGGCGCGCCTGATCTCATACGGACTGGCCGGCGTCGACCCAAAAATCATGGGCATCGGTCCCGTGCCCGCGGTACAGAACGCACTGAAGCGTGCCGGCCTCAAGGTCGAGGACATGGACGTCATCGAATCCAACGAAGCCTTCGCAGTGCAAGCGCTCGCGGTGTCCTGCGATCTCAAATTCGACCCAAAGAAAACCAATCCCAACGGCGGCGCAGTCGGCCTCGGTCACCCCATCGGTGCCACCGGCGCGATTCTTACGGTCAAAGCACTTTATGAACTGCAACGGACCGGCGGCAAGTACGCCCTGGTAACCATGTGCATAGGCGGCGGTCAGGGCATTGCCGCCGTTTTCGAACGCATGTAACAACCGCGGGACATCAGATCACCGCATTTAAACCAAGGAGGAAATTCAAGATGCGTATCCCAGGAATAATGTTCGCTGCTGCAATGCTGGCCGTACCGATGGCACAAGCCGCAGGCTTTCCCGAAAAACCCATACGCCTGATCATCGGCAGCGCCCCGGGCTCCGGCCCCGACATCATTTCGCGGATGACTTCCGACCGTCTGTTCGATGTGTGGGGCCAGCGCGTAGTTGTCGATTCGCGTCCCGGCGCATCCGGCAAGATCAGCGCCGATCTTGCACTGCAGGCAGTGCCTGACGGATATACCTGGATGATGCTGACATCGCAGTTGTTTGTCGCTTCGAAAGTGCTGGCCGGCATCAAATTCAACCTGGCGAAAGACTTCCAGTCCATCGCGTTGATCGGCACCGTTCCGTTCGTGCTGCTGGCCAACCCCAAACTGCCGGCGAAATCGGTCCGTGAACTGGTCGCACTGGCCAAAAAATCCCCGGGTTCACTGCGTTATGGCTCCGCCGGTGTCGGCTCTTCCGAACACCTGTCCGGCGTGTTGCTGACCCAGCTGACCGGCACCAAAATGTTGCACGTGCCCTACAAGGGGGTTGCCCAGTCCATCACTGACGCCATCGCCAACGAAGTGCAGATCACCTATGCCGTGGCACCTGCAGCGCGTGCTCACATCGAAACCGGGCGGCTGCGTGCTCTGGGTGTGACACCGCCGAAGCGCGCGCCCTTGTTCCCTGACGTGCCTTCAATCTCGGAATCGGTTCCAGGCTATGCGATGTACGGTTGGTACAGCATCGTGGCGCCCACGGGAACGCCGGCCGCGATCATCGACAAGGTCAGCATGGAAGTGGTCAAGGCTGCCAAGGACCCGGCGTTCGGTGCCCGTCTCAAGAACAACGGCATCGAGATCGTCGCCGGTGGCCGCAAGGAGCTTGATGCCTGGAGAAACAGTGAAGACAAGCGCATCAGCGAACTGGTCAGGATTTCGGGCGCCAAGGTGAAATAACCGGGTTGTCTGTTTACCTAAACGCCGCGCATTGCGCGGCGTTTTTTTGCTGAGAGTCGCTATGAAACGGCTGTTGTTGTCCATCACGTTCCTGCTGTCATGCGGCGGCGCGCTGGCACGCGAGCTGGTGAAAGTGGAACACTGCGAACTGCCAGTCATCATCACGGCGCCGCATGGCGGTCGCAGCAATGTTACCGGCTGCGGCCTGCGCACGCCGATTGGTTCACGCTTTGTAACCTCCGCAGACTTCAACACCGACGTGCTCGCACGCGGCATTGCCAAAGAGCTGGCGCGACTCACCGGCAAAAAACCCTATGTTGTCATGGCACAGTTTCACCGCAAGTTCATCGATGCCAACCGCATTGCCGACGAAGCCTATGGCTCCGCAGGCTGCGAGGCCGACAACGAACACTATCACTCGGTGATTCGCGGATTCGTCGAAGACGCACGCGCAAAATATCAGCACGCCATGCTGTTTGATGTCCATGGCCAGTCGGCCTTCGGTGACTCCGTGCTGCGCTGTACTTTCCACGGCGCCACAGTCACCCGTTTACTCGCGCGAGCCGGCCCGCCAGCAATCACCGGCCCGGACTGCGTGTTCGGACTATTCGTTGCGATGGGCTACGCAATCGTCCCGGCACTCGACAAGTCACCACCCGACCGGGTTCAAGCCCGTAATTACAGTGTCGGACATACGGTGGATTTGTACGGCAGCCACAGGACAGAGGGGTAGACGCCATGCAGCTGGAATTCGGCCGCAATTTGCGCGGAAATGATGTCATCGAATAGACCGCACGCGACACGGCACGTGCAATTCAGGCTTTCCACGAACGTTACCTGAAATAAACAGTGGATTGCCCCACCCCGGCGGCAAACGCACGCGGAGCCACCCCCAGTGCGCGGCGAAACATGGTTGAAAATGCCCCCGGACTCTCGTAGCCCAGATCTACCGCCACCATGGTCACGGGCGCCCCTTCGGCGAGGCGACGGATCGACTCCAGCAGCCGCGCCTGCTGTTTCCAGCGTGCAAAAGTGATGCCGGTTTCGCGGAGGAACCGCCGGTAGAGCGTACGGGTGCTGACGTTCAGGGCCGCAGCGTCAACACCGCAGGGTTCACGGGTGGACAGATCGGCAAATATCCGCTCGCACAAAGCACGCAAATCGGCGCTGTCTGGCAGTGGCAGATCGAAAGCGCATTCTGGCATACGCTGCATTTCCGCCGTTACCAGTTGCATGATCAGGCCGTCCTCTCCGCGTTCGTCATAACTCGCAGGTACCGTCGCCGCACGCACCACAAGTTCCCGCAGCAGCGGAGTCACGTCAAAAACAGTACAGGACGAGGGCATACCCTGCGCGGCCAAATTGCTGAGGTAGAGGCTGTGCATGTCCACGTCACCATGCATCTGGATCTCGTGCACGGTCCCCGCGGGAATCCAGAACGCACGGCTGGTGGGCACGATCCAGGCACGACGTTCGGTACGCACGCGCATCGCGCCCGATACCGCGTAGGCAAATTGCGCGCGTTCGTGCCAGTGTGGCTCGATGTGATGACCGCTCTGATAAAAAGTGCGCCGTGTGACCACCGCTCGGTTGTGGTCACCGCCGACCGGATGCTGCACGACCGGATCATGAACCACCTGACGGCCTGGTTTACCACCCCGCAGAACACGGGGTTTCCGCTCCTTGCTGACCGGTTTGTCCATTTCTCGAATGTTTGTCTAAAAATATCGAAAGACAGACGATTCTAGCTCAAGCAGAATCCGTCCCCATGACTACCGCGACCACCCCTGATTCCGCACCGTCCACTGACGGCCTGCCCGTCATCGTCCGCATCCTGCTCAACGTCGGCCATGCCGTAGATCACATGTTCCTGCTGATCTTCGCCACCGCGGTCGCCACGATCGCCGCTGAATTCGGCTATCAGAACTGGACCGATCTGATGCCCTATGGCGTCGGCGCCTTTGCGCTTTTTGGCCTCGGCGCGATGCCAGCCGGCCGCCTCGGCGATCTGTGGGGCCGCCGCGTGATGATGATCATTTTTTTCATCGGCATGGGCGTATCAGCCATGCTAGTAGCCGCCACCCAGAATGCCTGGCAGCTCGCTGCCGCGCTTACGCTGCTCGGCGCTTTCGCCGCGATCTATCATCCGGTCGGAATCCCGATGCTAGTACAAGGCGTACCCAACCCGGGCGCTGTCATCGGACTGAACGGCCTTGCCGGCAACCTCGGCATCGCGGTCGCGGCGCTGGTGACCGGCTTTCTGGTGCAGTGGATCGGCTGGCGTGCCGCTTTCATTGTGCCCGGTATCGTTTCGATCGGCTGCGGCATCGTGTTCGCTTTGGTGACGCCGAAGGAAACCGAAGCGCCGGCCAAGCGCAAGGGCGGCAAGGCCAAGGTCACGCTGACGCCAGAGATGCTAATGCGCGCCTTTGCGGTGATGACTGCTGCCGCAGCGGTCAGCACCATCCTCTTCAACTTCACCACCAACGGCAACGCCCAACTGCTCGCCGCCGGCTTCACCGGTGTGCTCGACGATCCCGCGGTGGTCGGCATCATGCTCGCCGTCATCTACACCATAGCCTCTTTCGCGCAGATCGTCGTCGGCAACCTGATCGACAAAATGCCGTTCAAGCCGCTGCAGTTCTGGATGTCGGTCATCCAGATCCCGCTGCTGATCCTCGCCGCGCACACCCAGAGCTGGTGGTTGTTCGTCGCAATGCTGGCGGTCATGGTGTTCGTATTCGGCTCGATCCCCTTCACCGATGCCATGATCGTCCGCTATGTGGATGACCGCTTGCGCTCGCGTGTGGCCGGCATGCGCCTGACCGTGGCCTTCGGCTTCAGTTCGCTGGCGGTCTGGGCACTAGGACCACTGGTCAAAACGTTCGGTTTTTCAGTGTCTTTCTGGATACTTGCCGGCATTGCAGCCGTCAAAGCTGCGATCGTGCTGTTGTTGCCTGACGAGTCGGCCGCTGAACCCGCAAAAGCCTGAATTCCCCACTCGGGGAACGGCTATTTGTGCTTTTCAATCAATGTGTTATAATCTTGCTCCGAACGCCGCAGTCACATTGGGCCAGTAACTCACCGCCCGCCACTTCGGCAAACTTCGGAACCGGCGCAGATCCGCAGCATCATCCGCACCCCTTGAATCGACGACCCGTTTTTCGGGCCGCGATCTGATTGACCGCACTGAAAGGTATTCAGAAATGCAAGAAATTCTCGACTATCTGCAAAACAGCGGCGAACGTCTTGATTCGGAAATTGCCGCCGCCACTGGCCTGTCACTGGCAAGCGTACGTTCACGTGTGTCAGACCTGCACGCCAAAGGGGCCGTGATGGTATGCCGCTCGATCCGTTACAAGGACGGCAAGGAAATCGAAGGCGTGTTGTGCCGCATATCTGGTTATATACCGCCCGCCGCACCTGGCCGCAAAGCCAAGGCGCAACCCCCGAAAAACACAGCTCGTGAATAAAACTGCGAAACTCCGGCCCCTGCGGGGCCGGAGTTTTTTTATCAGTTACACGGCTTAATTCTCCCGCCGCACCCGACCAAAAATCCAAGTACGACGATGCGCGGCCAAAATCAGCTGCGGCCGATCCCTGCTGACTGGATGACCTCACGCCACTTGGCGATCTCGTCGCTGATCAGCTTGCGAAATGCCTGCGGGCTGGTCGGCTCCGGATCCATGCCCTGACTGCCGAGCTTCTGCTTCATGTCAGCCGATTTCAAGCCCTTGACCATGGCCTTGTTCAGCGTCGCGATCACCGAAGCAGGGGTCTTCGCCGGCGCAAGGACGCCGTACCAAGTACTGAATTCATAACCGGGCACGCCAGATTCGGCAACCGTCGGCATGTCGGGCAGCACAGAAGAGCGTTTTGCTCCGCTCTGACCGATCCCGCGCAAACGCCCGGCCTTCAGATGACCGAACACCGTGGGAATCGGTGACATCACGCATTTCACGTTGCCGGCCATAGTGTCGCGCACTGCGGGACCACCGCCCTTATAAGGCACATGCAGCAGGTCGATTTTCGCGACCTTGAGCAGGTAGGCCATCGACAGGTGCGTGGAACTGCCGGCGCCCGCCGAACCAAAGGGGATCTTGCCCGGCTGAGATTTCGCCATCTTGACGAAATCGGCAACGTTTTTCGCGGGAAAGGCATTGTTGACCACCAGCACGCTCGGCGTGAATCCGACCAGCGACACCGGCGACAGGTCGCGCAGCGCGACGTAGCTGCGCTCGGGGCGCAGCGTTTCATTCACTGCGAGTCCGATGTTGTTGACGATCAGTGTATGGCCGTCGGGATTAGCGGAAGCCACCAGCGCAGTACCGATGGTGCTGCCGCCGCCGCCGCGGTTGTCCACGACCAGCTGCTGGCCGAGCTCCTCGGTCAACTTGGCTCCGACCAGACGCCCGACCAGATCGGAGGTGCCGCCCACTGAATAGGGGACGATGAAACGGATCGGACGCTCAGGGTAACCAGCGGCATTCGCAGCACCGGCTACCATGAACAACAAAAGCAGCAGGCCGCTGCGGATTGCATTGCACTTCATATCATTCTCCTCATCTTTGTTATCACTGCACTGCCAACGGCTGCCGGCTCATGATGGCCATCCTGCCGGCCGCTGTTCCTCAATCACTGCGTCAGCTGGCGCACCATCAGCGTAACATGCTTCGCGGTGACTTCTTTCATCTGCTCCGGTGTCAGGTTGCTGACCGGATGCGGCAATTCAACATAAGGGTGTCCGTCCATGCCTTTGGCCCTGAACTGGTACACCGCGGCATTCCTGAACACCGTGGTCAGAAACAGCGTTGCCGGTATGCCCAGTTTTTCGAATGCCATGGTGTCGTGCACACTGCACAACGTGCAGGACCCTCACCCGCCAAGCGCGGCAGCGGCCACCTGAACCTTGTTTGCCATCTCGCTGATCAGCGCCTCGGAGGCGGGCTTCGAATAATGTTCCTTACGCCGAATGATCACGTCTGCAACACCGTAATCGCGGCGGAGAATCTCGGCAACCGTAGCCAGGATCACGTCCGCCTGCTCCTTGGTGTTGTCGAGCAGACCGACCACTTTACCCGCGAGATCCATCGGCCTGGTCGCCAGCGCAAGCTGAGCGCTACTACCTCCGGCAGTAGGGTCGATGAACGGCAGTTCGCTGATTGCATCAGTATCTGGCATTGCCCCCCCCAAAATACACTTCTAGCGCGATCGCTTCAACCGCAACACTCACGCGGCGTATTCGCCATGCACCGAAACACTCGATTCGTTCCAGCCGTGGCATACCGCAGTGACTGGACCTAGCCCTCCGGCGACGATCAGATGCAGGCGCTGCGGATCCTTCACCGCTCGGATCAGCGCAGCGTCGTCATCAGGATCAAGACCCAAGGCACGCGCGCGCTCCGGACGCCAGTTACCGCCGCGCTTGAGATTTTCCTGTGAGCGCGCTGCCAGTTCGCACAGCCGGTACTGAACGTCCCTGCGTGACATTCCTGCCCCGGCGCACAGCTTGGCGTGCTGCGGACTCATCGCCACCACTACGTCGGAGCTGAACCACATGTTCCACGAACCCGGCGCTGTCATTGCGTCACCGATGCCGCGTAGCAGGCGCTGTGGTTCGGTGCTGACATCGTCGAAATGCAGCCGCGGGCTGTCCACCATCGCGCAGGTGATCACGTTGGCATCTGGTGCATAGCCCCGTGACACCGCAAGACTTTCCCACGGACTCTGCGCCATGTGCTCGGTCAAGCACGCGGTATAGCGGATCGGAGACGCGAACACCGTCGCCGAAGCCAGCCCTGCGATGCCGCCACCGAGATTGAGCAGGATCAGGCGGATCGCGCGACCGATGGTGGCGTTGGCACGGAAACCCGGACCGAAGCAGCCGTTGCCGCCGCGGATGCCGATTTTATCGGCGTACGGTCCGTTGACGATCATCAGCGGCGCGACGCCGTGCATCGTGCACTGCACGCCGCCCATGTTGAACTGTTCGCGCAGGATCAGTTCCAGCGCGCCGAGCACCACTGGCAGGTATTCCGGTTTGCAACCCGCCATCAGTGCATGGATTGCGACATCTCGAACCGTCGCGGTTTCTCCGGCGGGTGGAATGCTGCCGATGACCTCATCGGGCGCGCGCTTTGTCGCCTTGAGTATTTCCTGCACACGCGCTTCGTTCGGTGTAACTACCGGAAAACCGTCGGACCAGGCTTTCTCCAGAAAAAACTCGAATTCATCTACCGCAGCAGACACTGTTTCCCCTCTCGTTTCTGATATTAGAAGTCTAATGCGGCAAAAAACTGCTGTAGCGAGCCAGAGTCCGCAATGTGGTATTAACTACATGTTTTTATTCATATTTTTATCCTGTGCCAGCAGCCGCACCACTTCCATGCCGCTGCGTCCACGCGTACGTTCCTGCTCTGGAGTTTCCGCACCGAGTTCAGTGCGACCCACAGCCGCGCAGATTTCCGCAATACTCGAAAAAACTTGCGGCGTGATGCCCGAAGTCGCCATGGTTTTGGCCACCTCATTCATCTCCGGCACCCAGCGATAGGCCTTTGGCGGCATGATCGCGAGCTGGCCGCTAACCCATTTGTAGATTTCACTGCGCGGCCCTTCTCGGAGATCGCGCTCCAGCAGTTCATGCACGCCCATGCGCTGCGCCGCAATCATCACCTCCAGCCACAAGGCCTGCGTGCCCTTGGTCAATGCCCCTGAACACATCTTCAGCGCGCTGGCATCTCCGATGCGGTCACTGACCACCTGCACTTTCAGCTGCGGTCCGCCAATCTGCTCTAACAAGCGTGCATCAGGCCCCGACACATAGAGTGTGATCTTCGCGTTGCCGCGCGGCGGCGGACCGATGATGCCCGCATCAACGAATTTTCCCCTCGCCTCTCCAACCATGCTCGCGATTTCAACCGCTGTCTGCGGCGCAATTGCGTTGCAGTCGACAATCAGCGTGTTGTGTTTTCTGGCGCGGATCGCATCCGCCGCCTGCCGTCCGAAGGACAGCGCCGCGCCCGGATCCATCACCGACAATACCGCGTCGCACTCGCCTACCAGTTTTGCGATCGAGCCGACGTCTGTCAGCCCAGCCTCGTTCGCGAGCCGGCGACTGCGCTCGCTGCGTCCTTCGAGCGCAGTGCACACCGTGTATCCCCGCGCCTGGATCTGCATTGCCATGCCCTGCCCCATGTCACCCGGGGTCATCAAACCGATTTTTCCGAATTTCATGCACAACCTCCTTGACCCGCATCTGCGTAACACGTGCATCGCGGATTTGGCCTGCGTCTATTACTGATGAATAATGGCTGTGTGACTCAAGAACAAATACTGATTCTCGTCATTCTGGTTGCCACTGCCACGTTGTTCCTATGGGATCGCTGGAACCATGACATGGTTACCGTTTTCGCGCTGCTTACCTGCGTGATCTTCAACCTGCTGCCGGCCGCCGGCCGCCGACGAAATCACGCTGATGGAACTGGCGGAGCTGCCGGTCGAAATCCTGTTGGTGGCGGTCAGTATTCCGGCAATGCTGATTTTATGGCCGCTGTAGCGCGGCAGATTTTCAGCCGGCCCGCTTGATCTCGACGGCACCGCTGCGGATGTGCAGGTCACGCTGCGGGAACGGGATTTCGATCGCGTGCTCCTTGAATTTATCGCAAATTGCGAAATTGATTGCGCTGGTCAGCACCCCCTTGCGGTGAACCTGGGTTTCGCTCCAGACCCGCAGTTCGAACTCCAGCGCGCTGTCGCCAAAACTCATCAGCCTTACTACCGGCGCGGGGTTTTCCATGACATCTTCCTGCGCCTTGGCCACTTCAAGCAGCACCTTTTCCACCAGTCGCACGTCGGTGCCGTAGGCCACACCCACAGGGATGCGGAAACGCACCTTGCCGTCGTTGTACTTCCAGTTGACGACGTTTTCCGTGATGAACTTGGAGTTGGGAACAATGATCGCGATGTTGTCGTTGGTCAGGACCACGGTACTGCGCGCACCGATTTCCAGCACATCACCTTCCACGTTATCGACCTCGATGCGGTCTCCGACCTTGATCGGACGCTCGAACATAATGATCAGGCCCGAGAAGAAATTGCTGATCACATTCTGCAGACCGAAGCCCACACCGATGCCCACTGCGCCCGCAAGCACGTTCAGTGTGGTGAGATCAATGCCCGCAGTCTGCAGTATTACTAGCAGACCGATCAACAGCATCAGATAACGGGCAATGGTAGCGACGGCGTGCCTGCCCGGCGCGCTAAGGCTGGTACGCGTCAGCAGTTTTTCCGACAACAGCACCTGCACACGCTTGGTCACCCAGAACAGCACGATGATCAACACCAGCATGTACAGCATAGACCACAGCGTGATCGGCTTGTCGCCGACGGTCAGCAGGGAAAAATCAAGCAGTTTTCGCAACTGGCCAAGCCAGGCGAGCAGTTCATCCATGGTCATACATCCGGAAAATCATGCGCTCCTACAGAACATCAATCTGCCTCTGATGGTAACACCTGCATGCGCCGATGCTATGCTCACCGCTTTGCCGTCATTGCTGATGCCCCGCCATAGCCTACGATGAAGTACTCGCGCAGCAAATCCGCATGCTGGTCAGGCGCAGGCGCGAACTCGAAGAACGCAAAATGTTCGGCGGCATCGCATGCCTACTCGACGACAGGATGTGCTGAGGCGTCATTAATGGCGACTTGGTTGCCAGACTCGCCACCGAAGACTGCGCGGCGGCGCTCAGGCGCCCGCACGTGCGACCGATGGATTTCACCGGCAAACCACTAAATGGTTTTCTATACATAGGGGCTTCGGCAATACGCATTGATGCCTCGATCCGCAATTGGTCGAGGACTACATCGCGCACGCCAGAACCATGCCTGCAAAACCGGCAAAGAAGAAAAAGCAACGCGCTGTTTGCAATACCTTAAAATAACTACGCTTTGGACTTTCCTTGATGCCTTTTTGACTGGAGAAAGAGTGCTCACTATCTACGGTTCAGCCAATTCCCGCGCCCTGCGCACCCTCTGGATGGTCGCCGAACTCGGCCTCGAATACAAACACAAGGACTGGCTGCCGCGTTCACCCAAAACGCAGACCGCCAACTACCGCCTGGTCAATCCGAATGCGCGGGTGCCGACCATAGACGACGACGGTTTTATTCTTTCCGAGTCGATGGCGATCAACCTCTTTCTCGCTAAGAAGCACAAAAGCCCGCTCTACCCTGTCGACCCGAAGAACGAGGCCCTGGTCTGGCAGTGGAGCCTGTGGGAAACCGACCGCCTCGATCGTCAGATCGTCGAATACGTACGTCACACC
>JAYOED010000005.1:56664-75849 GCA_038106575.1 Burkholderiales bacterium
CCCGCCCCCCGCCGGCGCGCCCGCGGCCCCCCGCCCGCCCCGCCCGACCGCGCGTCGCCTCCGTCCGTCCCCCGGGAGCCCTGCCCGAAGCAGAGCGCAGGGCTATAGCCGCCGAAGCGGCCTGGAAAGCCGTGGTGCCA
This sequence comes from Burkholderiales bacterium, assembly GCA_038106575.1. Lineage (GTDB taxonomy): Bacteria > Pseudomonadota > Gammaproteobacteria > Burkholderiales > SG8-41. The sequence goes on from JAYOED010000005.1 coordinate 56,805, forward strand.
GCGTTCGATGTCCTCGAAACCGCACTCGGCAAATCCGACTGGCTTGTCGGCTCGGCATTCTCGGTGGCGGACCTCAATGTTGCAGGCGCGCTCTACCGTGCGCTATCGATCGATGTTGCCGCCAAATGGCCGCGCGTGCATGCCTGGCTACAGCGTTGCTGGGATCGACCTGCCGCAAAAAAAGCGCGGGCGATGCGTGAAAAATAGTCTGCTGCGGCAGCGGCCATTACTGTCTGACCGGCGCCGGAGCGACCTACGCTCCCAGCGCTGCATCCACCACCTTCACGACTTCAAAACCTTCGCAGGTATCGAACGCACCCGCGCAGCTCTTGTCCGCGCTGCTGCGCCGCGGGCGCCGGCATGTGGCAGAACTCGAAACACTTGCCGCAGCGGGTGCAGCCGTGAGCTACAGATTGCACGCGCGACTCGATCACTGCGGCAAATGGATTTGAAAGCGCATTCATGACGGCTTGCCTCGAGCAGCCTGCAGCCGGGCCAGGCAGAAGTGGGTGAATGCCAGTCCGGACAGCACTGGCACCAGCAGGTTGAACAGCGGCACGTAGAGCAGCAGCGACAGCAATATGCCAAGCAGGAACAGGTCGCACCGCGATGCCCTGGTAATTTCGCGCATCTCGTCTGCGCTGGCATGCTCAGACAGCGCGTCATAACGAAATACGCACTGGTTGAGCCAGGCCGAATTGAGCAGCGGCACCAGCACTGCGCCGACGCCGGTCAGCCACAGCGGCAGTGTCACCACCCACAGCACTGCGAACAGGGTAATGCCGGCCACAGTATTGAGCAGGCCTCCGGTAAGCGTGCCACCTGCTTCGCGCCGCAGGGCCGGAAAATAACGCTCGCCGACGAATTTGACGATAACCGGCATCGCGATGATCTCGGTAATTACCAGCGCAGTGACGAAAATGGCCGGTAGGATCGACACCACCACAACGAACACCGCGGTGTAGTCGACGACCCAGACCGCACTCCACTGCTGCAGCCAGCCGGCCACAGTCGTTGAACGCATCGTTTCGGTAACGATGCTGGTCCACGGCTCCCAGAACAGCCACGCCAGCACCGACCACAGCACGATGCTGCCAAGCATTGGCAGAAACACGATCGCCAGTATGCGCGTATCAAACAGGTTGGCGGCGGCGCGGATCAGCGCGTTGATGACGTCGCGAATTAGAAATTCCTCCTCAGAAACAGCTGCAACAGGCCGATTAGCGGACCGGGCACCGGCAGCTGCGCAAAATGCATCATGACTTTGCCGATCAATTGATACACTAGCAGTACGATAAGTGCGCACAGCATGGAAAAAATCCACTCAACAGGCACTATTGTAAACGCCGTTGCAGCTTCGTCGGCACGTTACAATGCATGGCAATGACTGATACCGCCCCACGCAGCGTTTCACTGAAGCGCACGCCGGCATGGCGCGCGCTGGCCGCACACCGCCGTACCTGGAACGCCCGCCACCTGCGCAACGAATTTTTCGCCGACCCGCAGCGCTCAGTGCATTTTTCTCTGGAAGCCTGCAATCTGCTGCTGGATTACTCGAAAAACCTGGTCACCGCCAAAACGATGTCCCTGCTGTGCCAACTGGCGCGCGAGCGCAGCCTGGCAGAGCGAATCAAGGCGCTGCTCGATGGCAAGCGTGTCAACGCCAGCGAAAAACGGGCGGCCCTGCACACGGCACTGCGCGCCGGCTCTTCTGCACCGCGCGAAGTACGCAAAACACTCGCTGCAATGCGCACTTTCAGCGACGCACTTAAGGCCAGAAAAATTTTCGGAGCAAGCGGCAGGCCGGTATCCGACGTGGTCAGTCTCGGCATCGGCGGTTCGGCGCTGGGTCCGGCGCTGGCTGTCGCGGCCTGCGCACCCGACGCCGAGTCGCCGCGCGTGCATTTTGTGACCACTCCGGGGGAGCCGCTCACGCGGCTGCTGGCCACCCTCGATCCGGCAACCACGCTGTTCATCGTCCAATCCAAGAGCTTCACGACGCAGGAAACCCTGCTCAATTCGCAGGCGGCCCGTGAATGGCAGAAAGCCTCCGGCAACAGCATCCTGTTCGCCGCGGTCACCGCCAATGTGCGGGCCGCACAAGCCTTTGCCATACCGGCCGAACGAATTTTTCCGATGTGGGATTGGGTCGGTGGTCGCTATTCGCTGTGGTCCGCTGTGGGTCTTCCGGCAATGATCGCAATGGGTGCCGACCGCTTCGACGAACTGCTGGCTGGAGCAGCAGCCATGGACGCGCATTTCGCCGCCGAGCCGCCAGAACGCAACATGCCGGTGATACTCGGTATGGTCGGACTCTGGCACGCTAATTTTTTCAACATGGATGCGCGCGCAGTAATCCCGTACGAACCCGGACTTGAACTGCTGCCGGTATGGCTACAGCAACTCGAAATGGAAAGCCTGGGCAAGCACGTTACATGGCGCGGCAAGCCATTGCGCACTGACAGCGGAACGATTGTGTTCGGCAGTCCGGGCCTGGAAGCACAACACGCCTATTTCCAAATGCTACATCAGGGTACGCATTCGGTACCGGTGGATTTCGTGGCTTGCTGCCTGCCACAGACAGGCGACTCCAAGACGCAGGAGTTCATCCTTGCCAACTGCTTTGCCCAATCCTCGCTGCTGATGCGCGGCACCTCTGCGGCCGAGATTGAAAGTGAACTGGCTACCGCGAATACGGCGCCCCATGACGCCTCGCGGCTCGCAGCACACCAGACGCTGCCCGGCAACCGCCCCAGCAATACGCTGCTGCTGCCGGTGCTGGATCCGCGCAGTCTCGGAGCCCTGCTCGCGCTCTACGAGCATCGCACTTTCGTGCAAAGTGCGATCCTGGATATCAATGCCTTTGATCAGTGGGGCGTGGTACGCGGTAAGACTTTGGCCGACAGCCTGCAAACAGCATTAAGCGACGGAACTTCACCCCTATCCGACCCTGCATCCGCCGGCCTGATCCAACACTTCAACACCCTCAAAAGGAAAAACCGATGAACGACGAAGCCCTGAACATGAGCATCCGCAAATTCCTCAAGACTGTCGGTGTCAATTCGCAGCTCGCCATCGAGAAGGCGGTACGCAAGGCCTTAGAGGACGGCAAGTTCAAAGGCAGCGAATCGCTAAAAGCAACGATGACGCTGAAAGTCGGCGATTTGGCCGTCGACGTGACTTTCGACGGCGACCTGAAACTGAACTGAAGTCTCGCCAACAGATGTTTCCTGGTATGGCGAAACCCGTCTTATAAATCTACCGAGCGCAGCCGCGACAAGGAGGCAGCGGGGCTGCGACGAAAGATTACAGATAGGTAAGGGGGAGCAACGCAACTGCCGAAACAGTTGCGGCAAGCGCAGGGATTTAGAAGCCGGGTTTCAGATCTTCATGATCTGCGCGCGATAGTAACGCAGCTCTTCGATCGATTCGTAAATGTCGGCAAGCGCCTCATGCTTGCCGTGCTTGACCATGCCGTTGAGTACGTTCGGCTTCCAGCGCCGCGCCAGTTCCTTCAGCGTGCTGACATCGATCAGGCGGTAATGAAAGAAGGCATCCAGCTTCGGCATGTAACGCACCAGGAAGCGGCGGTCCTGGTGAACAGAATTGCCGCAGATCGGCGACGCACCCGACGGCACATACCGTGACAGGAAATCGATCATCTGCTTCTCGGCGTCGGCTTCAAAGAGCTTCGAGGCCTTTACCCGGTCGATCAGTCCGGATTTACCGTGCGTGGACTTGTTCCAGTTGTCCATCGCGTCAAGCACCGAATCAGGCTGGTGCACCACCAGCACCGGCGCCTCAGCGACGGTGTTCAGCTGCGAATCGGTGATGACGACCGCGATCTCGAGGATGCGATCGATCTCTGGATTGAGGCCACTCATCTCCATATCGATCCAGATGAGCGCGTTGGGATCCTGTGCCATAATTGTTTTCGGGAATTTTCAGAAGCGCATTGTGTCACAAGCAATCGCCCCCATAACCCAAATGCACACTTTTGGCCTTATTTTCCTGGTCGCGCTACTCCTGATCGTCGCCACCCGGCTGCGGCTGGCTACCCGCCATGCCGCCCATGTGGCGGCCCACCGCGATGCGGTGCCGGCGCAGTTCGCCGACGTCATCACCATCGACGCGCACCAGCGCGCCGCGGACTACACCTGCACCAAAACGCGTTTCACAATGATCGGCGTACTGGTTGAAGCCACCATTGCGCTAACCTTCACCTTCGGCGGCGGACTGCAGGCTCTGCACGGTCTCACCGCGGCATGGTTCGAGCCGGGCATCGTCCGCGGACTGGCGCTGATCACCTGTGTCGCCGCAATCATGACTATTGTCGACATTCCTCTGAATCTCTACCGCACCTTCGTGATCGAGGAGCATTACGGCTTCAACAAGGTCACCGTGAAGCTATTCTGGATTGACTTCATCAAGGGACTACTGCTCTCAGCGGCAGTCGGCCTGCCGCTGATCGCGGTCGTACTGTGGCTGATGGCACGCATGGGTGAATGGTGGTGGCTTTACGCGTGGCTGACATGGATGGCCTTCAACATCACCATGCTCGCGGTGTATCCGACGTGGATCGCGCCGCTATTCAACAAATTTTCACCGCTGACCGACGAATCGATAAAGGAACGTGTCGAGCGCCTGCTCGACCGCTGCGGCTTCAAGGTCAAGGGGCTCATGGTGATGGACGGTTCGCGCCGCTCCAGCCATGGCAACGCCTACTTCACCGGTTTCGGCAAGACCAAGCGCATCGTCTTTTTCGACACCCTGCTCTCCCGCCTCGAGCCGCATGAAGTCGAAGCCGTGCTGGCCCACGAACTCGGCCATTTCAAGCTCAAGCACGTCGTCAAGCGCATCGCCTGGATCTTTGCAGCCAGCCTGGGCTTTCTCTGGTTGCTAGGCTGGGTGCTCGACAAGCCGTGGTTCTACCAGGGACTTGGCGTCAGCGACCCCTCGACCGCGATGGCACTGGTGTTGTTCTCGATCGTGGTGCCGGTGTTCACCTTCGTTTTCCAGCCGCTGAGCGCGATGGTCTCGCGCAAACACGAATTCGAGGCCGACGCCTTCGCCGCGCAGCACACGCCCGCCTCCGATCTGATCACCGCGCTGGTCAAGCTCTACAAGGACAACGCCTCGACGCTGACGCCGGATCCACTGCACTCGCTATTCTACGATTCGCATCCGCCAGCCACCACCCGCATCGCGCGGCTGCAGCTGGCTGCGGGCGCATGCTAAACCATGGCTGATCTCGCCCAACGCAAGTGCGTCCCGTGTGAAGGCGGCGTGCCACCTCTGACCACTGACGAGATTGCGGTGCTGCTCAAGCGCCTGCCGAAATGGCAGGTGGCGTACGGCAAGCTGACACGGACATTCGAATTCCGCAATTACCACGAGACCATAGCCTTCGTGAACGCTACCGCGTGGATATCCCACTGCGAAGACCATCATCCCGATCTTACGGTCGGCTACAAACAGTGCCGCGTCGATTACATCACCCACGCCATCAGCGGTCTGTCCGAAAATGACTTCATCTGTGCAGCCAAGATTGATGCTCTCTTCGACATTTGATTGGGGTTGGCGATGACCATCCTCGTCATTTTGGCGTAGGCTAACATGCGAGCAGCGCATGTTAAGACAAGCGCATTCGCGCTTTTCGGCTGTAGCCACAACAACTTCATCTGCGCTGCCAAGATCGACGCGCTGCTTGAACTCTGAAACCGCGATACAGGGCCTGGTCACCGCCGTCTTCGGCCGCAGCTTCATCGTCGAATGTGCCGACGGCACCGTACGCGAATGTTCGACCCGCGGCAAGCGCATCGACTATGCCTGCGGCGATGCGGTCAGCGTGCTGCCGCAGGGCGAGGGCCAGGGCGTCATCACCGGCTGTTCTCCACGTCGCAGCCTGCTCTACCGGTCCGACCAGTGGCGGCAGAAGCTGATCGCCGCCAACGTCACGCAGGCTCTGATGGTGGTGGCACCAGTACCTTCGTTCGACCTCGACGTGCTCGACTGCTGCATTGCCGCCGCAGAGCACGCCGGCATCCAGCCGCTGATCGTGCTCAACAAGTCGGACCTACCCGAATCCGCAAAGTCGGAAACCGCACTGGCCCTATTCACCGGAATAGGCTATCCGCTGCTGAAAATTACGGCGCGCGACAGCGTCGAAGCGCTGCGTCCCCATCTTGCCAGTCACCGCAACGTACTGGTCGGCGAATCGGGTATGGGCAAGTCGACCATCCTCAACGGACTGATGCCGCAGGCCGCGGCAGAGACGCAGGATGTCTCGCATGCGCTAGGCACCGGCAAGCACACGACTTCACATGCGCGGCTCTACCATCTAGATGCGCAGACCGACCTAATCGACACGCCGGGAATGCAGGCCTTCGGCGTCCATCATCTCGCCATTGACGAACTAGCCGCAGCATTCGCCGATTTCAGGCCCTATCTCGGACAATGCCGCTTCCGCGACTGCAGACACCTTGAGGAACCGGGCTGCGTAGTACTGGCAGCACACCAAAAAGGCAGTATCGACACCCGGCGGATGGCGTCGTACCAGTCACTGGCACGCTACAACCTCGCGCATCAAAAAAAATTCTGAAGAATGATGTCGCTGGAATCAGCGACTAGAAGGCACGCGCCAGGGAAACCACAAACAGCAGCAACAGCCACAGCGCCAGCGTCCGCCAGATAAGTCCGACTATGCTGCGCAGGTCTTCGACCTCGACTTCGGCGCCAATGCCCACTTCCGGACGCTGGTGGCGCATACCGTACTCGCGCAACGCGCCGCCGAGCTTCACACCCAGCGCACCGGCGCCGCTCGCCATTATCACTCCTTCGCTGCCGTGGCCCCAGCTGCGCGCCTGCATCCGCCAGCAATAGGCAGCATCTTCGAAATTGCCGGCGACGGAAAAGCTCGCAGCGGTCATCCGCGCTGGCAGCCAGTCGATCCAGTAAAAAATTCGCTCGGCATAAAACGCGAACGCACGCTTCTCCGGCTCCTGCCGCTTGCCCCAGCGCTCGGACAGCAGGTCGGCTGCGCGGTAGACCACGGGACCGACCGGACCCAGCAGCACGAACCAGAACACTGGCCCCAGCACGTAACGATGGGCCTGCAGCAGTCCGAGTTCAATCGATACCCGCGCGATATCGACGGCATTCAGTTCGTCGGCTGGAGCACCGCGCCAGCGGCCGAGCACGTCGCGCGCGGTGGCTATGTTCTGATCGCGAAGCGCTTGGGCAATTTCAGTGAAGCAATGGCTGAAGCGGCGGAATCCTATCGCCATGTACAGCACCGCCACGCTCCACGCAATGGCAAGCAGCGTACTCGAATAGCGCAGCGTCGTGAGCACGATAACGGTCACCAGCGCCAGCGGCAGCACTGCGACACACCAGGCAATGACCCCATGGCTTTTCTGCAGGCCGTTGAATTTCTGCTCGAGAAAATCGGCGTAGCGTTCGAATGCCGCGTACAGGGGATTGCCGCGCCGCAACGGCCAAGCCTGCTCGATCAATAGTGTCGCCACCAATGCGATGAATTCCACGCCGACCGCCGACTATAAAATAATTTTTATAAACAATATTTTACAAAAAAACTTTAGTTGTAATTGATGACCATGATCACGACTTCAGTTACCCCGGCCGGGCGCCGCCATTTTACCGTGTCACCGACTTTTGCGCCGGGCAGTGACCGCTCCAGCGGCGTATTCCAGCTGATCTTTCCGGCCGCGACGTCAGCCCCGTCATCGCCGACGATGCTGAAGGTATGTGATCTGCCGTCTTCATATTCGACCTGCACCGTCGCGCCACAACTCGCCTAGCCGTGCAGCTGCTTCGCCGGATCGACCAGTTCCGCGCGCTCAAGCTGTGCATTGAAGTAGCGCAAGTCGCGCTCGACCTCGCGCAGCTTGTACTTGGCTTCAGAATCGTACGCAGCCAACGCCTTCAGCTGATCGTGCTCCTCCGCGAGCTCGCGCACGCGCAAACGCAACTGCTCCATGCCGTGCGGAGTCACGTAATTGGCGTGCGAGGGCACTGGCCGCTCGGGTAGTTCGCCCGCGACCAGATCCTCATTGCTCTCTTTTACGAATGCTCGGCTCATGTTGATTCCAGGCGGGCTTTGCCGCATCGTTTTTGCAGTTGCGGGAGATGACCAAACCTGCGGTGCTGCAGGGTTCGGCGGATGACGCGGTGTCTGCACCGGGACATACCCGTTATACCGACTGTGCAGGCGACTGACAACCGGCAGTCAGCCGTTGCGTCGCCAGGTCAGAGTGCGGTTGTTAGCTGGCATTGCATAGTCGTCACAGGACTCGAATCCGTTGAGTCTGGCCAGTTCATGAACGGCCTCGACATCGCGAATGCCGCTTCGGGCATCACGCGCGCGCAGGAAGGCATCGAAACGGGCATTGGATTCAGCCGTGTAGCGCCCGCCGTAATTGAAGGGACCGTAAACCGCCAGCATGCCGCCCCCGGTCAGGACGCGCCCGGCGCCGCGAAAAAAATTCCCAACTGACGCCCACGACATGATGTGCAGCGTATTGGCGGAATACATGCCATCCACTTCCGTCACCGGCCACGTGCCTACGTTAACATCCAGTTCGAGTGGCGGCAGCAGGTTAGGCAATCCCGACTCGTCGCACCACATCGCGATGCCAGGCAAATGTTCAGCCAGATCGCTGGGCTGCCATACCAGCTGCGGCAGCGCCGCGGCGAAAAACACCGCGTGCTGACCAGTACCGGAGCCGGTTTCCAGCACCCGCGTCGCCGTAGCGAACGTCACGCGCAACACCTTCAGGATCGGCCTGCGGTTGCGCTCGCAGGCATCCGACCAGGGCTTCCCCGTCATCAACCGCTTCCCAGAAAAACGCGCAGATCATTGACCTGAGCCATGGCAACACTGTATCCGAGCCGGATCAAGGCGCGGCAATAGGTCTTTTCGAATGGGATGTACGACAGCATTTTAGAACCTGTTCGCTTTGTCGCAACGACCGTGCGCAGCAGCGCGCTGATCACCATCGGCAGTTCATGCGCATACTGCTCGGCGATCACGCTCAGCGGCACGCTCGGCGTCAGCACCCGGTATTCGACAGCTTTCAGCTGCGTGCCGTTCTCCTGCAGCGTTTCCTGCAGAATGATGCTGATGGTGCGGTTGATGCGCTGAAGCCGTTCGAGATCAACCCCTAGTCCGTCGAGGAAAATACTGATCAGGCCGACGACGGGTTTGTTAGGTTGCAGCGCGCCGCTCATGGAAGCAGATGATGCACCATCTGCAACCTCCAGTGCGAATTAGGGCGTAATCGCTACCGAAACCGTCACAAGTTTGAGCACCCCCGCGATTGCCTGCGGCGCAAGGCACACCAGAAAGCCGTGACTGCCGCCGTTGATCCAGATCTGCGGCAGGTCGAGCACGCTGCTCTCAACGTATACGGGAAGCGGGCGCCGGGTACCGAACGGCGAAATGCCGCCGACGCGGTAGCCGGTGTGGCGTTCAGCGACTTTGGGTTTGCACGGTTCGATACGCTTGATGCCGATTTCGCGTGCCAGCGCCTTTGTCGACACTTCGCGGTCGCCGTGCATCAGCACGATCAGCGCTTTAGCCGCCTCGTCCTGCATCACCAGCGTCTTCACCACCGCGTGTTCATTAACGCCCAGCTCGCGAGCAGATACCGCGGTACCGCCACGTTCCTCGTAGTTGTAAAAATGCGGCGTGAACTCGATGCCCGCAGCGCGCAGAGCCAGCACCGCCGGCGTCGACGGCATGCGCACCTTGCTCATGCCGCTTCCATCATCCGGCTCAGGCTGTAGAGCATACCCGCCGTCGCGCCCCAGATGTAACGCCCCTCGTACGGTATCGCCAGGTAATGGCGGTGGCGGCCGCACAGCCGGTATTCGCGGCGCCGGTAATTGGCGGCATCGAGAAAATAGGCGAGCGGCGCCTCGAAAATATCGGCAACCTCGAACGCATCTGGCACCAGATCAAACGGCGGTTCGATCCAGCCCACCACCGGCGTAATGCGAAAGCCCGAGGGAATTTCATAATTAGGCAGCCGCCCCAGCACCGTAACCCGATCAGTCAGCAGACCGATTTCCTCGGCGGTTTCGCGCAGCGCAGTAGCTTCGCGGTGGGCATCGTCGGGCTCCACCCGCCCGCCGGGAAAACTCACCTGCCCGCCATGGTCGCGCAAATGCGTGGTACGCTGGGTCAGCAATACCTGCACGCCTTCGGGCCGGTTGACCAGCGGCACCAGAACTGCCGCCTCGGTGACCTTGATGCCCTCGCGCAGGGCAAAGACATGCAGATCGTGCTCCTCGGGCGACGGCGGCGCATGGCGCAGCACGGCTTGGATCGCTGCAGGTGTCAGGCAGAATAGTTTTTTGGTGGCGGACATGGCTATAGATTGTAGCCGCAACCTGCTTTCAGGCCTACGTGCCTATAATGAATGCGAAATGAATACGAACCGCCTGGAATCAAACCTCGATGGCCAGTGTTAACCCTGCAGCACTTTTCGATCACAACCCAAACAACCACATTTGAGGAGCAAACCATAAAGAAGCCTATCACCGCACTACTCGCTACTGCGCTGCTTTCAGCCGGCACCGCGCTTGCCTTTCACTGCCCCGCCGACATGAAGAAAATCGATGCTGCGATGGCCAATGCCAAACTGAGCGCATCGGACATAGCAAAGGTCAAGAAATACCGCGCCGAGGGTGCAGCCCTGCACAAGGCTAAGAAGCATCAGGAATCGGTCGATACACTAGTCCAGGCGATGAAGATACTCAAGATCTGAGCGCTGTCCACTTCAAACAAAATCCCCGCTGCAGCGGGGATTTTTTTGTCCGTCTTTCCGTCAATCACCTGCCGCAAACTGCACCGCATCACCCAGTGTGATCACCCCGCGTTTGAGCATGCGCGCGGTGATGCCGCAATGGCCGCGCATCGCGTTGTAGCCGCCGGGGCCTTCAGGTGACATCGTTCCTTGCGCCTTTCCGGCAAGCATCATACGGTTAGCCATCGCAAAACGTTAGTTGATAAACGCACCAAGAACCACATCAATGGCATTGAGGGCTTCTAGAGTTATGCTAAGCATATCCTCTACAGCTAACGGGGTGTTTCCAAGTATCACTTTCCGATGTATCTGAAAGAAATTGAATACCGCTTCAATCACCGGAAAGAGAAAGTTTTAAAGCAGTTTTTGAAAATCTGTTTCGGTTACGTTTCGTCCTAATTACCTTAATAAATGAAAAAAAACGCCCACCGAATCCCGCCGGTGGGCGTTTCTCATTGCAGCTCTGGTTAGGGTTTACTTTTTCTTTTTTGGCACCTTGATCTTCATCCCAACCATGTTCTCCGGCTTGACCCACTGATCAAACTGCTTCTCGGTTAGGTGGCCGAGCTCGATTGCCGACTGCATCAGCGTCAACCCCTTCTTGTGGGCGTTCTTGGCAATCGCTGCCGCCTTGGCATAGCCGATGTAGGGGTTCAGTGCCGTCACCAGCATCAGCGATTCGTTGGTAAGCTGCTCGATGCGCGAGCGGTTGGGTTCAATGCCGACCGCGCAGTGTTCCTCGAAGTTCTCGCAGGCGTGCGCCAGCAGGTGCACGCTGTGCATGAAGTTGCGGATCACCATAGGCCGGAACACGTTGAGTTCGAAGTTACCCATGGCGCCGCCGACGTTGATCGCGGCGTCGTTACCGAACACCTGGCAGCAGACCATGGTCATTGATTCGGACTGGGTCGGGTTGACCTTGCCCGGCATGATCGACGAGCCGGGCTCGTTCTCGGGGATCGACAGTTCGCCGATGCCGCAGCGCGGGCCACTGGACAGCCAGCGGATGTCGTTGGCGATTTTCATCAGTGACGCGGCGAGCGTCTTTAGCGCGCCGTGCGCGGCAACCACGCCGTCGCAGGAGGCCAGCGCCTCAAACTTGTTGGGCGCGGTGACGAACGGCTGGCCGGTGAGTTTCTTCAGCTGCGCGGCGACATCCTTGGCAAACTTGGGATGGGCGTTGAGTCCGGTGCCAACCGCGGTACCGCCGAGCGCGAGTTCGCACAGGTGCGGCAGTGAAGCCTCGACGTGAGTGAGGCTGTGGTCAAGCTGCGATACGTAGCCGGAGAATTCCTGGCCCAGCGTCAAAGGTGTGGCGTCCTGCAGGTGGGTGCGGCCGATCTTGACGATGTTCATGAACGCGCGCGCCTTGCGGTCGAGCGTGTTGCGCAGCTTCTTCACCGCGGGCTTAAGCTGTTTTTCCAGTGCGATGACAGCGGCGATATGCATCGCCGTCGGGAAGGTGTCATTTGAGGACTGGCCCTTGTTGACGTCGTCGTTCTCGTGCACCAGGCGCGCGGAACCGCGCTTGCCGCCAAGGATTTCGGAGGCGCGGTTGGCCAGCACCTCGTTGACGTTCATGTTGGTCTGGGTGCCGGAGCCGGTCTGCCACACTACCAGCGGGAAATGCTCGTTCCATTTGCCGGCCAGCGCTTCGTCGGCCGCTTTGAGGATGGCGTTGCCTTTCTTTTTGTCGAGTACGCCTAGAGCCATGTTGGTCAGCGCGGCGGCCTTCTTCACCATCACCTGCGCGTGCACCACGGCAAGCGGCATGGTTTCGCCGGGAAAATGGAAGTGATGCAGGCTGCGCTCGGTCTGCGCGCCCCATAGCATGTTGTCGGGCACGTCGATCTCGCCCATCGAGTCGTGTTCAGTGCGGAATTTGGCCATGAATGACTGAGTATTTTTAAATTATCAATTAAAACTACTGGTTATGAAATCTACAGCAGTGCGCGCTGTTCGCCGCGCTGTGCACCGGCATCGACCACGATCAGCGCCGTCATGTTGACGATGCGGCGCACCGTCGAGGACGGCGTAATGACGTGCACGGGCTTAGCAGCACCAAGCAGCATCGGGCCGATGGTGATGCCGTCGCCCGATGCGGCCTTAAGCAGGTTGAATGAAATGTTAGCGGCGTCGATGTTGGGCATGACCAGCAGGTTCGCTGCGCCCTTGAGCTTGTTGTCGGGCAGCGCGCGCCGGCGGATCTCCTCGGATAGCGCCATGTCGCCCTGCATCTCGCCTTCGATTTCCAGATGCGGATCGAGCCCGATCACCAGTTCAAGCGCGCTGCGCATTTTCTGCGCGGTCACGCTGTCGCCGCCGCCGAAGCTTGAGTGCGACAGCATCGCCGCCTTGGGCGTGATGCCAAAGCGGCGGATTTCCTCGGCGGCTAGCAGCGTTGATTCAGCAATCTGCTCGGCAGTAGGATCGAAGGTGACGTAGGTATCGCAGATAAAGACTGGGCCCTTGGACAGCAGCAGCGCATTCATCGCTGCGTAGTGTTTGACGCCGGACCGTTTGCCTATGACGCGGTCGATGTAGCGCAGGTGGCGGCTGTACTGGCCGAGGATGCCGCACAGCATCGAATCGGCAGCGCCCATGTGCAGCATCATTGCGCCAATCAGCGTCGGCAGCCGCCGCATGTCGAGCTTAGCGAGTTCGGGCGACACGCCCTGGCGCTGGGTTAGCCGGTAGTATTCGCTCCAGTACTCGCGGTAGCGCGGGTCGTCGTTGGGATTGATCAGTTCGTAGTCGCGGTCGCGCTTCAGCCGGAGTCCCAGACGCTCGATGCGGGTGCTGACCACGTCGGGCCTTCCGATCAGGATCGGCTGCGCGATGCCTTCGTCAGCGACCTGCTGCACCGCGCGCAATACGCGCTCTTCCTCGCCTTCGGCATAGACCACGCGTTTCGGTGCTTTCTTCGCCGCGGCGACTACCGGCCCCATGATCTGGCCGGACTGGAATACGAACTGGTTGAGGCGCAGCACGTATTCTTCGAAGTCCGCAATCGGGCGCGTCGCCACACCGCTGTCCATCGCGGCTTTCGCCACCGCCGGCGCCACCTTGCAGATCAGGCGCGGATCGAACGGACGGGGAATTAGGTAATCGGGGCCGAACTTTAGGTCATGCTCGCCGTAGGCGGCGGCAACGATGTCGGACTGTTCGGCCTGCGCCAGTTCGGCGATAGCGTTGACCGCGGCGACTTCCATTTCGCGGTTGATCTTGGTCGCACCGACGTCGAGCGCACCGCGGAAAATGAACGGAAAGCACAGCACATTGTTGACCTGGTTTGGATAGTCCGAACGGCCGGTGGCCATCACCGCATCGGGACGAACCTCCTTGACCAGCTCGGGCATGATTTCCGGCTCGGGATTGGCCAGCGCGAGGATCAGCGGCCGCTCTGCCATCTGCTTGACCATTTCCGGCTTCAGTACCTTCCCCGCCGAGAGGCCGAGGAAGGCATCGGCGCCGGCGATCACTTCGTCGAGCTTGCGTACCTTGGTGTCGATCGCATAGCGCGCCTTCTCGTCATCCATCTCTTCCTTGCGGCCCTTGTAAACCACGCCGGCGATGTCGGTGACGGTGATATTTTCCTTTTTGAGGCCAAGCGACACCAGCAGGTCGAGGCAGGCCAGTGCAGCCGCACCGGCGCCGGAAACTACGAGCTTGATTTTGGTAATATCCTTGCCGACGATCCTGAGGCCGTTGGTGAACGCGGCGCTGACAATGATCGCGGTACCGTGCTGGTCGTCGTGGAACACCGGAATCTTGCAGCGCTTGTGCAATTCGCGCTCGACGATGAAGCATTCGGGCGCCTTGATGTCTTCGAGATTGATGCCGCCGAAGGTCGGCTCCAGCGCGGCGATGACATCGACCAGCTTGTGCGGGTCTTTTTCGTTGATCTCGATGTCGAAGACATCGATGCCGGCGAATTTCTTGAACAGTACCGCCTTGCCTTCCATCACCGGCTTCGCGGCCAGCGGGCCGATGTTGCCGAGGCCCAGCACCGCGGTGCCGTTGGTGATCACCGCGACCAAGTTGCCGCGCGCGGTATAGAGGCTGGCATCCGCCGGTTTGGCAGCAATCTCCTCGCATACCTTGGCGACCCCCGGGGTGTAGGCCAGCGCGAGGTCGCGCTGGTTGACCAGGCCCTTGGTCGGGGTAACGGCAATTTTTCCCGGCACCGGCAGCTGGTGATATTCCAGCGCCGCCTTGCGCAGCAGGTATTCAGGCATCTAGAAAATCCGCCTTTCGGAAAATTCCACGTTGTAACTGTTGGGTAAATTCGGGAGAGGAATTATAACGCAGCCCTACTTGTGGACGCGCTCGGACAGTTCCCCGCGAATTGGCGATTGTGTTAAGTTGTCCAGCTTTTCTGCGGCACCATTTCCTCCATGAACCAAGCCACTTCTGGCGTGCGCGCCGAACTCTATCCCGAGATCGAGCCGTACAACGCCGGCATGCTGACACTCGACGGCTGTCACCGCATGTATTACGAGGAGTGCGGCAACCCGCACGGCGCGCCGGTGGTGTTCCTTCACGGAGGCCCCGGCGCCGGGTCTTCACCGGCGCACCGCCGCTTTTTCGATCCCGCGCACTACCGCATCGTGATCTTCGACCAGCGCGGGGCCGGACGCTCCCCACCGTTGGGCGAGATCACCGACAACACCACCCCGCTGCTAATCGCCGACATCGAAAAACTGCGCAAACACCTCGGCATTGCGCGCTGGCTGGTGTTCGGCGGATCCTGGGGCAGTACGCTGGCGCTGGCCTATTCAGAGGCCCATCCGCAGCAGTGCACCGGTTTGATCCTGCGCGGCATCTTTCTGTGCCGAAAGAGCGAAATCGACTGGTTTCTCTACGGCCTGCAGAACCTGTTTCCCGAAGCGTGGCACGCGTTCACCGCGCCGATTCCTGAGCAGGAACGCAGCAACCTGCTCAGCGCCTACCATAAACGACTGACCAATCCGGACCCAGCCTTGCACATGCCCGCCGCCCGCGCTTGGAGCACTTACGAAGGCTCCTGCTCGACGCTGCTGCCAAGCCCCGAGACCGTCGCTTATTTCGCCAGCGACGTAGTCGCTCTGGGACTGGCGCGGATCGAGGCCCACTACTTCCAGAACAACATCTTCCTGCGCGACAATTCATTGCTGGATAATGTCGGCCGCATCCGCGGCATTCCCGGCGTAATCGTGCAGGGCCGCTACGACGCGGTGTGCCCCATTGTGTCGGCGGATGACCTGCACCGGGCATGGCCGGAAGCCGAATATATCGTCGTGCCCGATGCCGGACACTCGGCGTGGGAGCCAGGTATCTGCTCGGAACTGGTTAAAGCTACTGAACGATTCAAAAAAATGAAATGACGAAAATGACCAAGGGGGAATGACGTGAAACTGGTGACTTACTCTGCAACCAAACGCGGTCCCGGCAGAATCGGCGTGATCGCCGCCGACGGCAGCATCATCGACCTCGAAACCGCAGCGAAAAAGGCTCGCGTAAAACTGCCGTTCGCCGCTGACGACATGGTCGCGCTGGTCGCAGCTGGCAAATCCGGGCTCGCCCTGGTGAAGAAGGCGGCGGCCGGAATGAAGACTGGGCATCACAAGATGAACAAGGTCTCGCTGCACGCGCCGATTCCGCGTCCGCGCAAAAACGTTTTCTGCGTCGGCTGGAACTACGTCGAGCATTTCGAGGAAGGCGCCAAGGCGCGTCCGCACATTCAGGAACTGCCCAAGCATCCGGCGTTCTTCACCAAGCAGCCGCTGTGCGTCACCCGCCCCTACGCAGAAGTGCCGCGGCATGCCGGCGTCACCGAGAAGCTCGACTGGGAAGTCGAACTTGCGCTGGTGATCGGCAAGCCCGGCCGCAACATCAGCGAGGCCGACGCCTGGAAGCATATCTACGGCTACATGATCGCCAACGACGTCTCGGCGCGCGAAGTGCAGCGCCAGCACGGCCAGCAGTGGTTCAAGGGCAAGAGCCTCGACGGACACCTGCCGATGGGCCCGTGGCTGACCACCGCCGACGAGGTGAAAAACCCGCAAAACCTGCATATCACCTGCCGCCTCAACGGCGTCACTAAGCAGGATTCGAACACCAGCTACATGTATTTCAAGATTCCTCGGCTGATCGCCGAACTCTCGGCCGGCCTGACCCTGGAAGCCGGCGATATTTTCCTCACCGGCACCCCCGCCGGCGTGGGGCATGCGCGCAACCCGCCGGAATTCATGCAACCGGGCGACGTGCTAGAGACGGAAGTCGAAGGTCTCGGCCTGCTGCGCAACACCATCGGCCGCTAAGCCGGGATATCCGCAATATGGCCGGCGCCTTGAGCGCGCCGGTCGCTGGCAGTAGCATGGCTGCCTGATTCGAGGAGTCTTAGTCATGGATACCCCGCAGGCAGGTGGCATCACCGTTATTCCCACTGGCGCGGCGCTCGGCGCCGATATCGTCGGTATTGATCTGTCGAAACCGGTTTCGGCTGAGACCTTCAAACAGATTGAAGACGCCTGGCAAACGCATCTGGTGCTGCGTTTTCGCGGCCAGCAGCTCGACGATCCGGCGCTGCTTGCGTTCGGGACACTGTTCGGCGAACTCGACGCAGCGCCGATCCATGCCGGCAAGGATGTCGTCAATCCCTATCCGCAGATCACCGTGATGTCGAACATCAAGGTCAACGGCAAGCCGATCGGCAACCTCGGCAATTACGAAGCGGTATGGCACACCGACATGTCGTACAACGATCTCGCTCCAATCGGCAGCCTGCTCTATTCACTGGAAGTACCGCCAGCAGGCGGCAATACCGGGTTCTCCAACATGTATGCGGCGTACGACACGCTGCCCGCAGCACTGAAGAAACAGATCCTCGGCCGCTACTGCCGCCACGACTCCAGCCGCAACAGCGCCGGCGAACTGCGCAAAGGCTTCAGCGAGGTCGCCGACCCGCGCGACGCGCCGGGTGCCATCCATCCGCTAATACGCACCCACGAAAAAACCTACCGCAACTGCCTGTTCCTTGGCCGCCGCCAGAGCGCCTACGTGATCGGCATGCCGCTCGATGAAAGCGAAGACCTGCTCGACCAGCTGTGGGCCCACGCCACGCACAAGCAGTTCGAGTGGTACCAGGTATGGAAGGTCGGCGACCTGGTGATGTGGGACAACCGCTGCGCTATGCACCGCCGCGATTCGTTCGATCCGGAATCACGGCGGTTGATGCATCGCACGCAGATCAAGGGCGGCAAGCCCTACTTCGACCCGAAAACGCTGGACGTTCGCGGCTAAAAGCGCACGCCTTTAGCCGCCCATCAGGTCTTTTTCTTCTTCGCTGCATCCGCAGCCGCCTTGCCGGCGGCCTGCAGGGTTTCGAGTCCGTCGCGCTGCATTTGCAGCGTCTTAATGGTCATCTGCACGAAGCCGGTATTCATCGTCAGCCAGGTCTCTACCGTTTTCAGCTCGGTGATTTTCTTGTCGAGTTCCTCGACGCTCATTGCCGGTGCAATCATGCCGGGAATCGGGAACCCCATCGGGTTCCACATCTTCTGCAAGAAATCGAAAAAATCCTTGGGGGTTTCCTGCTGATCGGCCATGGCATACTCCGGCGGAAATGTCTGCGCCGATTATAGACTGCAGGCCACCGGGATCAGAGCGCAGTCACGCTGACGGTCGCGCCGTCGCGTGCGGTGCTCAGCACCGAGGGATCGCCGCGCAGGCGGCCAAGCACATTGCAGGGGCTAACCAGCCGGCATTCATCACCCTTCGATACGGGCGTACGCCCCCAAGGCAGCGCGATTGCACTGCCATCGACCCAGAAGCAGACGGTGCCGGGATCGACGACCTGCAGCGCGCCGGGCTCAAGCTTCGCCTGCAACGGCAGCGAAAAATAGATTTCCTCGCCCCAGGTGTTGATTGTGGATTTGCAGGGCAGCGCCGCCAGCAAGCGGTCGACGGTCGTACCGGGCTGCAAATCGGCGATGGCCGACCCGCCCGGCCAGTCAATGCGGATGGCCGTCGTCACCTGCCCGAGTATTAAACGCCCCTGAGCGGCGAATCGGCACGGGTTGCCTTGCGTTTGACGGGGGCAGGCGCGGCCTCCGCACCTGTCGCGGCCAGTGTGGCGACCACGCGCTGCAGACGATATTTCTCGTTCATCACGCGCTTGGTATAGGTGTCGTTTTCGTCGGCAAGCGCGCCGGCATACATTTGCAGCGCGATGC
>JAYOED010000045.1:0-10512 GCA_038106575.1 Burkholderiales bacterium
GCATCCCGTTTTGCAGACCAGTCGGCCGGCAGATCGCCGTCCATGCGGCGCCTGAACTCGGCAGCCATATCCGGATAGGCGGCGGCATATTTGGCAAAGCGCCTCTTCCAGTTCTTTTCCAGCTTCGCGCCGCTGTCGATCGCATTCCACTCGGCACGCACCGCCATCGGAATTTCAAACGGTGGATGCGGCCAGCCAATTGCGGCACGGGTAGAAGCAATTTCATCGGCCCCCAGCGGTGCGCCGTGGGCGCCTCCGGTGTTCTGTTTTTTCGGCGCGCCCTTACCGATGACGGTCTTGCAGCAGATCAGCGTCGGCCTGTTCTTCTCTCGCTGCGCCTTCTTGATCGCGGCATCGACCGCGTCGGCATCATGACCATCGACGTTGGCGATGACTCTCCAGCCGTAGGCGGCGAAACGACGCGGCACATCGTCTGTAAACCATTGTTTTATATTGCCTTTATCAGAGTCGATCGAGATGCCGTTATCGTCATACAGCGCGATCAGCTTGTTCAGGCCTAGGGTGCCGGCCAGCGCACAGACCTCATGCGAAATGCCTTCCATCAGGCAGCCGTCGCCGAGAAATACGTAGGTGCGGTGATCAACGATGGCATGGCCGTCGCGATTGAAAGTTTCGGCGAGCAAGCGTTCGACAATCGCCATGCCGACAGCGTTGGCGATGCCCTGGCCGAGCGGACCGGTGGTGGTTTCAACGCCCGGCGTGATGCCGTATTCAGGGTGTCCAGCGGTTTTCGAATGAAGCTGGCGAAAACGCTTCAGTTCATTGATCGGTAGGTCGTAGCCGGTGAGATGAAGTAGGGCGTAAAGCAACATCGAGCCATGGCCGTTCGACAATACGAAGCGGTCGCGGTTGGCCCAGTGCGGATTGGCGGGGTTGTGGCGCAGGTGCTGGCGCCACAGGACTTCGGCGATTTCCGCCATGCCCATTGGCATTCCGGGGTGACCGGAGTTGGCTTGTTGCACGGCATCCATTGCCAACGCGCGCAGCGCGTTTGCCAACTCGGGTCGGGAACTCATCGATATAGATCCTATAGGAATAGGCGGCGGAAAAACCATGATTATAACGGCTGCCCCCCGCGCCGCGCGAGGGTGCCGGCAGTCTTCTGCGCCTGTGCGATCAGTCGTCGTTCTTGCGCGAGGTCTTGATGCCCAAGTGTTTGAGCTTGCGATACAAATGGGTACGTTCAAGCCCCACAGCATCGGCAACCCGGCTGATGTTGCCGTTCTCCTTGGCCAGGTGGTACTCGAAATAAATGCGCTCGAAGGCGTCTCGCGCGTCGCGCAGCGGAGCGTCGAGCTGCAACGCTGCCGACGCCGCCGGATTGGCCGCCAGCGGCAATACCTGATGGGTTTCATCGAGAGAAATCTGTTCGCCGAGCGCAGTATTGGCCAGCGTCTGAACCACACTGCGCAGTTCAGACATGTTGCCGGGCCAGCTGTGGTTGCGCAAAGCGTTGAGGGCCGCCGTGCTGAAGTGCCGGGCCGGGACCAGTTTTTGTTCGACTAGATCATTGAGGATGATGCTGGCCAGTTCTGGTATGTCTTCACGCTGCTCGTGCAGCAGTGGCAGCTGAACGGTCGTTGCGCCGAGTAACTGGAAAACACGGTCATCGAACGCGCCAGCCGCCACGATTTCCGCCAGTGACCTCGTGGTGCCGCAAATTACGCGCACGTTATAGCGCTCGGCTTGGGACAACAGCACGTAGAGTCCGCGCTGTTCGAGTTTGCTGAATTCAGCCACGTTGCGAACGAACAGCGTGCCGCCGCGCACACCCTGCAGCAGATCCATTGGCGCATCGACGGTCTGCGCACCGAATTCAACGGCGGCCCAGGCCATGCTCGGCACATGCAGCGCGCGGGCACAGGCCTCGAACGCGCATCCTGGTGCGCCCTGGATCAGCACCGGTGTCCGGCTGCCGGCAATGCGTTCGAGCCTTTGTTTCAGCGCCTGGATTACCGGTGCGCGGCCCAGGGCACCAAGCGCGGCAACGGCATGCGGCGCCTGCTCGGTCCGGGTCATTGCCCGGCCAACGGTTGTCAGCAGTTTCTGCAGTGCGATCGGTTTTTCAAGAAAATCATACGCGCCGATACGGGTGGCCTCGACGGCCGTATCGATAGTGCCGTGTCCCGACATCATCACCACCGGCATCGTCAGCTGACCGGTGCTGGCCCACTCCTTAAGCAAGGTGATGCCGTCGGTATCAGGCATCCAGATGTCGAGAAGCACCAGATCGGGACGCGACTGGCTGCGAAAAGTCCTCGCCGCACTGGCATTTTCCGCAAGCTTCACGTCGTAACCTTCATCCGAAAGAATTTCGGAAAGCAGTTCGCGGATGCCGATTTCGTCGTCAACTACGAGTATTTGTCGCATAGATGAACTCTTCTTCCGTTCATGCCGCAGAAAGCGTGGCGTTCTCGGTTGCTACCGGCAGCAATATGGTTACGCGAGCACCCCGGGGTGTTACGTTAGAGAGGGTGATTTCGCCGTTGTGTTCGTCGATGATCTTGCGAACGATCGACAGCCCCAGCCCGGTGCCGCGCGGTTTGGTGGTCACGTACGGTTCGAACACCCGCTTCATCAGGTGTTCGGGAAAACCGCTGCCGTTATCGGTTACCGCAAGTTCGATGCGCCCTTCGCGCTGGGTTGTCACAACATCTATCCGCCGAACGGATGTTTCGGCCAGCGCGTCCTGTGCGTTCTGCAACAGGTTGTGGACAACCTGACGAATCAGGATCGCATCACCCTGTATTGAGGGAAGGTTGTCGGCAAGATTCAACACCACCACAGAACCCAACGATTCATAGAGCACCAGCACTTCGCGTATCAGCGCGTTCAGGTCGAGACGCTGCAGGGCAGGGCCGGGCGTGTGCGCATACTGGCTGAACGAATCCACCATGCGTTTGAGGGCTGTAACTTGGCTGACGATGGTCTGCGTAGAACGCACGAGTATGTCGGCATCGGCGGCGGACAGTTTTGGCTCAAGCTTGAGTTGCAGGCGCTCCGCCGACAATTGGATCGGTGTCAGCGGATTCCTGATTTCGTGGGCCAGGCGCCGCGCCACCTCCGCCCAGGCTGCATCGCGCTGCGCCTGCAGCAGATGGGTGATGTCATCAAAAACCACGATGAGGCCGGCGTCACTGCCTTCGCCGAAGCGTGTACCGCGCAGCAGCAGTACCTGGGTACCATCCTTCATCTGGCGCTCGACCTGGCGCTCCCATTCGCGCGCATCCGGCTGGCTGATCGCATCGACGATGTCCCTGCCCAGGGATTCCAGTGCCGGTTCCACCGAGTGCCAGTCCTGGATGCCGCGGTCAACCAGCACACTGCAGTCGGTGCGCAGCAGTTGCGAGGCAACGGGATTGGCGGAACACAGTTGCAGTCCGCTGTTGAACGTCAGTACGCCGGCCGACAGATGCGCGAGTACACTGGCGAGATAGGTGTTTGCGTGCGCTAGTTGTGCCTGATTACGCTCAACACGGGCCTGAGCCTCGGCGAGCTGCAGCGTCATGCTGTTGAACGACTGCGTCAGCTGACCGAGTTCGTCGCGACTGGCCACCGCGGCGCGGCGGCTGAAGTCGCCTTGCGCAACCGCGCGCGTACCTTCCACCAGCGCACTCAGTGGTGCCGACAAACGATCGGACAAAATAAACGCCAGGCCCAGCGATGACAGCAGTGCGAGCAGCAAAGTCAGGGTCAGCGTGATGGCGTAGAGCCGCTTGATGCCGCGCCTCGACAGCTGGAGCTCCTGATACTCGCGGTAACCGCTCCGGACGATCTCGGCGTCCTGCGCCAACTGGCGGGGAACCGCCTGCAGCAGCTGCAACACCCGGGTTTCCTCGGACAGCGATAACGCATTCAAGGGTGCCAATACGCGCAGATACAGGCCGCGGTCTGGTATGGCTTCGATGACACTGTAGATCTGCTGGGTCCTGATCCGGCGCATCGCGGTAGCGCTTGGTGCATCCGGCGCGATGCGCTTGCTTTCTATTCCGGAATGAACAAGCACCTTGCCGCGCGCTGAAAACAGCGTCGCTTCCTCTACGCCCGCCTGCTCGCGCAACATATTGAGCATCGTCACATGCTCAGGCACCGGCCGCGTCGACAATGTCAGCGCCATCGAGTCCGCTTTGGTGGCAAGTTCCTTCAGGCGTCCGTCCAGCGCGCCACGGCCCAGGTTGAGACCGCTCTCCAACGCGCTGTCCAGACGAACCTCAAACCAGGACTCGATGCTCTGGGATACGAAATACACGGAAACACCGTAAATCAGCATCCCTGGAATAACCGCCATCAGGGTAAACAGCAGCACCAGCCGCAGGGTCAGCTTGGAACCGAACACTCCTGCCTTGAGTCGGCGCCGCATAGCGATCAACTGGTGCACGACCATTCCGCCCAGCAGTAGGGCAATCACCAGGTTCACGCCGAGGAGCAGCGGATAATATTCGGAAAACAGCGCGGTATTCGCGCTGACCGACGCCAGCAGGAACACCGACGCTACCCCGAGCCCGACGCAGAGCAGTAGCAGGTAGCGAATGATCGCGCCAGAACGCAGCTGATTGGCGGCTACCGTATTCATGGTGTCAGCGTCCAGCGATGCCAATCCGAACCCAGGCTCCATTCGCGTGAACCCAGGGTATTCAGATTGAAAGGTTTGGGTAGTTGCGAGGTGTCGAGCTGCAGGCGCAGGCTTGCCGTGTAACTCGCACCTTTGCTCAACGGTCCGGGCTCTAGATCACCCCGTCGTCTGATTTTGCTCATCACCTGCAGTGCTTCGGCCAGCGTGGGAAAGTTCTGGTATAACGCGCCGACACCGATACGGTACTGGCGGGTCAGCGCGTTGAACGTCAGCCGGTACTGCTGCTGCAACGTAACCGTTTTTTCATTGAACCAGTACCAGCGCGGACGAACCAGCTCGAAGTCGAGCAGGAAATACAGGGATATGCCCTTGTTCAGCGCGTCTTCCAGCGGCGCGGACAGGATGATATCGATGTCCGCTTCAAGCAGATAGCTGTCTTCGGTGGTGGTAATTGCCGCGTTGCGCACTTCGATTCCGTGCGGCTGGGCAGACCATGCTGGCATTGCGACAAATGCAAGCATGGCTAGCAGCAGGAGCAGCTCAAATTTTTTCCAGAAGGGCGTAATAAAAACCATCATGCGCTGCATCGGGAAAAAGTTGGCCGTGGACCGGGTTCAAATCATCGGCGACGGATGGCAGACTGCATTGCCTCGCATCCGGACTGCGGGCAATAAATTGTTCGACCTGCCGGCTATTCTCCTCGCTGAAAACGGAGCATGTCGCATACAGCAATTTACCACCTCTGCCGAGCATCTGCCAAAGTGTGTCCAGCATAAGCGATTGGCGATTGGCCAGCGCTTTGATATCCACCGGTTTACGCAGCCACTTGATGTCGGGATGGCGGCGGACGATGCCGGATGCGGTACAAGGCACATCGGCCAGTATGCGATCGAATCTGTCCGTGCTGGGCCACTGCTCCGGCTGAGTCGCATCGATCTCGCGCAACTCTGCCTTCAGCGCGAGACGCTTCAGGTTATCGGCAACTTTCTGCAACCTTCGGCTTTCGATGTCGGCAGCGACCAGATAGATATCGGCAATCTCAAGCAGGTGCGCGGCTTTGCCTCCTGGTGCTGCACACGCATCCAGCACCCGCATGCCATATCTGACATCCAGCAATTCCGCTGCCAGCTGCGCTCCGGCATCCTGCACCGACACCGTCCCCTCGGCAAAACCGGGCAGCTCTGAGACGGGCCGAGGTTTTTCGATGATGACACCGGAGGTTCCGACCGGTCGTGCCGCGATGGAGTCGCGTTCCAGCATTTCAAGGTAAGTATCACGAGCCATGCGCCGGCGGTTGACGCGCAGCGTCAGCGAGGGACGCATATTCCCCGCTTCCAGCATACTGCGGTAGTGGTCAGGGTGCTGTGCCGCCAGCTTGTCGATCCACCACTGGGGGTAGGAATACCGTCCATAACCGGTGGCTGATGCGGCAGCCTCCAGTTCGGCGCGACGGCGCAGGAAGTTGCGCAGCACAGCGTTCACCAGTCCCCCTGCGCGCGGAAATCCCAGTCGTGCGCAGGCCGGCACTGCATGATCAACGATCGTGTATGCACGAGCCTTGGTATGAACGAGTTGATATACAGCGACTTGCAGCAGGTTTCGCACCAAAGAATCGGTTACGGGCTGCCGCAACAACTGGTTGATGATGACGTCAATCCGGCCGAGATGGCGCAGCGTTCCATACGCCATATCCTGTATTGCGCCGCGTTGTCCCTGATTCAGCGATCGTTCATCCCGCCATGTTGCAGCCAGCATGTCATCAAGACTGCGTCCGGAGAGGACGCGGCCCACGATTTTCGCTGCGATGCATTGCGTTTGTTCCATGGTCGGTTTTGTGCGGCGTTCGTGAATCAGCTACCCAGCAGCGAACCGGCGGGGACGGACATGCCGCCCAGAAACTGTTTTACGGCGAGTTTTTTACCACCGGCCCGCTGCAATTCAAGCAGTCGTACTGCGCCTTCCCCTGTGGCAACCACAATACCGTCTGCCCCGGACTCGATCACGGTCCCCGGCAGGGCGGACGCCGATTTGACGACTTCGGCGTCCCAGATTTTCAACATCTGTCCGTTCCATGAGGTCTGCGCACCCGGCACCGGATTAAATGCTCGAACCTGTCTGACTATTACTGACGCAGGACACGTCCAGTCGAGGCGGGCTTCGAGCTTGCTGATTTTTGCCGCGTAGGTGGCACGCGAATCGTCCTGCGCGACCGGTTGCGGTTTTTCACTCAATGCGCGCACAACAAGTTGCGCGCCGACGGCGGCCAGTGTGTCGTGCAGCGTTTGCGCCGTATCTGCCTCGTCGATCCTGACTGCTTGTGCAAGCAGGACTCCGCCGGTATCAAGACCCTCATCCATCTGAATAATGCAAACCCCGGTTTCGTTGTCTCCGGCAAGAATCGCGCGTTGAATCGGCGCCGCTCCGCGCCAGCGCGGCAACAGAGATGCATGGATATTCAGACACCCCTGCCGCGGCAAGGCCAGTATGTTGGCCGGCAACAGCAGACCATAGGCAACCACGACCATCACATCAGGCTGCACTTGTATAAGATCCTGTTCAGCAGCCCGCTCTTTCAGCGAAACCGGCTGCGCAATCCGCAACCCTCGCGACAAAGCCAGCTGCTTAACTGCCGAAGCGTGCGATTTCAGTCCGCGTCCTGCCGGGCGATCGGGTTGGGTCAACACCAACGGCACCCGATGACCCGCGTCCAGCAGTGACGCCAGCGCCGTTGCGGCGAAGGCAGGGGTTCCTGCGAAAACGATATCCAAGTTGAAGAAAAGTCAGCCCGGGCCGCAGTTTACACGGCCTGCCGCTGCTGTTTTGCCAGCTTGGCGATGATCCGGGTTTGTTTCAAGCGGGACAGTTTTTCGACGAAGACCTTGCCCACCAGGTGATCCATCTCGTGCTGGATGCAGACCGCAAGTAGACCATCTGTCTCCACAGTGCGTTGTTGGCCTTGGGCATCTAGCGCGGTAACGGCGACTTTGGCCGCACGGGTTACTTTTTCGTATACGCCGGGCACCGAAAGACAACCTTCTTCACATTCGGCTTCGCCCTCGACACGTATGATTTCGGGGTTGATGAAAACTTGGAGCTGGTCACGGGTTTCGGAAATATCAATGACGATGATGCGCTGGTGGATATCGACCTGTGTTGCAGCTAGGCCAATACCCGGCGCAGCATACATGGTCTCGACCATGTTCTTGATTAATTTACGAATTTCGTCATCTACCCGCTCAACCGGCGCTGCGACCTTGTGCAATCGGGGGTCGGGGTATTGAAGTATCTGGAGTAATGCCATGAAAATCTTGCCAATTTAATCAACTAGATGAAGAAATTAAACCAAAATCTCGCGTCGACTGCGCTTGCAACTACCCTGCGTTTTCGGCGAGCACGTAAGGTGGGACTCTACATGCGTAAAGCAATTATATCCCTGATTTTGTTGATAACTCCGACGTTGTCCACGATGACCGCCGATGCTCCGGCCATGAAAGACACGGCGCCTGACCGATACACCGTATAAAAAGGCGACACGCTGTGGGGCATCTCTGGACGCTACCTGAAAGAGCCGTGGCGCTAGCCCGAGCTCTGGAAAATGAATCGCGAACAGGTCAAAAACCCCCACCTGATCTATCCGGATGACACTATCGTGATTGACCGCAGCGGCGTTTCGGTAAAGTTGCAGTTGGTGCAACTGGATACCGTCAAGTTGCAGCTGAAAGTCCGTGTTGAAAAAACAGCCCGGGACGCAATCCCCAGTATCCCGCCATCCGTCACTAAGCTGTTCCTTGCCAAGCCGTTGGTGGTGGATGCGAATGAACTCGACAACACCGCACGGATCATTACCGCCGCGGAAAAACGCGTAACACTGAGTGCAGTCGACCAGGCTTTCGCCCGCGGCATTACCAAGGATAAAGGCAATCAGTGACAGATCTTCCGTCGTGGTGATGCCCTGATTGACACTGAATCCAAGGAGATCCTGGGCTACGAATCTATTTATTTGGATGAAGCCAAGGTCCGGCTTGCGCTGGCTGGGGATTGTTCTTATCATCGGGCGCTCTTTGCAACGGCGCCGAAGGTTTTGCGCCTAATCTGGCAGCAATACTGCTGCAATTTCAATAATTTAGTATGGCTAAAACGCTGATCATTGCGGAAAAACCCTCTGTCGCCACCGACATCGCACGTGCCTTGGGCGGCTTTACCCGGCACGGCGATTATTTCGAAAGTGACGATTACGTGCTGTCTTCGGCGGTCGGTCACCTGCTCGAAATTGCCGCGCCGGAAGAATTTGAGGTCAAGCGCGGCAAGTGGTCATTCGCGCATCTCCCGGTCATTCCGCCACACTTTGAGCTGAATCCGATTGCCAAGAGCGAAGCGCGGCTCAAGGTGCTGACCAAACTGATCAAACGCAAAGACATAACCAAGCTGATCAATGCCTGCGACGCCGGGCGTGAAGGCGAGCTCATTTTCCGTCTTATCACCCAGGCCGCAAAAACTTCCAAGCCGGCCTCGCGGCTGTGGTTGCAGTCGATGACACCGGCAGCGATCCGAGACGGATTTGCCCATCTGAGAAGCGACGAGGAAATGCAGCCCCTGGCCGATGCAGCGCGCAGCCGTAGCGAAGCAGACTGGCTGGTGGGTATCAACGGCACTCGCGCGATGACCGCGTTCAACAGCAAGGGCGGCGGTTTCTACCTGACGACCGTAGGCCGGGTACAAACACCGACCCTGATGATTGTTGTCGATCGTGAACATAAGATCCGCAAATTCGTTCCTCGTAATTACTGGGAAATCCGTGCGACATTCTCCGCCAAGGCAGGTGAATACGATGGCCGCTGGTTTGATCCAGCGTTCAAGCGTGATGAAAATGATCCCGAGAAACGCGACAGCCGTGTGTGGGAGAAGTCGACGGCTGAAAAAATTGCCATAGCCTGCCGTGACAAAGACGGCACGGTAACCGAAGAATCGAAACCGTCAACGCAGATGTCCCCGACGCTTTTCGACCTAACTTCGCTGCAGCGCGAGGCCAACGGGCGCTTTGGTTATTCAGCGAAAACCACTTTGTCAATCGCACAGGAACTCTACGAGCGGCATAAGGCGCTGACCTATCCGCGCACGGATTCACGTCATCTGCCCGAGGATTACCTAGCAACGGTCAAAACCACCATGAAAGCCATTGCCGACGAGTCGGAACTGGGGCCGTTTGCAAAGGAAATCAACAAAAACGGCTGGGTCAAGCCAAACAAGCGCATTTTCGACGACAAAAAGATTTCCGATCACTTCGCGATCATCCCGACACCGCAGCCGCCGAAAGGACTGAACGACGTTCAGCAGAAAATCTATGATTTGGTCGTTCGCCGTTTCATGGCGGTGTTCTTCCCGCCGGCCGAATATCTGGTCACCACGCGCATCACTGAAGTCGCCACCCACAAATTCAAGACCGAGGGCAAGATTCTGGTCAAACCGGGCTGGCTCGCCATCTACGGCAAGGACGAGCAGCAGGAAAATGCCAATTTGCCTGCGGTTTCCAAGGGAGAGCTTCTTACGGCTGCCGCTGTAGTCCCCGTTGCGCTGGCCACGCGCCCTCCGGCCCGCTATTCGGAAGCAACACTCCTCAGTGCCATGGAAGGTGCCGGTAAACTGATCGACGACGACGAACTGCGCGAAGCCATGGCGGAAAAAGGCCTGGGCACGCCAGCAACACGAGCAGCAATCATTGAGCGCTTGATCGCGGAAAAGTATCTGGTACGTGAAGGCCGCGAACTGATTCCGACTGCCAAGGCTTTCCAGCTGATGACTTTGCTCAACGGCCTGGGTATCAACGAGTTGCGGCAGCCTGAACTAACCGGCGAATGGGAATACAAGCTCCTGCAGATGGAACGCGGCAAGCTCAAGCGTACTTCTTTCATGAAGGAAAT
>JAYOED010000045.1:10612-17178 GCA_038106575.1 Burkholderiales bacterium
CCGAAATGCAGCGGCAAGGTTTTCGAACACGGCATGAACTATCTGTGCGAGAACACGCCGGCGAAGAAATGCGATTTTCGTTCCGGAAAGGTTATCCTACGTCAGGAAATCCACCGCGAGCAGATGGAAAAACTGCTCGACACCGGACGCACGGATCTACTCGACGGGTTTTTCTCCAACCGCAACGGCAGGCGCTTCAAGGCATTCTTGGTGAAACAATCGGACGGCAAGGTAGGGTTCGAGTTTGCGCCGCGGGCAGGCAAAAGCGATGCCAAACCTGCTGCAAACCCAACCGCTCCCAGCAAGAGAACCAAGAAAGTGGCGGCTCCCGCGCCTAAAAAACGGGCGCCGCGCTCCAATAAATAGTCAATCAAATCAGATATTTATTGACTATCCGGGCTTTGCGTAGCTGCTACTTCAAACGTCGAGGTTGCGTACACCCAGGGCGTTGGTTTCAATAAAGTTGCGCCGCGGTTCGACGGCATCGCCCATCAGCGTGGTGAATATCTCGTCGGCGCCGATGGCATCCTCGATCCGCGTCTTGAGCAGCCGCCGCGATTTCGGATTCATCGTCGTATCCCACAACTGCTCGGGGTTCATTTCGCCCAATCCCTTGTAGCGTTGGATGCCGACGCCGCGCTGGATTTCCGACAACACCCAGTCGATGGCTTCGCGGAATTCCTTGACGGGGCGCAACTGTTCACCGCGCTTGATGTAGGCACCGTCGGCCAGCAGTCCGTGCAGCATCTGCGCAGTTTTCCTGATTTGCGCATAGTCGCCACTGTGCAGGAAATCCGGATCGATCACCGTCTCGCGAGTAACACCGTGCTGGGTCTTCGATATGCGTAATACGTGGGCTTCGATATTTTCGTCATATTCCGCTTCGACTTTTACGTTCTTGCTATCTCCATAGAGTGCAGCAAGCGCCTTGGCACTCTTTTTAGCTGCGTTCTCGTCGCTTAGATCCAGCACTACCGCGCTGTTGAGTAGGGCGTGCAGCGCTTCGGAATCGATGATGCGGCTTTCACGTTCGATGACGGCTTCTGCTAGCAGATAGTGCTTGGCAACCTCTTCCAGGGCATCTTTGGATAGCGGCTTGGCGTCGGCACCGGGATACAGCTCAGCTTCGGCCAGCGCCTGCTTGAGCAAATACTGTTTCAACTCATGCTCATCCCTCAGGTAGCGCTCCTGCTTACCGTGCTTGACCTTGAACAGCGGGGGCTGCGCGATATAGATATGGCCGCGCTCCACCAGCTCTGGCATCTGACGGTAGAAAAACGTCAATAAGAGGGTCCGGATGTGCGCACCGTCGACGTCTGCGTCGGTCATCACGATGATGCGGTGGTAACGCAGCTTGTCCGGACTGTATTCGTCCTTGCCTATGCCAGTGCCCAGGACGCTGATCAGTGTGGTTATTTCCTGGGAGGAAAGCAGTTTGTCGAAACGCGCCTTTTCGACGTTGAGAATTTTTCCGCGTAGTGGGAGTATCGCCTGGAACTTGCGATCCCTACCCTGCTTGGCCGAGCCGCCGGCTGAGTCACCCTCTACTAGATAGAGTTCGCACTGTGCCGGATCACGTTCCTGGCAATCGGCCAGTTTTCCGGAAAGGCCGAAGGAATCCAGCACGCCCTTGCGTCGCGTCAGCTCGCGCGCCTTGCGTGCAGCTTCGCGCGCTCGCGCAGCATCCACAATCTTGCCACAGATGATCTTGGCGTCGCTCGGTTTCTCGAGCAGGAATTCCATCAGCTTCTGCGCTACGACTTCTTCGACCACGGGGCGCACCTCAGATGACACAAGCTTGTCCTTGGTCTGCGACGAGAATTTCGGCTCAGGAACCTTGACCGACAGCACTGCAGTCAAGCCCTCCTTCATGTCATCGCCGGAGGTTTCTACCTTCGCCTTCTTGGCCAGTTCATTCGATTCGATGTATTGGTTCAGCGTGCGCGTCATCGCGGCTCGCAGTCCAGTCAGGTGCGTGCCTCCGTCTCGCTGTGGAATGTTGTTGGTGAAGCACTGCATCGATTCCTGATAGGAATCGTTCCACTGCATCGCAACCTCGATGGTAATACCGTCCTTAGCCCCCTGAATGTGGAATATGTTTTGGTGCAGCACGCTTTTCGAGCGGTTCATGTATTCGACAAAACCCTTGACACCACCGCTGAACGCAAATTTTTCTTCCTTGCCGGAGCGCTGGTCCATCAGTGTGATTTTGACGCCGTGGTTTAGAAACGACAGCTCACGAAGACGCTTAGCGAGGATTTCATAGTGAAAATCGATGTTTCCGAAAATTTCCTTACTCGCAAGGAAATGCACCTCAGTCCCGCGGCGCTCGCTTTTTCCCACGGATTTCAACGGGGCCGCTGCCTCGCCCATGCGGAATTCCATGGTGTGCATCTTACCGTCACGGCGAATAGTCAGGCGCAACCATTCCGACAGCGCGTTGACCACCGAAACCCCAACGCCATGCAAGCCACCTGAAATCTTGTACGAATTGCTGTCGAATTTCCCGCCGGCATGAAGTTCGGTCATCACCACTTCCGCGGTTGACCTTTTTTCCTCGTCTTCCGGATGAATGTCCGTCGGAATGCCGCGACCGTTATCGGCAACACTGATGGAATTATCGGGATGAATGATGATGGTAATTTCGTCGCAGTGTCCTGCCAGCGCTTCGTCGACAGCGTTATCGACGACCTCGAAAACCATGTGATGCAATCCTGTGCCATCACTGGTGTCACCAATATACATCCCGGGGCGCTTGCGCACCGCCTCAAGTCCTTTGAGAACCTTGATGCTATTGGCGTCGTATGCTTCTTCTCCGCGTTGCTCTTTTTCGCTCATTGCTTTCTTTTTTTGATCTCGTCTCAGATTCTCATTGGCATTACGACGTAGCGGAAATCGTCGCGTTCAAGCAGGGTGATCAGCATGCTGCTGTTGGCGTCACCAAACGAACAGTTCACTTTTCCCGAAGGAACGTTGTTGAGTACGTCGAGCAGATAGGTCACGTTGAACCCCACGTCTAGGGGGTCCCCGCTAAACTGGATTTCCAGTTCCTCTTGAGCCTCTTCCTGCTCGTTGTTGCTGCAGGAAATACGCAGGCTGTCTTTGGTCAGCATCCAGCGAACGCCGCGGAATTTTTCATTCGACAGGATCGCGGCTCGCTGCAGAGCGCGCTGAAGTTCATCACGATCCAGTGCGATGGTTTTATGGTAATTCGTCGGTATGACGCGCTGATAATCAGGGAACTTGCCGTCTATGACCTTGGTCGTCAATTCGACATCTCCGAAGCGAAACCTGACCTGGTTGGCATACACATCCACATCAAGTGGATCATCACCCTCGGTCAGTTGTCTTGCCAGTTCAAGTATCGCTTTGCGCGGCAGAATGACCTCTGTTTTTTCCTGTTTTTCCAGCAATGACGTCACTGCGTAAGCCAAGCGGTGGCCGTCGGTCGCTACAACGCGGATTTCCTTGCCTTCTGTAACTAGTAAAAGTCCGTTTAGGTAATAACGGATGTCCTGCTGTGCCATTGCATATTGAACCAGCGCAAGAAGATTACGGGCTGCTCCCTGCGATATGCGGAAAGTGCTTTGCGGTTTTCCCGGGTCTGCAAGAGCAGGAAAATCAGCAGCGGGCAGCGTCTGCAGATTGAAACGGCTTTTTCCCGTTTTGACCTGAAGCTTGTTCTTGTCGTGTTCAAGCACTACTTCACTGCCGTCGGGTAATGCACGCAGAATATCCACAAGCTTTCGTGCTGAAGCCGTGATTGCTACCGGTTCCCCTGCTTTTTTATCTAGGGAACAGGTTGTTGCTATCTGCAATTCCAGATCAGTCGCTACAAAACGCAGATTATCGTTGTTTCGTTCGATCAGGACATTGGAAAGTATTGGCAGTGTATGCCGTCGCTCGACTATACCGGTGACTGCCTGCAATGGCTTGAGCAGAGTGTCACGTGTCAATTGCATTAGTTTCATAACGATAGTTTTTCTATAAAAAACTAGTAATAGCTAATAAAGACCGTATTTTTTTGTGGAAAAGCGGACAGAAACACTGAACTGCTACGGGAAAATACTTGGTAAATTTTCTGTATAAGCTGGGTTTTGCTTGTGGATAAAAAATAATAAAAATCCGCAAAAACAAGATTAAAGGTTTTATGCACAATCGATTTACAGGTTATCAACTGCGCAATACCTTCAATAGCGAAGAAATATCCGTCGTCATTTCGTTGCTGGTGCTACGCAGTTGCGCAACCTTACGGCAGGCATGAATTACTGTAGTGTGGTCACGTCCGCCAAATGCTTCACCGATGTCTGGCAAACTCATCTGGGTCAGTTCCTTGGCCAGCGCCATTGCAACTTGCCGGGGTCTGGCAACATTGCGCGTACGTTTTTTTGAATACATCTCGGAAACCTTGATCTTGTAATAATCCGCAACGGTTTTCTGGATATTTTCAATACTGACTTGACGGTTTTGTGAAGCCAATACGTCACGCAGGGCTTCCCGCCCAAGATCGACCGTAATTGCCTGACCTGTAAAACGGGAATAAGCAAGAACCCGCTTCAGGGCGCCTTCCAGTTCACGGATGTTGGACTGGATATGTTTGGCAATGAAAAACGCCACGTTTTCTTCTAGTGTCAATCCGTCTGCTGCCGCTTTCTTCAACAAAATAGCCACGCGCATTTCTAGCTCGGGCGGTTCGACGGCGACGGTCAGCCCCCAGCCGAAACGAGAAATCAGCCGGTTTTCGATTCCGGATATTTCCTTGGGATAGGTATCGCAGGTGATGATGACCTGCTTATGGGCTTCCACCAGTGCATTAAAGGCGTAGAAAAACTCTTCTTGGGTGCGGTTCTTTCCACTGAAGAACTGGATGTCGTCAATCAGCAGCAGATCCAGCGAATGGTAATAGCGCTTGAAATCGTCGAACGCCTTGTGCTGGTAGGCGCGTACCACGTCCGATACGTATTGTTCGGCATGAATGTAGCGAATTTTGCTTTCCGGGGCATGGCTGCGCAGATGATTACCGATAGCGTGTATCAGATGGGTCTTGCCCAGGCCAACGCCACCATAGATGAACAGCGGGTTGTAGGCAACGCCTGCTTTCTCGGCCACCTGGCGCGCTGCGGCACGCGCTAAATCATTGGCCTTGCCAGTTACAAATGTATCGAACGTAAATACCGGATTCAGTCGGGACACGTCCCTGACCGCAGGGGCAGACTTTTGTGCCGCCGGTTCCACGGCGGAGATAATTGCCGGCAGGGCTGGTGCACGTTCCGCTATAACGAGCTCAACCGAGATTTCGTCGCCTAGGCGGTTTTTAGCGATATCGACGATTTTTGCATGAAAACGGTCTCGCACCCAATTTTGAACGAAACGGTTGGGTGCAACGATCGTAATTAGGGATCCCGTGATAGAACATTGGAGCGGCTGTATCCAGGTGACGAACTGCTGTTGCCCGAGCTCTTTGGTAAAGAAATCGAGGCAGTATTGCCAGAAATCGTTCATTCGTTCCTTATCAGGTGCAGCGTAGGCTTTAATGGCAGGAAGAGGCGGAAAATTCACTTTTGATTTTACTCTTTAATGCGTCTAGTCACAAAGTTTGCTGGGTAGCCGATAGGTGTTTTTGGCCGTGTTTTGTTGCAAGCTGAAGATTGACAATTCACCTATCTCCGGGGTCTAATGACCGGTTTCGCAAAGACCATTCAGGAACAAGTTATTATGAAGCGCACCTATCAACCGTCCAAAACGCGACGCCAGCGGACCCACGGGTTTCGCGTGCGCATGAAAACGCGCGGCGGCCGCTCTATCATTCGTGCGCGCCGCGCAAAAGGGCGTGCCCGCCTCAGCGTTTGACCAAAGCCGGCAGCGGCTGCCTGCGTTCGGGCCGCCTGACCTTGGCCAGCCAGTTCGAGGCGGTGTTGGCAAACGGCCGCCGGTCGGGTACCCGATGTTTTCTTGCCAAAGCTCTGCCCAATGCAGGTGACATCCCCCGTCTGGGACTGATCGTTGGCAAGAAATCCGCCCCCCGTGCAGTGGACCGTAACCGCATCAAGCGACTGGCAAGAACGACGCATCGCCGGTTGGCCGCGAAACTTGGAACTCTGGATGTCGTGGTGCAACTCAAGGTAAGTCCCCGGGGCCGCGATAACGCGGCTTTGACCAGGGAGTTGGAGGAATTGCTGCTAGCTCTGGTTGACGAACGGGCATAGCGGAGAACGCAACGTTCTGCTGAAAGGCATATGGACTCACAACGGCTGATTCTTTTTTTCGTATTCACGATGTCGGTCTTCCTCCTGTATGAGGCCTGGCAGCGTGATCAGCGTCCACAGGTTGCGGTAACTACTGCTGCAGACGTCCCTGCTGTGCCGGCAACCGGGGCAACACCAGCCGTTCCGGCTGCCGGTGTTCCCCCTGCGCCGAGTGTTGAACTGACCGCGAAACCAGCCACCCCGGCGGCGCCTGTCGCTTCAACAGAGGTCCGCGGCGGGATTATCAAGGTTGAAACGAATCTCTTTCACGCTGAAATCAGCACGGTCGGAGGCGATCTGGTCCGCTTGAGCCTGCGCAAG
>JAYOED010000046.1:0-2338 GCA_038106575.1 Burkholderiales bacterium
TATATGGCCGTACTGCGTTAGCGGTAGGGATCGGGGAAGTTTTGACGCCCCTGAGCCTGCCCTTGGCCTGGTATCTAGTCCTTGTACCCCCAGTAACGGTCTCCACATCCGGGATTTTCCGGCATTCTGAATTGAAACGGGACTCAGAAAAGATTAAAATACAAGGCTTTTCTATGCTCAGGGGCAATGATCTGGAGCCAGTAGTTTGCCGGCTGTATCCGGAAGTGGCCCGGCATCTGGACCAGCTGAAAACACAGGGTGCGGCGCAGATGACCGGATCGGGCGCCTGTGTATTCGCGGAATTTGCCGATGAGGCTGCTGCAAGACGCGCTTTGGCGGCTTGTCAGCCGGAGATGCGCGGTTTTGTGGCTCGCGGTCTTGATGTGCACCCGTTGCATGGGCTCGCTGGCGATCAGGACGGGTGACGGTCAGTAGAGGTTGAGCGCTCTAGCAGTTTCGGTTGGGGAGTCGCCAAGCTGGTTAAGGCACCGGATTTTGATTCCGGCATGCGAAGGTTCGAATCCTTCCTCCCCAGCCATCTGGTCGCGGCGGAGTTCGGTTTTGGATCGGAGGGAATGTGGTGGCGTTAGACAGGATGATGGTGTTTACCGGCAATGCCAATCCGCGGCTGGCGGAGGCAGTGGTGGGCCATCTCGACATACACATCGGCCGCGCTAAAGTCGGTCGCTTCAGCGACGGCGAGGTGATGGTCGAAATTCTTGAAAACGTTCGCGGTAAGGACGTATTCGTCCTGCAATCGATCTGCGTGCCGACCAACGACAACCTGATGGAATTGCTGGTGATGGTCGACGCGCTGAAAAGGGCGTCGGCAGGACGTGTAACCGCTGCCATTCCCTACATGGGATACGCCCGCCAGGACCGACGGCCAAGTTCGGCGCGAGTACCGATCACCGCTAAGGTGGTGGCGAATATGATGACCAGCGTCGGTGTCGACCGGGTGCTGACAATGGATCTGCACTCGGAACAGATCCAGGGTTTTTTCGACATTCCGGTGGACAACATTTATTCCGGCCCCATATTGCTGGGTGACATCTGGAAACACGATTTTAAGCAGCTGGTAGTAGTATCGCCGGACGTCGGCGGTGTGGTGCGTGCACGGGCTCTGGCAAAGCGGCTCGAGGCTGACCTCGCCATTATCGACAAACGCCGGCCACGGCCCAACGTGGCCACTGTGATGAACATTATCGGCGAGGTGGCGGGCCGCACTTGTGTGATCGTCGATGACATGGTCGACACCGCGAATACGCTTTGCGAAGCGGCCGTAGCACTGAAAAAACAGGGTGCCGAAAAAGTGCTTGCATATTGCACGCACGCGGTGCTGTCGGGGCCCGCAGTCGAACGCATCAGCAATTCCGCGCTTGATGAAATCGTTGTCACCGACACCATTCCGCTTACCGAAGTGGCACGCCAGTGCAAGAAAATCCGCGTACTGACGGTATCGGGTCTGGTGGCGGAAACCATGCGGCGTATTAGCGCCGAGGATTCGGTGAGTTCGCTGTTTGTCGAATAGTTTTGGCGGAAACTGGATTTCCTGGTTTCCATTTAACGCGGGAAAAGTCTGGTCGCGGACTTCCTGCAATTACTGGAGAGTGTGAAATGAAGATCGAGGTTAATGCGTTTTCGCGCACGAAAGAGGGCAAAGGTGCGAGCCGCCGCCTGCGCGCGACGGGGCGTGTCCCCGGTGTCGTTTACGGTGCTGGCAAGGATGCGCAATCGGTGGAGTTTGACCACAAGGCGCTGCTGCGCCATCTTAAGCTTGAGGCTTTCCATTCCTCGATTCTTGACTTGAACGTCGAGGGTCATAAAGACCGCGTGCTGCTGCGCGACTTCCAGATGCACCCCTGGAAGGAGCAAGTACAACATGTCGATTTTCAGCGTGTTGATCCGAAAAAGAAAATCCACATGGCGGTGCCTTTGCACTTCCTGAATGCTGAGATTTCCCCCGGGGTGAAGCTGGGCAAGGGCGTCATCCAGCATATCATCAACGAGCTCGAAATCCATTGTTTGCCGGATCAGCTTCCCGAATTCATTGAGGTCGACCTCAAGGATCTCGAACTTGGCCATTCGATTCACGTTTCCGAGCTGAAATTGCCGGCTGGTGTTGAGCCGCTGGCCAAGCTGAAAACTGATGACCCGGCGGTGGTGACAGTCCAGGTGCCAAGGGAAGTTGCAGTGGAGGAAGAGGTTACGGCTCCGGTCACCGAGATCACCGGCCAGGCCCTCGAGGCTGCTGCTGCCGGCGCAACGGCAGCAGCACCTGCGGTGGCCGACAAAAAGCCAGCAGAGAAAAAGTAATGGGGTGCGCCGGCCGCTTTGG
>JAYOED010000046.1:2348-8627 GCA_038106575.1 Burkholderiales bacterium
CCCCACCGTCCGCCCCCCGGGGGGGGGCCAAAAAACCCCACCCGAAAAAAACCCACCCACAAAAAAAGTCGGGGGGGGCGCCGGCCGCTTTGGCCCGGCGCGACCCGGCTACGCCCGCCCGGAAATTTTCAGGCGGGCGTTTCTTTTTAATAGCTCAATAAAAACAATTGGTTATAATATCAATATGCGCAGGCAGCTTCGATCGGCAGGTAATGTCCAACTATGAAACTGGTCGCCGGTCTGGGAAATCCGGGTAAAAAGTATGAGGCCACACGCCACAACGCAGGGTTTTGGTGGATCGATGCGTTAGCCCATGCTGCGGGGGCTGCTTGGCGCCATGAAGCGCGGTATCACGGAGAAGTCGCGAAAATTTCTGCGCCTGGCGCCGAGGGCGGTGGTATCTGGCTGCTGAAACCGGCAACATACATGAACGAGTCGGGGCGGGCGGTTGGAGCGCTGGCTGACTTCTTCAAGATCGCTGCTGCCGATATCCTGATTGCGCACGACGAGCTGGATCTTGCGCCGGGCACGGTCAGGCTGAAATTCGGCGGCAGTGCTTCCGGCAACGGCGTGCGCAGTGTGACGGCACGCCTCGGCACGCCGGACTACTGGCGGTTGCGCATCGGCATCGGTCACCCCCGCGAGCTGGCGAACAGCGAGCAGGAAGTGGTGGATTACGTGTTGCATGCACCGCGTGCGGAGGAACGTCGCGCGATCGAGCGTGAACTGGCGCGGGCTGCCGATATCTGGCCGCTGATCGCAGCACACGACCTGCAGGCGGCAATGCTGCGGTTGCACACCAATTCAGCGGGAGAAGGTGGATGAGCTGCAGCGCCGGAGCGGCTTGCCATTTCTTTTTAAGATCAGCCTTTTACGGTTAACACGCCATGTCATTGAAATGCGGCATCGTCGGCCTGCCCAATGTCGGCAAGTCCACTCTGTTCAACGCTCTCACCAAGGCGGGGATTGCCGCCGAAAACTATCCGTTCTGTACCATCGAGCCAAATGTCGGCATTGTCGAGGTGCCGGATTCGCGCCTGAATGCGCTTGCAGCCATTGCCAAGCCCGAGAAAACGGTGCCCGCCGTGGTGGAATTCGTAGATATCGCCGGACTGGTCGCTGGC
Source organism: Burkholderiales bacterium (assembly GCA_038106575.1). Lineage (GTDB taxonomy): Bacteria > Pseudomonadota > Gammaproteobacteria > Burkholderiales > SG8-41. Next base: position 3,473 of record JAYOED010000046.1, read on the forward strand.
GCATCCAAGGGCGAAGGTCTTGGCAACCAGTTTCTCGCCAACATCCGGGAAACCGATGCCGTGGCGCATGTCGTGCGCTGCTTCGAAGACGAAAACGTCGTGCACGTGGCGGGCAAGATTGATCCGCTGGCAGACATCGAAACCATCAACACCGAGCTGGCCCTGGCTGATCTTGCCGCAGTCGAACGTCACCTTGCTAAATCGGGGAAGGCTGCCCGCGCCGGCGGCGACAAGGAAGCGCAGCGCCTGGTTGCGGCGCTGGAAAAATGCCGTGATGCCCTGAACGAGGTCAAGCCGGTTCGGGCGCTCGACCTGTACGAGGAGGAACGGGCAGTGCTCAAACCGCTGTTTCTGATCACCGCCAAGCCGACGATGTATGTTGCCAATGTGCGTGAAGGTGGATTTGACAATAATCCGCACCTGGAAGCCGTGCACGCCCTTGCGGCGCGCGAGAAAGCGCCGGTGGTGGCTGTATGCGCCGCCATCGAGGCCGAAATTGCCGACATGTCCGACGAGGATAAGGCGGTGTTTCTGGTGGACATGGGCATGGCAGAGCCAGGCCTCAACCGAGTGATCAGTGCCGGATATTCCCTGCTAGGGCTGCAAACGTATTTCACCGCTGGCCCTAAGGAAGTACGGGCATGGACCATTCATAAAGGGGACACTGCGCCGCGTGCCGCCGCGGTGATTCATACCGATTTCGAAAAAGGATTCATCCGCGCCGAAGTGATTGCCTACGATGATTACGTGGCCAGCAAGGGCGAGCAGGGAGCCAAGGAAGCCGGGAAAATGCGGCTCGAGGGCAAGGACTACGTCGTCCGCGACGGCGATATCATGCATTTTCGCTTCAATGTCTAGGAACCGTAAAACAGCAGGAATTACTGCGCCAGGACTTTTTTGTCGCCGCATCCGGGTCTATACTCTGCGTGGTTATTAGACCAGCGGTGAGGAGGAAGTTATGCGCGGACTGTCCAGATTACGCACACTCTTCATTGCAACGGCTTTCTCTGCTTTCGCCGGATGCGTCGGTCCTGGCGGCAGCTATACCGCAGGCGACGCCGATTCACTGCTGAACGCGATCGCGCTTGACGATGTTGGCGCCGTAAAGGCAGCAGTCGGACGCGGCGTCAGCCCCGACCAACGCATTTCCGCGCCCGGATATTCCAAGGGGGCACCGCTGCTTGCGCTGGCGGCCCGTGCCGGATCCGTGGATGTGATGCGCTATCTCATTTCAATGAAGGCGGATGTCAACACCCGCACCCCGGTCAGTGAAACGCCGCTGATGTTGGCATCCTATTTCCGCGAAGGCGACAGCGGGTCATCATCGGCAGACCGTCACGACGAAGCCATCCGTATTCTGGTGGAAGCCGGCGCCCAGATCGAGAACGAACCCAATAACTACACGCCACTGGCTTATGCTGCGTTCAACAATCGTCAGCGGGCGTTGCGCTATCTGATTGAACGCGGCGCAAGGCTGGACGCAGACGCACTGAACCGCATCGCCTATGTCAATACACCGCTGATGATGGGCGCTATTCAGGGGCATCGGGAAATTGTGCGCACCCTGCTGCGTGCCGGTGCCGATCCGCTGGTGCGGGTCCACCATGGAAACACGGCGCGCGAGTTTGCGATCAAATACCGCCATACCCACGTCGAACCATTGCTGGCCTGCGCTGAATCGCTGCCGCCGGGGGTTCGTTATGTTGATCGTTGCGATAGGCCGAACGTCGTGTCCCGCGTTCGGTGATACGCCCTGCAATCAGTGCGTTGAAGTTTTCAGGCTTATCAGCAGTACCCCGGCGAGTACCAGCGCAGCACCTGCCAGCTGGACCAGCGTCATTGTCTCACCCAGGAATGCCCATCCAAAGGCCATGGTCGCCAGCGGGCCGATACAGCCCACCAGCGCTGCCTGATTGGCGCCCACTCTTTTGAGGCCTTCAGCCATCAGCCACAGCGGGAGCACAGTGGAAAACGTCGACAGCACTGCGACCAATGCATAGACATTGGTGTTGACCGCCAGAGCTGCCGCCGGACGTATCGCAAAAAAATGTGCCAGCACGAACCCGGTGGCGATCAGAGAAGCGTAGGCCGAAAATCGCATGGAACCTAACCGGTGTACGAGGCGGCTGCCTGCCACAAGATAGGTCGCATAGGCAATCGCGCTGGCAAATACCAGCGCGGCGCCCCATGAGGTCAGCGCAAGATCTTCGCCCAGCCGCGCTTCAGCACCGAATACCAGGGCGATACCGGAGTAGGACAGGCCCATTGAAAAAAACTGGATGGCGCGCATCGGCTGTTTCAGGAACAGCGCGGACATCAGCAGCACCAGCGTCGGATAGAGGTAGAGTATCAGCCGGCCCAATCCGGCTGAGATGTATTGCAGTCCTGCCAGATCAAGGAAGCTGCCAAGGTAGTAACCCACAAAGCCCAGAGCGATAACCGACAGAACTTCCCCTCTGGTGATGACTGTGTCGGGGCGTCCCGCCCACCAGGCCATGATCGCGAACAACGGGGCCGCGAACAGCATGCGCAACGCCAGTAGCGTTGTGGTATCGACCCCGTATTGGTATGCGGCTTTGACCAGAACCGGCTTCCCGGAGAAAGCAATGGCGCTGACCAGAACGCAGAGGACGCCGATTTGAGTGTTGCGGGATTGTTCTGCTGTCACTAGCGTCGACGCTTGCCGCCGAATAAGGAGCCGAGGACGCCGTGGATGATTTTACGACCAACCTGCGAGCCGATGGCACAGGCTGCACTGTTGGCGGCCATTTCGACCATGCCCTCCCGGCGTCCGCCTCGCGGGCCGGTCGAGCCGCCTTGGAGATCGCCCTTGACGTCGGCCATGAATACCGGCACGCCGATTTTTGAAAATTCTTCGGCGATGCGCTGGAGAGTGACGGTCTTGCCGGTACCGGTTGCTCCGGCGATCAGGCCATGGCGGTTGGCAAGCCCTGGTAACAGCAGCAATTCCTCGGTTGATTTTGCGATAAGTAAGGGAGCGGGCATGAGTGATTACGCAGATCGCTATGTTAAAATTTAAGCAATTTTAACGGGTTATCAGGAACACATGGCTGGACATTCGAAGTGGGCCAACATCCAGCACCGCAAGGGCCGCCAGGACGCCAAGCGCGGCAAGATATTCACCCGCCTGATCAAGGAAATCACGGTTGCGGCTCGCATGGGTGGCGGGGATCCTGCCAGCAATCCACGCTTGCGGCTGGCGATGGATAAAGCCTATGACAACAACATGCCCAAGGACAACGTCGAGCGCGCGATCAAGCGTGGCACCGGTGATCTTGAGGGGGTGAGCTATGAGGAAATCCGCTACGAAGGTTACGGCATCGGCGGCGCAGCGGTAATGGTCGACTGCATGACCGACAACCGTACCCGCACCGTCGCTGACGTGCGCCATGCATTCACCAAATACGGCGGAAACCTGGGGACAGATGGCTCGGTGGCATTCCTGTTCAGGCATTGCGGACAGATGGTGTTTGCGCCTGGCACCGACGAGGACAAGCTGATGGAGGCCGCGATCGATGCCGGTGCCGAGGACGTCGAAACGCATGAGGACGGCAGCATAGAGGTCATTACGCCTCCGGGAGATTTTTCGGCCGTGCGAGCCGCCTTGGAAAAGGGCGGGTTCAAGCCGGAACTGGCAGAGGTAACCATGAAACCGACCACTGAAAATGCGCTCACCGGCGATGATGCCACGCGCATGCAGAAACTCCTGGACTCACTGGAAGCCGTCGACGACGTGCAGGATGTTTACACCACTGCAATTCTTGACGAGCCCGCTTGAGCGCGGCAACCACGCTGCGTATTCTCGGCATTGATCCCGGATTGAGGATCACCGGTTTCGGTGTCATTGAACAGACCGGTCCGCACCTGACCTACATCACCAGCGGGTGCATTCGCAGCGGGGGAGGGGAATTGCCGCTGCGACTCAAGGTTTTGTTGGAAGGTCTGCAGGAAGTGATCGCGACTTACCAACCGCAATGCGTTGCCGTCGAGCAGGTTTTCGTGAACGTCAATCCGCAATCTACACTGCTGCTGGGACAGGCCCGTGGTGCAGCCATTTGTGCTGCGGTATCTAGCGCATTGCCAGTTTTTGAGTATACCGCATTGCAGGTTAAGCAGGCAGTCGTCGGCTCCGGAAAGGCGAACAAGGGGCAGGTTCAGGCGATGGTACGGCGGCTGCTGAAGTTGCCTGGTGATCCGAGCCCGGATGCTGCCGATGCACTGGCTTGCGCGATCTGCCATGCACATGGCGGACGGGGTTACGGCGGAGTGGGCGCGGGTCGCCGCCGCCGCGGAGGGCGGCTGCGGTGATACGGGTTCTGCTGGGTGCGTCCTACGACTTGGTTCGCGTTGCCGTTTCCCGGGCAATACCGACAAGGTGCGGCGGCGAGTCTGTTGATACAATGGTAGATGGACCGGCAATTTGCCTTGATGCAATTGCCATGCAGGCAGCCTACATTAAAAAATGATCGGGCGCATAACCGGACGTTTATTGAGCAAACAGCCGCCGCAGATCACTGTGGACGTGAACGGCATCGGCTACGAACTCGACGTACCGATGAGTACCCTCTACCAGCTGCCTGCGACCGGTGCCGATGTGTCGCTGTTTACCCATCTGGCCGTTCGCGAAGACGCACATTTGCTGTTCGGGTTTGCAACCGAGGCGGAACGCACGATGTTTCGCCAGCTGATCCGCATTACCGGCGTCGGGGCGCGCACAGCGCTCTCGGTGCTCTCTGGACTGTCAGTGGCCGAGCTGCACGAGGCAGTACTTGTGCAGGATGGTGCTAGGCTGACCCGAATACCGGGAATCGGCAAGAAAACCGCGGAACGCCTGCTGCTTGAAATGAGAGACCGCCTGCCGAAGTCGGGGGTATCGCCGGCAGGGCCTGCAGATGCCCGCAACGGCAGCGATGTCGTCAACGCGCTCAGTGCGCTTGGCTACAATGACAAGGAAGTGAACTGGGCTGTAGCGCAGCTTGCCGCTGGAGTGTCCGTGACCGAAGGCATCCGTCAGGCACTCGAACGCTGCCGCGAGCTGGTGATCGGCCAACCGGTCGGCCGCTACAACCGCGTACTCAATAGCCTGCGCCAGGCCATCGCCGGGCCGGCCAAAGGGCCACAGACTACCCAGCAT
>JAYOED010000046.1:8637-10717 GCA_038106575.1 Burkholderiales bacterium
AGGCATGACGGCGCACATTACATGATCGAAACCGACCGCCTGATATCACCTGCCGCGGCTTCTTCCCAGGAAGAAGCCATCGAGCGTGCACTGCGCCCGAAAGCGCTAGACGAATATGTCGGGCAGGAAACAGTCCGCGGTCAGTTGTCGATTTTTATCGAGGCGGCACGCCGGCGCAACGAGGCGTTGGATCACGTGTTGCTGTTCGGGCCGCCGGGTCTCGGCAAGACCACGCTGGCGCATATCATTGCCCGCGAGATGGGCGTCAACCTACGCCACACCTCGGGTCCGGTTCTTGAGCGCGCAGGAGATCTCGCGGCGATGCTGACCAACCTCGAACCCAACGACGTACTGTTCATCGACGAAATTCACCGCCTGTCACCGGTGGTCGAGGAGATACTTTATCCGGCGCTGGAAGATTTCCAGATAGACATCATGATCGGCGAAGGACCCGCGGCGCGCTCGGTCAAGCTCGATTTGCCGCCATTCACACTGGTCGGTGCAACGACACGCGCCGGCATGCTGACCAATCCGCTGCGTGACCGCTTCGGCATCGTAGCCCGGCTGGAGTTCTATACGGCTGATGAACTGAAGCGCATCGTCGAGCGCTCGGCACGCCTGCTCGAGGTGGGTATCGACTCCGATGGCGCCCGCGAAGTGGCAGGACGCTCTCGCGGCACGCCGCGCATTTCCAATCGCCTGCTGCGACGGGTGCGCGATTATGCCCAGGTGCGCGCAGCGGGGTATGTCACCCGTGAGGTCGCCGATGCCGCTCTGAAAATGCTCGACGTCGATCCGGTAGGCCTCGACGTCATGGACCGCAAGCTGCTGCGCGCGGTGATCGACAAGTTCTCCGGCGGTCCGGTCGGTGTCGAGAATCTCGCGGCGGCCATCGGCGAGGAGCGCGACACCATCGAGGATGTGCTCGAACCTTATCTGATTCAGCAGGGTTATCTGCAGCGCACCTTGCGCGGGCGGGTGGCTACCGCGCTGTCCTATCGACATTTCGGTCTTGCAGTGCCTACCCAGGCCGGCGGCGGTGATCTCTGGAATACGTAAGGCTCCCGATGGCAGGTATTTTAATAAATATTTGTTTTAATTGATAAAATTGAACAATACCCGGAGCAAACCCGCTCGCCTGATCCCGCTTCGCTATGATGATTTACCTGCTGCCAAACCCTTTCTGTGGCCGGTGCGTGTTTATTACGAAGATACCGATGCCGGCGGCGTTGTGTTCTACGCCAACTACCTGCGGTTCATGGAGCGTGCCCGCACCGAGTGGCTGCGCGCGCGCGGCTGGGAACAACCAGAGATGGCGGAAGCCCGGCACGTGCTGTTCGTGGTACGGGCAGTGCAGATTGAATTTCTCAAGCCGTCGCGGTTCAACGACAGCTTGCAGGTGAGCGTGGAAGTGGATAACGTCGGCGGCAGCCGCATCCGTTTTCTGCAGAGTGTGCGGCATGGAGGAGAGGAGCGTGTGCGGGCGACGGTCGATGTCGTATGCGTGAGCACCGACAACTTCCGGCCGGTACGTATTCCGCAGGAATTGCGCATAACAACGGGAACTGTAAAGTGAACGCAACACTTACTTATGACATGTCGGTACTCAGCCTGATCACCGGCGCAAGTGTGCCGGTGCAGCTGGTGATGGCCATACTGACGCTGGCGTCGCTGTTTTCCTGGTATTACATATTCCTCAAGGTGTTTACGCTGCGCCGTGCAGCCACCCTGACCGCCGAATTCGAGCGCCAGTTCTGGAGCGGCGCCGATCTCAACGAATTGTTCCAGCGGGCAGTCAATGCGCGCGAGTCGGCCGGGAGCCTGGAGCGCATCTTCGAGTCGGGATTCCGCGAATTCACCAAGCACCGCCGTGATCCTGGCACCGATGTCGGCGCGTTGATGGACAGCACGCGCCGGGCAATGCGCGCAACCTACCAGCGCGAGATGGACAAGCTCGAATCCTCGCTGGCATTCCTGGCGTCGGTGGGTTCGGTCAGTCCCTACATCGGCCTGCTGGGTACGGTGTGGGGCATCATGAATGCGTTCCGCGGCCTGGCCAACGTTGCGCAGGCGACGCTGG
>JAYOED010000046.1:10727-16396 GCA_038106575.1 Burkholderiales bacterium
CTGATTGCCACTGCGATCGGCCTGTTTGCGGCGATTCCGGCTGTGGTGGCCTACAACCGCTTTGCCGGAGACGTGAGCCGGCTGGCAATCCGCTTCGATTCCTTCACCGAAGAGTTTTCCAACATCCTGCAGCGGCAGGTTAACTGAATTCAATGGTTTCCTAGATGCTGATCGAAAAGCGCAGCGGCCACCGCCTGATGAACCAGATCAACGTCGTTCCCTACATCGACGTGATGCTGGTGCTGCTGGTGATCTTCATGGTTACCGCACCGCTGATCAATCCCGGCCAGGTCGAGCTGCCTTCGGTGGGAAAGACCTCGAATCCGCCGGCGGCACCACTGGAGGTTGCGATCGATAAGAACGGGCTGCTGTCGCTACGCGACCGCGATCAGGGCGCCACCGAGCGCAAAGTGACCCGGGACGAGCTGTTGTCCGCAGTGCGCGATAAGCAGAAGCGCAATCCCGAGCAGGCGGTGGTGATCGCCGCCGACAAGGAGGTGCGTTACGAGGCGGTGCTGGAAGTCATGGACATGCTACAGCAGAACAACGTGCAGAAGGTCGGCCTGCTGGCGCGACCGCGCAACTGATGGCAACAGCGGCGATCCAGTCCCGCGATCAGGCCCTGGCCGGTGCGCTGGCTTTCGCGATGCACGTGATGTTTTTGGTGCTGTTGGTATTCGGCATGAGCTGGCAGCAGAAACAGGTCGATACCGCAGCGATCGTTGATCTGTGGCGTGATCTGCCTCCTCTGGCGCTCTCCAAGCCCGAGCCGCCGCCTCCCCCGGCGGTAAAACCGGAACAGCCTCCGCCGGCACCCAAGGTCGAGGCCAAGCCGCCGCCAAAACCGGAGCCGGTGGTCAAACCCGATATCGCGCTGAAGGAAAAGCTGCAGAAGGAGCGCAAGTTGAAGGCGCAGGCCGCGGCAGCCGAGAAAAAACGCGCGCTTGAGAAGGTGCGCGCGGAAGCAGCGGAGAAGAAGCGCCGCGCTGAAGCTGAGGTATTGAAGCAGAAACAGGCCGCAGAGGCGGAAGCAAAACGGGTTGCCGCGGAGCAGCAGAAAGCGCGCGAGGCACTGGCTGCGCAGCAAGCTGCCGCGCAGACCAAGATCGTTGACGAATACAAGCGGCGCATCGTCGAGAAAGTCCGCCGTTTAATCGTGCTGCCGCCCAATGTTAGCGATAACGCCCGGGTTGAGTTCGAGGTGGTGATGTTGCCCGGCGGTGAAGTGCTTGGTGCGAAGCTCAAGCGTTCGGCGAACAGCATTCCAGCCTATGACAGCGCGGTCGAACGAGCGATTCTCAAGGCCCAGCCACTGCCGCTGCCGCCGGATCCTGCATTGATGCGCCAGTTCCGGGAACTTAATCTGGTATTCCGCCCCAAAGAGTAATCACGATAAAGAAAACACGAAAATGCATTCCTGTCGTGAAAAAATATACACCTTGATGATCCGCTTGCTGTATCCGCTGGTGATGGCGTGGCTGTTTTCCGCAGGAATTGCCGGTGCATCGCTGACCATCGAAATCGTCGGTGCCGGGGCCAACCAGGTTCCGGTGGCGATCGTGCCGTTTCGCGCCGAAGAAGGGCTGGCCCAGCGCATCACGCCGGTGATCGCTGCCGATCTGGCACGCAGTGGCCTTTTTCGTACCATTGATCCTGGCGGTATCAACCCTGTTCCGCATGAGCCCGAGCAGCTCAATTTTGCGCAATGGCGTGCCCGCGGCGCCGAGACTGTGGTGATCGGCTCGGTCAGCAAGGCGACGGATGGCCGTTATGACATCCGCTTTCGCGTCATGGATGCTGTCACCCAGAAGCAGATTGCCGGTTTCGTCTATTTTGCGACTGAGAACCAGCTGCGGCTGACCGCACACAAGATTGCGGACGTCATCTATGAAAAACTCACTGGCGATACCGGTGTATTCGCGACGCGCATCGCCTACGTGGTCAAGCGCGGTCCGCGCTATGAGCTGCACGTGGCCGATACCGACGGCTATGGCGCGCAGAGCGTGCTCAGTTCGAATGAACCGATTATTTCACCGGCCTGGTCGCCTGACGGCACGCGGCTGGCCTACGTGTCTTTCGAACGAAAAAAACCGATCGTCTACGTGCAGTCGCTGACCACCGGAAGTCGTCAACAGGTGGCCGCTTTTTTCGGCAGCAACAGCGCACCGGCCTGGTCTCGTGATGGCCGCAGGCTGGCAGTTACCCTGACGCTTAACGGCGGCTCCCAACTCTACCTAATGAACGCCGACGGCAAGGGCGATCCGGTGCGGTTGACCAACAGTAACGCGATCGATACCGAGGCTAACTTTTCACCGGACGGTCAGTCGATCCTGTTCACGTCGGATCGCGGGGGCGGGCCGCAGATTTACCGGATCGCTGTCGGCGGTGGACCCGCCCAGCGCGTGACCTTCGAAGGTAACTACAACGTTTCGCCGCGGCACAGTCCGGACGGCAAGAGTTTTACCTTCATCCAGCGCAGCAGGGGGCGGTTCAATGTGGCGGTTCAGGATTTTGCGACTCGGCAGGTGCAGGTGCTGACTGATGGAGGCATCGACGAATCGCCGAGCTTTGCGCCCAACAGCAAGCTTATACTCTACGCGACCGAAGTGGGGGGGCGTGGTATATTGGCCGCCGTTTCCAGCGACGGTCGCATCCGGCAGCGTTTCACCGCCGATATCGGTGATGCGCGTGAACCCGCGTGGAGTCCCGTGGTAAATAAATGATGACCGGCATCCATATTCATCGACAAGGAGCTGACATGAAACGAATTATTCTGGGATTGGCGGCAACGGTGATATTGGCCGCCTGCAGCAGCACACCCACCAAGGAGCAGGAAGGTGCGGCTGTCGAGGATCGCAGTGGCGGTACCTCGACGCAACAGCAGAAACCCCCGGCACAGGCCGGCGGCCCGACCACTACGCCTCTGGAACCAAAAACCATGTCGGGTAATCCGCTGAAGGACCCTTCGAACATCCTGTCCAAGCGCAGTGTCTATTTCGAACTCGACAGTAATGTTGTCAAGGACGAGTTCAAGCCGCTGGTTTCGGCGCATGCACGCTACCTGCAGCAGAACCGCGGTCAGAAAGTAACCATCCAGGGCAATGCCGATGAGCGCGGCAGCCGCGAATACAACCTGGCACTGGGTCAGCGTCGTGCCGACGCGGTGAAGCAGGCCATGATGTTGCTGGGCGCGCAATCCGGTCAGATTGAAACCGTCAGTTTCGGCGAGGAAAAACCGCGGGCAGCCGGCCGTGACGAAAAAAGCTGGTCCGAAAACCGCCGGGCTGACATCGTCTATCCCAACGACTGAAATACAGGATGACGCATCACTTTTTGTGGGCGGTTGTTGGTCTTTTCGCGCTATACGCAGTTTCATTTTCTGCTCCTTCTGCTGCGGGATTGTTTGACGACGAAGACGCGCGAGCCCAGATTGCCGAGCAGCAGAAGCGTGTCGAAGAACTGCGCCGCCAGACCGATGCCATCAACGAGCGGATGGGCAAGGTCGAGGAGAGCGCCAAATCACAGCCCGTTTTATTTATCGCCGGGGACATCGAAAAGCTGCGTGAGGAAATCCGCGCATTGCGCGGACAGATCGAAGTACTTGGTCACAACATCGAGAATGTTTCCAAGCGGCAACGCGACATGTATGTCGATCTCGACCTGCGTTTAAGGCGGTTCGAGCAACCGGGTGCCTCTGTTGCTCCTGGTGCCTCTGCCCCGGCTTCGGCGCCGGGGACAGGCAAGGCGAAGCCTGCCCCAACAGCAGGGCCCGTCGGTGCCCAGGAAAACGAGGCCTACGAACGTGCCCAGGGGCAACGTCGCATCGGCGACTATCAAGGGGCAATCAGCTCGTTCCAGGGATTCATAAGCAGGTTTCCCAACAGTACGCTGGCACCGCGCGCGCAATACTGGATCGGTGATTCTTATTTCAACCTACGTGATTTCAAGAACGCCATTGCCAGTCAGCAGAAACTGATTGCGGCTTATCCTGACAGCATGTCGGTGCCTGATGCATTGCTCAATCTGGCCAGTTCGCAACTAGAGGCGGGGGATACCGGGTCGGCGCGCAAGACCATGGACGGCCTGGTGACCCGCCATCCTTCCTCTGAGGCCGCCGAAAAAGCCCGTCGTAGGCTCGCCAATCTGCGCTGAACCCTGTGGCGGCATGTCCATCGCACTGTTAGCATCGGTCGCGTGAATCAGGCTGCCACCGAAAATTCCCCGCTCGCCGTAACCGTCGCCTCTTTGCGCGTCACCATGATCTTTTTTTCGCTGCAGGGCGAAACCAGCCGCACCGGTCTGTCTGAAAACGCCCGGCTCGGGCGAGTCTGCACGCAACTTTTGGAGCAATCTCGATCACCTGACCGGGCGGGACGAAATCAAGTTCGTGCTATGCGACGAAGACGATTACGCATGGGCGTGCGATCAACTGCGTCAACGCAAGCTGGATATGCTGTGTCCGGTGCTGTTTTCTCCTGTCTACGGCCAGCTGGAACCACGCGTGCTGGCGGAATGGATACTGCGTGACCGATTGCCGGTACGCATGCAGCTCCAGTTTCACAAGCTGCTGTGGGACGGGCAACCCGGGCGCTGAGCACGGATGAAGCCGAAGGCGGTCGTATTGCTGTCAGGCGGACTTGATTCCGCGACCACGCTGGCCATTGCCCGCGACGAGGGATATGAGTGTCATTGCCTGTCGATCGACTATGGCCAGCGTCACCGTTCGGAACTGGAGGCAGCCGCGAGGGTGGCACGGGCGCTGGGTGCTGCGACCCACAAGATCGTACGCATTGAGCTCGACACGCTTGGAGGCTCAGCGCTGACGGATCACTCGATTGCGGTACCGGTTGAAGGGTTGCAACCCGGTATTCCGGTGACCTATGTTCCAGCCCGAAATACCATCATGCTTGCAGTGGCGCTGGCACATGCCGAGGTGTGCGGTAGCAGTGAAGTATTTTTTGGTGCCAATGCCGTTGATTATTCGGGTTATCCGGATTGCCGTCCTGAATACATGTGGGCTTTCGAAGCGCTGGCCAATCTTGCAACTAAAAGTGCTGTCGAGGGCAGGAAGCTGAAACTGCACGTGCCGATCATCCTCTCGAGCAAGGCTGACATCATCCGTCGTGGAACTGCACTGGGTGTGGATTACGCACTGACCGTATCGTGTTATCAGGCCGATGAAGCGGGCCGGGCCTGTGGCGTTTGCGACTCCTGCCGTCTACGCCGCGAGGGTTTTGTCCGGGCTGCGGTTGCCGACCCGACCCGTTATCGATAACGCAATAAAAGCAATTGATCCGCGCAGTTCCGCGGCTGCGCTACACTGTTCGCGAAGGAGACAACATGGAATTCAATATTCACCATCAGATGCTGGGAGCGGTCTTTGCGATCGCGATAGTGCTCGGTGCTACCGTCAATAAGACCAACTTCTGCACGATGGGTGCAGTCTCGGACCTGGTTAACATGGGTGATTTCGGGCGCATGCGTTCATGGCTACTTGCGATGGCAGTAGCAATTACCGGTGTTGTTACGCTTGAGTCGTCCGGGATGGCCAGCCTGTCCGGTGAAACATTTCCCCCGTATCGAACCGAGAATTTTGGCTGGCTACGCTATCTAGTCGGTGGGTTGCTTTTTGGTGTCGGCATGACTCTCGGCAGCGGTTGCGGCAACAA
>JAYOED010000047.1:0-5475 GCA_038106575.1 Burkholderiales bacterium
CGTATACACAGGGGGGGGGTAGGGAAATTGTTAGACTCCGGTGTAATGTACGAAGGGACTGACGGGGCAACTTGGCTTGGCAGCAGAACAGGAAAAACACAATACGTTGGCCCCCTCGGGCTGGGTCCGGGGCTGGGCATCGCGGGTTCCGGAATCCGGTGCGGTGCTGGATGTGGCCTGTGGCAGCGGCCGACATGCCCTTTTTTTTGCGGATCTCGGCCATCCAGTTTATGCCGTCGACAGCGATCCGGACTGCATTTCAGCGCTTTCCGTGGTAGGAGGGGTGCATGCCTTGTGCGCCGACATTGAAAACGGGCCGTGGCCTTACACGGGCCGGCAATATGCCGGTGTCGTGGTCACCAATTATCTGCATCGCCCCTTGTTTCCGCGGTTGCTTGAATCGGTTTTGCCCGGTGGTGTATTGATCTACGAAACTTTTGCCGTGGGTAACGAAGCATATGGGCGGCCTAGGAATCCGGATTTTCTGCTCAAGCCGGGCGAACTGCGTGAGGTAATCAGTAATGACTGGCTAGTGCTGGGTTATGAGCACGGGCTGATTACGCTGCCAAAACCGGCCGTAATTCAGCGAATTTGTGTCATGGCGCCAACGTCTGGAAACTAGGAAAATATTATTATTTTCATTCGTTTATCGCATTGCAGCAACACCAGCTGCAAATTGACCGGGTAGTCGGCAAACAGTAGAATTCATAGGTTTAGTCAAGGCCGACAGAAAATGCGGGTTAAGTTCGTTGCGGGTAACTGGAAGATGAACGGCAATCTGGCCTCCAACGAAGTCTTGTTGAAGGATTTGTTGCCGGCGCTGGCGACAATCTCCGGCATGGAATGTGTGGTCTGTCCGCCTTTCATTCATCTGTCGCAGGTGGGTCAGGCGCTAAAGGGTTACAAGACGGCGCTGGGGGGGCAGGATGTCTGCCAATACGAAGATGGTGCTTTTACCGGTGGCGTGTCTGCTGCGATGCTGCGGGACCTGGGTTGCAGCTACGTGATCGTGGGACATTCCGAGCGTCGTGCGTTGTTCGGTGAAAGTGACGGCGTTGTTGCCGAAAAATTTGCAGTGGCGCAGCAGGCGGGTTTGAAACCGGTGCTGTGCGTGGGTGAAAGTCTGGAAGAGCGTGAAGCCGGTGTCACCAAAAACGTGGTGGAGCGGCAGTTGCAAGCGGTTTTGCAGCGTTGCGGCGCGGCGGCGATGGGTAACGCGGTGATTGCCTATGAACCGGTATGGGCGATCGGAACTGGCAAGACCGCGACTCCGGAGGAGGCGCAGGCAGTGCATGCTTGTCTGCGCGGCGTGCTGGCGAGGGCCGATGATGCCGTGGCTGCTGAAGTGAGGATTGTGTATGGCGGTAGCGTCAAGGCCGCGAATGCGGCGCAGTTGTTCGGGATGCCCGACATTGACGGTGGATTGATCGGAGGCGCATCACTGGTGGCGAAGGAATTTGCGGCGATTTGCGCCGCGGCAGTGCGGCATTAACGGGATAAAACATCAATGGAAGTTCTGATACTGGTAGTACATGTCATTGCGGCGCTGGCCATCATCGGTCTGGTGCTGATTCAGCACGGAAAAGGCGCCGATGTCGGTGCTGCCTTCGGCGGCGGCGCTTCCGGCAGCCTTTTCGGATCCTCGGGTTCCGCAAACTTTCTCAGCCGCACCACATCGGTTCTTGCGGCGATATTTTTCGTGTCGAGCATCAGCCTGACCGTGTTTTCCGGGAAGAAGGCCGATCAAAAGGGCTTGATGAGCAAGCCGGCCAATTCCGCGCCTGCGTCATCGATGCCTGCGCAGATACCGGCACCCCCGGCGACCGTACCGGCATCGGAAGTTCCGGTTCCAGCCCCTGGCGGTGCGAAAGCAGGAGGTACGCCGAAGTAATCATCGTCGGCCAGGCGCAGACGAAGTGGTTTTCCGTTTTGGGTTGTAGAAGCAGCGGGTCGACGTGGTGGAATTGGTAGACACGCCGTCTTGAGGGGGCGGTGGCGCAAGCCGTGAGAGTTCGAGTCTCTCCGTCGACACCATAGTTAATGCGGTGCGGCCTGCAGCCAGTTCGCACTGAGGCAGGGTAACTTTGCAGAAAGCGGCAAATGCTGGATGGTTATTTTCCGATTTTGATGTTCATCTTCGTAGGCCTGGCTTTCGGTGTGGCTCCGGTTGCAGCCGGATGGGTTGCCAGCCGCTTCGTCGGATCCCACAAACCTGACCAGCAGAAACTCTCACCCTACGAATGTGGCTTCGAGGCTTTCGAAGATGCGCGCATGCGTTTTGACGTCCGCTATTATCTGGTCGCGATCCTCTTCATCCTGTTCGACCTCGAGATTGCCTTCCTGTTTCCCTGGGCCGTGGTGCTGGAGGAAATTGGGCTGTTCGGTTTCTTTTCGATGATGATTTTCCTTACCATTCTCGTTGTGGGTTTTGCCTATGAATGGAAAAAAGGCGCACTTGAGTGGGAATGAACTGACGGGACTGTCCATGGGCGCTATCGAAACCATCAACGAAAACCTAAACGACAAGGGGTTCATTACCACGTCTGTCGACGCACTGGTCAACTGGACACGTACCGGTTCGCTGTGGCCGATGACTTTCGGCCTGGCCTGCTGTGCTGTGGAAATGATGCATGCCGGTGCTTCCCGCTACGATCTTGACCGCTTCGGCATCGTATTCCGTCCCAGCCCCCGCCAGTCAGACGTGATGATCGTCGCCGGTACCCTATGCAATAAGATGGCTCCTGCGCTGCGCAAGGTCTACGATCAGATGGCCGAGCCGCGCTGGGTGATTTCCATGGGCTCGTGCGCCAACGGGGGTGGCTATTATCATTATTCGTACTCGGTGGTGCGCGGCTGCGATCGTATTGTCCCGGTCGACATCTATGTGCCGGGCTGTCCGCCAACTGCTGAAGCACTGCTCTACGGCATCATCCAGCTGCAGAATAAGATCAAGCGGACCAACACCATCGTCCGTTCATGACTACACGACTCGAAAATCTGGTTGCCGGGCTGCAGACTGCGCTCGGCGAAAAGATGGTCGGCGTCACTACAGCGCTGGGTGAAATTACCGCGGTTGTGAAGGTCGATCATCTGCTGGAGGCCAGTGCGATCCTGCGCGACGACCCTTCGCTGCGTTTCGAGCAGCTGATCGATCTCTGCGGCATGGACTACAGCAGTCATGGGGAGGGTTCTTGGCAGGGCGCGCGGTTCGCCGTGGTCTATCACCTGCTGAGCGTTCACCACAATCTGCGTCTCCGGGTGCGGGTATTCGCGGCCGACGATGGTTTTCCGATCGTGCCTTCGGTGATCGGGCTGTGGTCCTCGGCAAACTGGTACGAACGCGAGGCCTTCGACCTTTACGGCATCATGTTTACTGGACATCCGGACCTGCGCCGGCTGCTGACCGATTACGGATTCGTTGGCCATCCGTTCCGCAAGGATTTCCCTCTGTCAGGCAACGTCGAGATGCGCTACGACCCTGAACAGAAGCGCGTCATTTACCAGCCGGTCACCATAGAGCCGCGTGTGATCACTCCGCGCATCGTGCGCGAAGAAAATTACGCAGATTCCGAAGGATTCCGCAAGGGCTGATATGGCGGAAATCAAGAACTACACTATGAATTTCGGGCCGCAGCATCCTGCGGCGCACGGCGTGCTGCGGCTGGTGCTGGAACTCGACGGCGAAGTGATCGAGCGCGCTGATCCGCATATCGGGCTGCTGCACCGCGCGACCGAGAAGCTGGCCGAACACAAGACCTTCATTCAGTCGGTGCCATATATGGACCGCCTAGACTACGTGTCGATGATGGCCAACGAACATGCCTATGTGATGGCCATTGAGAAACTGCTCGGCATCGAAGTGCCGGAGCGAGGGCAGTACATCCGGGTCATGTTCGATGAGATTACGCGGCTGCTGAACCACCTGCTCTGGCTGGGCTGTCACGGCCTCGACATCGGCGCGATGACGATATTTCTCTACTGCTTTCGCGAGCGCGAGGACCTGTTCGACATGTACGAGGCGGTGTCCGGCGCGCGCATGCACGCGGCCTATTACCGGCCGGGAGGTGTCTACCGTGATCTGCCGGACACGATGCCGCAATACACCGCATCGCGCATTCACAATGCCGCGGCGATCAAGGCGCTCAACGACAACCGCCAGGGCTCGCTGCTTGATTTCATCGAGGATTTTGCCAGGCGCTTCCCGGCATATGTCGACGAATATGAAACGCTGCTCACTGACAATCGAATCTGGAAACAGCGTACGGTGGGTATCGGCGTGGTATCTCCGGAACGTGCACTGTCACTGGGATTCACCGGTGCAATGCTGCGCGGCTCCGGCATCGAGTGGGATCTGCGCAAGAAACAGCCCTACGAAGTCTACGATCGCATGGAATTCGATGTGCCGGTGGGGGTCAACGGTGATTGCTACGACCGTTACCTGGTGCGTATGGAGGAGATGCGCCAGTCGAACAGCATCATCAAGCAGTGCGTGGACTGGCTGCGCAAGAATCCCGGACCGGTGATGGCCGACAGCCACAAGGTGGCGCCGCCGTCCCGCGTGGCCATGAAAACCAACATGGAAGAGCTGATCCACCATTTCAAGCTGTTCACCGAGGGCATGCACGTGCCACCGGGCGAAGCCTATGCTGCTGTCGAGCATCCCAAGGGTGAATTCGGCATCTATCTGGTGTCTGACGGCGCCAACAAGCCGTACCGGCTCAAGATCCGCGCCCCCGGGTTTGCCCATCTTGCCGCGCTCGACGAAATGGCGCGCGGCCACATGATCGCTGATGTCGTCGCAATCATTGGCACCCAGGACATCGTGTTCGGGGAAATTGACAGATGAGCGATCGATGAACGCGCCAATGATTTTATCTCCGGACGCGCTGGCGAAAATCGACATGGCGGTCGCCAAGTACCCGTCCGACCGCAAGGATTCGGCGGTGATGGCGGCTCTGACTATCGCCCAGGACGAAAAAGGCTGGCTGTCGACCGAGACCATGGATTTTGTTGCCCAGTACCTGGATATGCCGCCGGTGGCGGTATACGAGGTGGCGACTTTCTACACCATGTATGACCTGAAACCGATCGGCAAATACAAGCTGACCATCTGTACTAATCTGCCGTGCGCGCTGCAGGGCGCGACTGCGACCGCGGAGCACCTGAAGAAAGTGCTGGGCATAGGCTTCAACGAAACCACTGCCGACGGTCGCTTCACGCTGAAGGAAGGCGAGTGCATGGGCGCCTGTGGCGATGCGCCAGTACTGCTGCAGAACAACAAGAAAATGCTGTGCGCTATGAGTCCGGAAAAGATCGACCAGCTGTTGAAGGATCTTAAATAATGGGTTTGCCGATTCCTCCGTTTGCCGGAGATATTTTCGGACCGGACGCCCTGATCATGAAAGGGGTCACCGGTCTCAACTGGCGACTCAAGGACTACGAGGCGCGGAGTGGCTACGCAGCGCTGAAGAAGAT
>JAYOED010000047.1:5503-6210 GCA_038106575.1 Burkholderiales bacterium
CCCTGAGAGTGTCGTCAACGAGCTGAAGAAATCGGCGCTGCGCGGCCGAGGTGGCGCCGGTTTTCCGACGGGGCTGAAGTGGAGTTTCATGCCGCGCCAGTTTCCAGGGCAGAAATACCTGGTCTGCAATTCCGACGAGGGAGAGCCCGGTACATTCAAGGATCGCGACATCATGCGCTACAACCCGCACAGCCTGATCGAGGGCATGATCATCGGCGGCTATGCAATGGGCATCACTGTGGGCTACAACTACATTCACGGTGAAGTATGGGAAGTTTACGAGCGCTTCGAAGAGGCGCTGGAAGAGGCGCGTGCCGCAGGCTATCTTGGCGACAGGATTCTCGGCAGCGATTTCTCGTTTCAGCTTCATGCGCATCACGGTTACGGCGCCTATATCTGCGGCGAGGAAACCGCGCTGCTTGAATCGCTGGAAGGCAAGAAAGGCCAGCCGCGCTTCAAGCCGCCTTTTCCAGCGAGTTACGGGCTCTACGGTAAGCCGACCACAATCAACAACACCGAGACTTTTGCGGCGGTGCCGTGGATTATCGTCAACGGCGCCGAAGCTTTTCTCAACATGGGCAAGCCGAACAACGGCGGCACCAAGATTTTCTCGGTGTCCGGTGATGTGGCCCGCCCCGGCAATTTCGAAGTGAAGCTGGGAACGCCGTTCCCCAAGCTGCTGGAAATGGCTGGCGGCATGCGCGGCG
>JAYOED010000047.1:6220-14923 GCA_038106575.1 Burkholderiales bacterium
GCAAGAAACTTAAGGCAGTCATTCCTGGCGGATCGTCGATGCCAGTGCTTCCGGCCGACATCATGATGGCCACCGACATGGACTACGACTCGATTGCCAAGGCTGGTTCCATGCTCGGTTCCGGCGCGGTGATCGTGATGGACGAAACGCGCTGCATGGTGAAGTCGCTGCTGCGGCTGTCATATTTTTACTACGAGGAATCCTGCGGCCAGTGCACGCCTTGCCGCGAGGGCACCGGCTGGCTTTACCGCATGGTCGAACGCATCGAGCACGGCAAGGGCCGTCCCGAAGACCTTGACCAGCTGAACCGCGTCGCCGACAACATCCAGGGACGCACGATCTGCGCGCTGGGGGACGCAGCGGCGATGCCGGTGCGCGCCTTCATCAAGCATTTCTGCGATGAATTCCAGTATCACATCGACCACAAGAAGTGCCTGGTCGCACCCTATAACTAGCGGACCGCCATGCTCGAAATCGAACTCGACGGCAAGCTGATGGAAGTGTCCGAAGGCAGCACGATCATGGATGCCGCCAACCAGGCCGGCACTTTCGTGCCGCACTTCTGTTATCACAAGAAGCTGTCGATTGCCGCCAACTGCCGGATGTGCCTGGTGCAGGTCGAGAAAGCACCGAAACCACTGCCGGCCTGCGCGACGCCGGTGACCAACGGCATGAAAGTATGGACGCATTCGGATGCGGCGGTGAATGCGCAAAAGGGCGTGATGGAATTCCTGCTGATTAATCATCCGCTCGATTGTCCGATCTGCGATCAGGGCGGCGAGTGCCAGTTGCAGGATCTTGCGGTGGGTTATGGCAGCAGCGATTCAAAATACGGTGAAGACAAGCGCGTAGTGGCCAACAAAAACCTCGGCCCCCTGATTTCCACCGACATGACACGATGCATCCATTGCACGCGCTGCGTGCGTTTCGGCCAGGAAATTGCCGGCATCATGGAGCTGGGCATGATCGGCCGTGGCGAACATTCGGAAATCATTACCTTCGTCGGCAAGACCGTCGATTCTGAGTTGTCGGGCAACGCCATTGACCTGTGTCCTGTCGGCGCGCTGACCTCGAAGCCGTTCCGTTACAGCGCCCGTACCTGGGAGCTGACTCGCAAGCCTTCGGTGAGCCCGCACTGCGGCCTTGGGTCTAACCTGACGCTCCAGGTCAAGCAGAACCGCGTGATGCGTGCGCTGCCGCGCGAGAATGAGGCGGTCAACGAATGCTGGCTGTCGGACAAGGACCGCTTTTCTTACGAGGCACTGAATTCGGAGCAGCGGCTGGCTAAGCCGATGCTGAAAACGAACGGCGTTTGGCAGACGGTTGATTGGCAGGTCGCGCTGAAATTCGTTGCGGCCGAACTCAAGCGCATCAAGGCAGCGTACGGCGCGGGTTCGATCGGCGCATTGGCGACGCCGCAGCAGACACTGGAGGAAATGCACCTGTTGCAGAAGCTGCTGCGCGGATTCGGTTCGGGCAACGTCGATTTCCGTCTGCACCAGACTGATTTCAGCAGTGACGGCAAACTCGCCGGTGTTCCGTGGCTGGGTCTGTCGATCGCCGATTTCGCGCAACTCGACCGTGTACTGGTGATCGGTTCGACGCTGCGCAAGGACCATCCGCTGCTCGCACACCGGTTGCGCCAGGCAACGAAGAAAAAAACAGAACTTAACCTGATCCATGCTGCCGATGATGATTTGCTGATGCGCGTGGCGAACAAGGCCGTCGTCGCACCGGCCCTGCTGCCGCAGACGCTGGCGCAGGTGGTGAAGGCTGCGGCTGAACTGAAAAATGCTGCAGTTCCGGAAGCGGTGCGCGTAGCTGTGGGTAGCGTTACCGTCAGCGATGATGCAAAACACATCGCCGAAAGCATGGTTGCAGGCCAGAAGGCGGGTGTATTCCTAGGTAACTTCGCGCAGCACCATCCGGTGGCCAGTGAACTGCATGCTCTGGCGCAGGCAATGGGTGAAATCCTCGGCTGCGCCTTCGGTTTCCTTGGCGAGGCGGCGAACAGCGTTGGCGGTTACGTTGCGGGTTGCGTACCTACCGGCAAGGCGGCCGGCATGAATGCGCGGCAGATGATCGAATCCCCACTGAAGGCCTATCTGCTGCTCGGGGTCGAGCCTGGGCTCGATTGCGCAAATCCTCGGGCAGCCATTGCCGCCATGAAACAGGCGGAACTGGTGGTCGCACTGAGTCCGTTCCAGCACGGCGCGACCGAATATGCGCATGTGATGCTGCCGATTGCGCCATTTACCGAAACTGCGGGTACGTTCGTCAGTACCGAATGCCGCGTGCAGACTTTCAATGGCGTAGTGCAGCCGTTGGGCGAGACGCGTCCGGCGTGGAAGGTGCTTCGTGTGCTTGGCAACCTGCTGAACCTCGCGGGATTCGAACACGACGGCGCTGATGATGCGCAGCGCGAAGCGCTCCACGGAAAGATTGAAATATACAATAAAAACAATAATTTAAATGGATCAACCGGTGTACTAACCGCAGCAGCAGGCGGTGTGTTCAGGATCGCCGAGGTTCCCATTTACGCTGCAGACGCATTGGCGCGGCGCGCGCCCAGCCTGCAGAAAACCCGCGATGCGCAGCCACCCGTGGCGACACTGAACCGCGCGCTGGCGGACCGGCTGGGTTTGCGCGACGGCGATTACCTGCGCGTGAAACAGGATGGCGGCGAGGCGGTTTTGACATACGCAATCGATGACGCATTGCCTGCTGACTGCGTGCGGCTGTCGGCTTCGCGTCATGAAACCGCGGAGCTGGGTTCACCGTACGCGCCGCTTACCCTGGAACGTGTCGCGCAGCAGCAGAAAGCGAGTGCTTGATGCTTGACACGCTGATTAGCTACCCGCAAGAACTGCTCGGTCCGCTGTGGCCGGTGGTGTGGACGCTGGTAAAGATCATGGTCATTGTTGTTCCGTTGATGCTAGGCGTGGCCTACCTGACGCTTTGGGAACGCAAGATGATCGGCTTCATGCAGATCCGTATCGGTCCTAATCGCACCACGTTCTTCGGTATCCGCTGGCTCGGCGGCCTGGCGCAGCCGATTGCCGACGGTCTCAAGTTGCTAGTCAAGGAAATTATTATTCCCTCCGGCGCCAACAAGTTCCTGTTCGTGTTGGCGCCGATCATGGCGATCATGCCGGCGCTGGCAGCCTGGGCGGTGGTGCCGTTTTCGCCGGAACTGGTGCTGTCCAACATCGACGCCAGTCTGCTCTATCTGCTGGCGATGACTTCGCTCGGCGTCTACGGTGTGATCATTGCAGGCTGGGCATCGAACTCGAAATACGCTTTTCTTGGTGCGCTGCGTTCAGCGGCGCAGATTGTGTCGTATGAAATCGCTATGGGCTTCGCGCTGGTTGGCGTGCTGATGGCAGCGCAGAGCCTGAACCTCGGCGAGATCGTCAAGGCGCAACAGGGCGGTGCAGGACTGTTCAGCTGGTTCTGGATCCCGCTGTTCCCGCTGTTCATGACCTATGTGATTTCCGGTGTGGCCGAGACTAACCGCGCGCCGTTCGACGTCGCCGAAGGCGAATCGGAAATCGTTGCCGGGTTCCATGTTGAATACTCGGGCATGACCTTCGCGGTGTTTTTCCTAGCCGAATACGCGAACATGATTTTGATCTCGATGCTGACCGCGATCCTGTTTCTTGGCGGCTGGCTGTCGCCGTTTCCGGCGTCATGGGGCCTACTCGGTGCGCCGAATTTCGGCTGGCTGATCGTGAAGGCATTCTTTGTGGTGTCGTCTTTCCTGTGGTTCCGCGCGACCTTTCCCCGCTATCGCTATGACCAGATCATGCGCCTGGGCTGGAAGGTATTTATTCCGGTGACACTGGTGTGGATCGTGGTGCTCGGCGCGTGGATGCAGACTTCGCTGTGGATCTGGTGGAAATGACGACGAGCCATTTATGATCGCCCGCATACATCGTTTTTTCAGCACTTTCCTGCTGTTCGAGCTGCTGAAAGGCATGGCGCTGACCGGTCGCTACCTGTTTGCGCGCAAGATCACAGTGCAGTTTCCGGAGGAAAAGACGCCGCAGAGCCCGCGCTTCCGTGGTCTTCATGCGCTACGCCGCTATCCCAACGGCGAAGAACGCTGCATCGCCTGCAAGCTGTGCGAAGCGGTGTGTCCGGCGATGGCGATCACCATCGAATCGCAGCAGCGCGATGACGGCACTCGGCGCACCACACGCTACGACATTGATCTGACCAAGTGCATCTTCTGCGGTTTCTGCGAGGAGTCCTGCCCGGTGGATTCGATCGTCGAGACGCGGATTTTCGAATATCACGGCGAAAAGCGCGGCGACCTGATCTACACCAAACCGATGCTGCTGGCGATTGGCGATGCTTACGAAGAACAGATTGCAAAGGATCGTGCCGCCGATGCGGCCTACCGCTGAGCCATGATCACTTTCCATGAATTCATTTTCTATTTCTTTGCTGCGGTTCTGGTGTTTGCCGCGCTGCGGGTGATCACCGCGCGCAATCCGGTGCATGCCGCGCTGTTCCTGGTGCTAGCGTTCTGCACATCGGCGGGGCTGTGGATCCAGCTCGAGGCAGAATTTCTCGGCATCGCGCTGATCCTGGTCTACGTCGGCGCGGTGATGGTGCTATTCCTATTTGTGGTGATGATGCTCGACATCAACCTCACGCGGCTGCGCGAAGGTTTTTGGAGCTATCTACCGGTGGGGGCGGTGGTGGCGCTCCTGCTGGTGGCTGAAATGGTTTTAGTGCTGGCTGGCCCCTGGTTCGGTCTCGATGAAATGCCGCGCCCAGACCCGCTGCCGGCAGGCACCAGTAATACCAAGATGCTGGGCCGGTTGATATACACCGACTATGTTTATCCCTTCGAGCTGGCGGCGGTGATTCTGCTGGTGGCGATCGTCGCGGCCATCGCGCTGACCCTGCGCCGGCGCAAGCACGGCAAATACATTAATCCGGCGCAACAGGTGCTGGTGCGCCGCCAGGACCGGGTGCGCATGGTGTCGATGCCTGCGGAAAAGATGGAAAAAGGGGACAGGGCATGATTTCCCTGACTCAATACCTGGTGCTCGGCGCGATCCTTTTCGCGATTTCGGTGATCGGCATTTTCCTAAACCGCAAGAACGTGATCGTGCTGCTAATGGCGATCGAACTAATGCTGCTGGCGGTGAACATGAACTTCATCGCTTTTTCACATTTTCTCGGCGATGCGGCGGGGCAGGTCTTCGTGTTCTTCATTCTTACCGTAGCTGCCGCCGAATCAGCGATCGGTCTGGCGATCCTGGTCGTGCTGTTCCGCAATCTGCGCACCATCGACGTCGAAGACCTCGACGGGCTGAAGGGATGATGCGCTGATGACTGCAATGCAAAAACTCTATCTGCTGGTTCCGCTGGCACCGCTTGCCGGCGCGATCACCGCCGGGCTGTTTGGCTGGGCCATTAGCCGCCGCACGGCGCACTGGGTAACCATCCTCGGCATGGTGGTGTGCCTGATTGCCTCGTTCCTGGTCTACCGCGACGTGATGGCCGGCAACCTATTCAACGGTTCGGTCTACACCTGGCTGGTATCGGGCAATATTCGCTTCGAGATCGGTTTCCTCATTGATCCGCTGTCGGCGACGATGATGGTGGTGGTGTCTTTCGTGTCACTGATGGTGCATATCTACACTATAGGCTACATGGCCGGCGACCCCGGTTACCAGCGTTTCTTCTCGTACATATCGCTCTTCACCTTCTCGATGCTGATGCTGGTGATGAGTAACAATTTCATCCAGCTGTTTTTTGGCTGGGAGGCGGTCGGTCTGGTGTCCTACCTGCTTATCGGCTTTTGGTATACGCGGCCGACGGCGATCTACGCCAACCTCAAGGCGTTTCTGGTCAATCGCGTAGGCGATTTTGGTTTCCTGCTTGGTATCGCGCTGGTGCTGATGTATTTCGGCACGCTCGATTACGCCGCGGTGTTTGCTGGCGCTGGGCGTCTGGCTGGCAACAGTATCGAGATATTCCCGGGCGTGCCGTGGTCGCTGCTGACGGTAATCTGCATCCTGCTGTTTATCGGCGCGATGGGCAAGTCGGCGCAGTTTCCGCTGCATGTCTGGCTGCCGGACTCGATGGAAGGCCCAACTCCGATTTCCGCGCTGATCCATGCCGCGACCATGGTGACCGCCGGCATCTTCATGGTGGCGCGGATGTCGCCGCTCTACGAGTTGTCCGAGACGGCGCTGTCGTTTGTGCTGGTGATCGGCGCGATCACCGCGTTTTTCATGGCGCTGATCGCTACGGTTCAATACGATATCAAGCGGGTGGTGGCTTATTCGACCCTGTCGCAGCTTGGTTACATGACCATGGCGCTGGGCGCCTCGGCCTACTCGGCGGCGATCTTTCACCTGTTTACCCATGCCTTCTTCAAGGCGGTGCTTTTCCTTGGTGCCGGTTCGGTGATCATCGCGATGCATCACCAGCAGGACATGCGCAAGATGGGCGGGCTGGCCAAATATATGCCGATCACCTACATGACAGTGCTGATCGGTGCACTAGCCAATGCCGGGCTGCCGCCGTTTGCAGGCTTCTTTTCCAAGGAAACAATCGTCGAGGCCATCCATCATGCGACGGTGCCGGGAGCCGGACTGGCGTACGTATTGGCAGTGGCTGGCGTATTCGTCGGCGGGTTTTATTCCTTCCGGCTGGTGTTCTATGCCTTCCATGGCAAGGAACGCTTCGCCGATCCGCATGATCCAGATGCGAAGGCTGCAGATGCCGAGGCGAAGGCTGCCGCGCTTCACTTCGAACATCAGCACGATGATCATGCTAGGTACGATCACGGTCACGATGATCATGGAAAAGGCCACTCGCCGCACGAGTCGCCGTGGGTGGTGACCCTCCCGCTGGTGATGCTGGCTATACCGTCGGTGTGCGCCGGCTGGTTCATCAGTACCTTTGTCTACGGCGGCTATTTCGGTAGTTCGATTACCGTGAATGAGGCGCATCCGGCGCTGGCGGTGATGGCGATGGCATTCCACGGCGTGTGCGACATGAGGCCCCACGCGCTGGCGACGCTGCCGTTCTGGCTTGCGGTCGGCGGCGCCGCGACCGCCTGGTTTATCTATATCGTTCGCCCAGACCTGCCGGCTGTGCTGCGCCGCAAGTGGGGCGTGCTGGTTACGATCCTGGTGGAGAAGTACGGCTTCGACCGTTTCAATGACTGGTTTTTTGCAGGCGGTGCACGTGTGCTTGGCACCGGGCTCTGGAGGGGCGGCGATATCGCGCTAATCGACAATGTGATGGTCAACGGATCGGCGCGGCTGGTGGGCTGGTGCGCGGCGGTGATCCGCCATGTGCAGTCGGGGTATATCTACCACTACGCGTTCGCCATGATAGTCGGTGTCCTGCTGTTGCTGACGCTGGTGCTGACGGGCTGAAACTGAAGAAGAACAGACCATGCACGATTTGCCTTTACTGAGCCTAGCCATCTGGGCGCCACTCATCGCCGGTGTCGCTGTGCGGTTCACCGGCGACGACCGCAACGCTCCCGCGGCACGGATGATCGCGCTGCTCGGCGCGCTGGTGGGCTTTGCGGTCACCATCCCGCTCTATGCAGGGTTCAACCTGCAGCAGGGCGGATTCCAGTTTACCGAGCTGCGTCCATGGATAGACGCGTTCAATGTCCGTTACCACCTCGGTATCGACGGCATTTCGCTGCTGCTGATACTGCTCAACAGTTTCACCACGTTGCTGGTGGTGATCGCCGGCTGGGAAGTGATCCAGTCGCGCGTCTCGCAGTATATGGCCGCCTTCCTGTTGCTGTCGGGACTGATGAACGGCGTGTTCTGCGCACTCGACGCGCTGCTGTTCTACGTGTTTTTCGAGGCGACGCTGATTCCGATGTTCATCATCATCGGCGTCTGGGGCGGCTCCAATCGTGTCTACGCCGCGGTCAAGTTCTTCCTCTATACGCTGCTCGGTTCTCTGCTCTCGTTGGTCGCGCTGATCTACCTTTACAACGCCGCGGGCGGCAGCTTCTCGCTGCTCGACTTCTACGAGACCCCGCTGCCGCTTGTTTCTCAAATACTTATTTTTATTTCATTTTTCATGGCTTTTGCGGTCAAGGTGCCGATGTGGCCGGTGCATACCTGGCTGCCCGATGCGCACGTCGAGGCACCCACCGGTGGTTCGGTGGTGCTGGCGGCGATCATGCTGAAGCTCGGCGGTTACGGTTTCGTGCGCCTGTCGCTGCCGATCGTGCCCGATGCCAGTCACGCGCTGGCCGGCATCGTCATCACGCTATCTCTGATTGCCGTGGTCTACATCGGTCTGGTGGCGCTGGTGCAGTCCGATATGAAGAAGCTGATCGCCTATTCGTCGATCTCGCATATGGGTTTCGTCACCCTCGGGTTGTTCATCTTCAATGCAGAGGGCGTCGAGGGCGCGGTAATCCAAATGATTTCCCACGGGTTCGTTTCCGGCGCGCTGTTCCTATGCGTGGGCGTGCTTTACGACCGCATGCATTCACGGCAGATCGCCGATTACGGCGGCGTCGCGAACCGGATGCCGGTGTTTGCGGCGCTGTTCATGCTGTTCGCAATGGCAAATTCTGGACTGCCCGGTACCAGCGGCTTCGTCGGCGAATTCCTGGTGATCATGGGCGCGGTAAAGGTCAATTTCTGGTATGCCTTCCTCGCCGCGGCGACGCTGATCTTCGGCGCGGCCTACACC
>JAYOED010000047.1:14933-16319 GCA_038106575.1 Burkholderiales bacterium
ATTCAGGGTTGCCCGGGACCTCAGGATTTGTCGGCGAATTTCTTGTCATACTAGGCAGTTACCAGGCCAGCTTCTGGATAGCATTTCTGGCCGCCATGACCCTGATTCTTGGTGCGGCCTACACCCTGTGGATGTACAAGCGGGTTATTTTCGGCGCGGTGGCGAACGATCATGTCGCCAAGCTGCACGACATCAACGCCCGAGAATTCCTGGTGCTAGTACTGCTGGCCGTGCCGGTGCTTGTGATGGGTGTGTGGCCACAGCCCTTCGCCGAAGTGCTGCATATTTCCGTCAATGAACTGCTGGCGCATGTATCGTACAGCAAGCTGCCCCTGCAATAAGCCCAGATCATGATGCAATTCATTTTTCCGCTGTGGCCCGCCTATCCCGAGCTGTTCCTGCTGGTGATGAGCTGCACGATCCTGCTGGTCGATCTGTTCATCAGCGACGACAATCGCATCTTCACCTACGGCCTGACCCAGCTCACGCTGGCTGGATGTGCGCTGCTGACGTTCTTCACCGGCAACGCCGATCCGGTCTATACCTTCAATGGCATGTTCGTCGACGACCTGATGGCGGACGTGCTGAAGCTGCTGATCTGTATCGCGGTCATCACCCTGCTGGTCTATTCAAGAGGCTATACCGCGGCACGCGGCATGTTTCGCGGCGAATTCTTTACGCTGGTATTGTTCGCGACACTAGGCATGATGGTGATGATTTCTTCGAATCACCTGCTGACGCTGTATTTGGGCCTTGAACTGCTGTCACTGTCACTCTACGCGCTGGTGGCACTGCAGCGTGACTCGGTGCGGGCGACCGAAGCCGCGATGAAGTATTTCGTGCTAGGTGCACTGGCGTCAGGAATGCTGCTCTATGGCATGTCGATGCTCTACGGTGCCACCGGCACCCTGGAAATTACCGAGCTGGCCCAGCTTTCGGGTGATGGCGTGCGCACCCAGGTCGTTCTGGTATTCGGCCTGGTGTTCATTGTCGCCGGCCTCGGCTTCAAGCTTGGCGCCGTGCCGTTTCACATGTGGGTGCCCGATGTCTACCAGGGCGCGCCGACCGCGGTAACGCTTTTTATCAGCTCGGCGCCGAAAATGGCGGCGTTTGCCATTTTGATGCGCCTGCTGGCGCAGGCGGTGGGCGGTGACGTGCTGGTCGACGAATGGCGGCAGATGCTGATTGTGATGGCGGTACTTTCCCTTGCGATCGGCAACCTGACCGCGATTATGCAGACCAACCTCAAGCGCATGCTAGCGTATTCGACGATTTCGCACATGGGCTTCCTGCTGCTGGGTGTGCTCTCCGGCACCCTTGATGGCTACGGTGCGGCGATGTTTTACGTGGTGGTGTACGTGCTGATGACTCTGGGCACCTTCGGCA
>JAYOED010000048.1:0-16108 GCA_038106575.1 Burkholderiales bacterium
TTGCAGCAGTGGCCGAGGGATAAGGATCCACGACCAGCACCATGTCCAGCTTCTTGAACGCCTCCATCATTTCCTTGCCGCGGGACTGGCTGTTCGGCGCATGGCCCCAGAACACCACCGCGCGCAGGTTTTTGTCTTGGTCGATCATCTCGTTCTTCTCGAGAACGCCGTCGATCCAGCGCGAAACGGTGATACCAGGTTTTTCCATCATCTTCTGTGAAGCAAACCGGCCCTTCAGCCAGTTGTAGTCGACACCCCAGACCTTCGCCCAGTGCTTCCAGGAGCCCGTCGCGATGCCGTAGTAACCCGGCAGCGAATCGGGATTGGGACCGATGTCGGTTGCGCCCTGCACGTTGTCATGGCCGCGGTAGATATTGCAGCCGCCACCGGCACGGCCGACGTTGCCCAGCGCAAGCTGGA
Source organism: Burkholderiales bacterium (assembly GCA_038106575.1). Taxonomy (GTDB): domain Bacteria; phylum Pseudomonadota; class Gammaproteobacteria; order Burkholderiales; family SG8-41. The sequence continues at coordinate 421 of JAYOED010000048.1, forward strand.
GAATAGCCGAAGCACGGACAATGGCATTTCCATTGGTGTGCTGGGTCTGGCCCATCGCCCAAACGATGGTGCTCGGTCGGTTCTTGGCCATCAGTTCGGCAACTTCGCGGACTTCGGCTTCCTTCATGCCGGTGACTTCCTCGACCTTGTCCGGCGTCCACTTCATCGCCTCTTCCTTGGCCTTGTCCATGCCGTAGACACGGCCCTGGATGTATTCCTTGTCTTCCCAGCCGTTCTTAAAGATATGGTGTACCAGCCCCATCAGGAATGCGACGTCGGTTCCCGAACGGATACGGTGATACACGTCAGCCTTGGCCGCAGTCCGGGTGAACCGGGGATCAACCACGATCACCTTGGCGCCGTTCTCCTTGGCGTGCAACGTATGCAGCATCGAAACTGGATGAGCCTCAGCCGCGTTGCTGCCGAAGAACAGGATACACTTGGAATTCTGTTCGTCGTTGTAAGAGTTGGTCATTGCGCCGTAACCCCAGGTGTTAGCGATGCCGGCAACTGTTGTCGAGTGGCAAATACGCGCCTGGTGGTCCATGTTCTTGGTGCCAAACATGGAAACGAACTTGTTGAACAGATAGGCTTGCTCATTGTTGTGCTTCGACGAACCAATCCACATCGTCGAGTCGGGGCCGGTCTCTTTGCGGATCGCTAGGAGCTTCTCGCTGATCTCGTTCAGGGCCTGGTCCCAGGACACTTTCTGCCACTTACCGCCTGACAGTTTCATCGGCGAACGCAGTCGATGCGAAATCTCGTGCATGCCGTGTTCGCGGATGGAGGCGCCCTTGGCGCAATGCGCGCCCAGGTTGATCGGCGAATCAAACACCGGTTCTTGGCGAACCCATACTCCGTTCTGAACCACGGCGTCGATCGCGCAACCCACTGAACAGTGCGTGCATACCGTGCGTTTGACCTCGACGTTGCCAGCAGGCTTGCTAGCGGCAACCGCATCTTTTTGCATGACCGAGAACGGCAGTTGCGACAGTGCGGCTGCGCCGCCGGCGGCCAGACCGCTGCGTTTCAGGAACGTGCGGCGATCGATCGTATTGCCCAGAAACGCCGAGGCATTACGGGCAAGCCGGCTTGAGGCCTGCGTGGTTTGGCTGGTTTTGCGGGTCAGTAACATGTGAGCCTCCTCAAACCTTGGTCGTTTCGTAGTAACGGCGCACGTGCGCAGTCAGCTGATAACCCTTGCCTAAGGGCGTATCGGATTTTGCTGCCACTGTCGCCGGCTCACTGCCGGATTTGGACGCCACCACTGCCGCAGCGGCTGCTCCGCCCAATCCGGCAGCGGCGAGGAATTTCCTGCGACTCATTTTGGTGCTCATGGACATGTCCTCCTTCAGGCTAGTTCGAAATATTCCGATTCGTTGGTAAGAAAAGAATTGGCAAAACGTGCGACCGCACGGTAAAAATTTGTCCGGCCCGATTTGTTGACAGCTTCGCACATATCGCCATACCAGGGCGCAACGTAATTCCGGAAAAATTCGCGCTGGGATTCGTGAGCAGAACCATCCTCCTGCTCGTCCGCGATCATTCCGCGCATGACCTCACAAATAGCCGATAGGTGATCCTCGTATTCCGACGAAGAACCGGCGCGGGCATAACCTGCTTTTGCAAGGTTGCCGCGCAGCTCGGCCAGCAGATTTCCGCGGCGACTGCCGCTCATATAGGAAGAGGCATACAACGATACCTCAGGACGTCCTGGACTAACAAAAACGCTTTCGTATTCTTGACAGATGTCATCAGGATCAGCGTCGCGGGCAACATCACACAGACCACGCCAGGTGAGCGCCAGCGGCGAGTCATCGGACATGATCATATCTTCGGAGTCCGCAATGGTTGACAGCAGTTCCCGAGACGGCGAAGCGATGAACAAATGGGCAAGTACGCCATATATACCGGCTCTTGCCAGATTCTCCTCCGCAACTTCGCATGATAGCGGTGCAGCGAAGTTACTTTCTTGTAGTGTGGCGGGCATCATGTGAGATAGTTCATATACTAAGGGTGTTTATCCAGTATTTCCACATCAAAATTGGACTCTATAAGGTCGGGCTTATTCAGATCATATTTCGTTTATGTTGCCATGCCGCGAATTGTTTAACAGATCAATGACACGACAGTCGGCACACATCTTGATCCGATCCAAGGCACCGGGCTCAGCAAACATTGAATGCTCACCCAGCCTGGTTAACATGCCAGCCACCATCTGTTTGGTTGCAAAGGGTTTTCCACACTTCACACAGGCAAAGGCCTCGGCCTGATTAATCGTTTTCGGATTCTTTGCATCCGCCGTCAATGACAGCCTTGGTAGCAGGCTGATGGCCTGCTCCGGGCATGTGCGTTCGCACAATCCGCATTGCACACAATTTCGCTCTATGAAACGCAGGGCCGGTGAGTCCTTGGAATCCAGCAGCGCTCCTTCCGGACAGGCACCAACGCAGGACATGCACAGCGTACATTTATTAATGTCAACCCTGATTTCGCCAAACGGTGCTCCGGGCGGCAATGACGTCACATCAACGGGTTTGGGCGCATGCGTTCGAAGATGATCAAAGACAAAATCCAGCGTATTGCGCTTGTCATTGCTTAGATTGAACGTCGCTGCCGGAACAGGTGTGGCAGATTCCAGCGACCACAGCACTTGTTCAACCTGCCTCACGCTCTCGGCATCAATCCAGTGCAGGCGCTTTCCGGGATAACCCAGCCCTTCCAGTATTGCCGCCCCATAACCCAACTGGCTAGCTACGGCAGCGCCATATTCTGCGTTTTCGGTGCCACTGCCCATGACGATAACCTGACTTGCGCCCAGCGCCAGTGCGCCGAGCAACAGATCAAGTCCCACCGATGCGACATGTAGCACTTCGACCGGAATCACATCGGCCGGCAGCCCCCTGCCCTGACGTCCCATCCGGGCAATTAAGTCGCGTCCCTCAATGTTGTTGCTGATCAGCAGGACCGGCTGCTTGCCGCCGGCGGCTGTATAAGCCTTCAGACCCGCTTTCAGGCGCGCGCCAAAATCCGCAACCCTGGGATAGGCGTAGTTCATCGCACCCGACGGACATACGGTTGCACATCCACCGCAGCCCATACATAGATGAGGTTCAACCACGACGCGATTGGCGGAGCGTTCGCTGCTGATCGCACCAGTTGAACACACATCCAGACACTTGGTACAACCCGCAATATTCGAACGCGAATGCGCACAAATTTTCTCGCGATATTCGAAAAATTTCGGCTTTTCGAAGCTGCCCGTCATCTGCACCAGCTGCGCCGCAGCCAGCGCCTGTTCTAGCGGGTCACGGCCCGGCGCTACATAACCCTGCGGCACCTTGGCCAACCGGATCAGCGGTTCGTCAGACAGATCAAGCACCAGGTCGAAATGATCCTCTTGGATGTTTTCAGCACGCTTGAAATCAATAGCGCCAACCTGACCGCAGGCGGTTACGCACTTGCGATGGCTCTTGCACTTGTCGAGATCGATCTGAAAACTGAAATCGATGGCGTGCTCTGGACAGACAGCAATACAGGCACCGCAACGTGTACAGGCATCAAGATCGATCGGATTTTGCTGCTTCCACTTTGCGAAAAATGCACCAAGATAACCTGACATCGCGGTCACGCGTCCTGAAATTACCGGATAGCGCCGCTCGGCTGGCAATTCCGCTCCGCGACCGTCATCAGTCATCAACACGGTTACAGATAGCGCTCCATGCAGGCGTTCCGCCCACGGCAGCGCAGCAGCGCCGGAACCGACTATCAGCAGCTCACGCCCGGTCTCGTAGCTGACCGCCGCAACCGGTTCCGGCTCTGGTGCATCCGCCATTGCAGCAAGCGCCGCCATCTTCGGCGCGGACTGCGCACCTTGCTCTGACCAGCCCGCAGTTTCGCGCACGTTGAAAAATCGAATCGCTCCGGCACCCTTCATTTCTGCATGGAGCTCTGAAAACAGCGGCGCTTCCTGGGTACAGCCCACCAGCAGATCGTCGCCGGACTTAATGGCAGTCTCAAATGCAGCTAGATGCCGGCGGCACATCTCGTTCTGTACGCGCGGCAAATCCTGCGCCCCCAGCCCTCGGGCAATCGCGGCGCCGTCAATTTTCATCGTGCCGTTGCAGTCGCACAACAGTGTTTTGTATCGCATGGGATTTTCGGAGCTCTGGGAACGCCGCAGTCTACGCGGTTTGCAGTCCGTCAGGAGATGATTGCGATGATTGCTTGACCGGCTCCAGCTCTTCTTCAATCGAAGGGGGTGCCTGCGACAACGGGTTTTCAGCCGTCGACCTGGAAGCACTCAGCGCGCGCGACGATACGTCCTCCTGCACACTCAGACCGGCTGCCTGCCGCTCACGCTCCGCCTCTTTTTCCCTGCGTTCCCGCGCCCATTCGAGGATATTCTGAGCCTGCTTCAGCTCCTTGAGCATCGCCGCGGGTATCGGCTCGGAGATCGAATAATCATCGAGGTAGATATCCATGCCGTCGATGATGCTGAAGTGAGGATTTTCGAATAGCTTCTTCAGCGCCGTCCGCCGTAAGTCCTCATCAACCTTGGGATGGAAAAAATCGCTGTAATCCGAATCCATGGTGAGATCTTCCACCGGCGGCAACTGCGGCGGCGCCTCTTCGAAATGCGTTTTTGGCGGCGATTTTTCCGCGGCCGCCGCCTCCTCGCGAGCCTGCTGCTTGCGCTTCGACCAGCGCGAGAGAAACTCCTCGGGCCGCTCCTTCGGCTGCTGTTTGGTATCTGTCGGCTTCATTGAGTGAGCACTATCAGTCCGGACGCCAGTTGCCCATCCTGCCTTTGTCTTTGTTGGAAGCGTACTTCACCTTTTTGCGCGGCTCGGGCTTGTAATTCTTTTCGCAGAATTCGGCGATCCAGCCGATCAGTTCGACCGGAAGCGGCACGGTATCCACGTTTTCTTCGCTGTCCAACCAACGCGATCCTTCATGGTAGCTCGCAGTCAGCATCTGCGGTTCCGCCGTGTTCTCTCCCATGCGCCAGAGCACGAATACTCTCGGCTGCGTGGAAGTGACATTCATGTAGTAGCCTTCAGCTTCGTCTTTCTGCAGTTGCAGCGTAAGTCCGCAAAACAGCACTTGGGTTATCTGCGGTGTTTCCACGACCACCCGCGGCGGCGCATCAGGCGTCAGGTCCGAAAGCACGGCCTTGGCCTCCCACTTTTCGGTGGCCCAGCAGTTGTCGAGCGCAGACCGCTCCATCACTACGGCCGCAGCCCAACGTTGACCGATTGTATCGGCAGTTTTATGCATGAAGTGCATTCTGCGCCAGCGGAACACCCAATTCAACCCTGACAGTGTCGTAAATACCTGATTTACAAGTTTTGCTTTCCTTGCACCGGCGGATTCGACTTTGCCATAATGCCCCTCCGCAGCCCCATTGCCGCCACATGAACGATCCCGCACCTAATACCGCTCTCACCGCCCGCCAGGACCGGCTAGGACGGCCGTTGCGTGATCTGCGGATATCAATCACCGATCGCTGTAATTTCCGCTGCGTCTACTGCATGCCAAAGGAAAAATTCGGAAAGGACCATCAATTCCTTGAGCGCAAGGCGCTGCTGACTTTTGAGGAAATCCACCGGGTCGCAAAAATCTTCGTTGCTCATGGTGTCACCAAGATCCGTCTGACCGGCGGCGAACCACTGGTGAGACGTAATGTCGAAAACCTCGTCACACAACTGTCGTCGATTCCTGGCCTCGACCTGACTCTAACCACCAACGGTTCGCTGCTCGCCAAAAAGGCAGAAGCGCTGCGCTCCGCCGGCCTGAAACGCATCACCGTAAGCCTCGACTCGCTGGAAGATGACGTATTCAAAGCGATGAACGATGTCAACTTTCCGGTAGCGAAAGTCATCGAAGGCATCGATGCCGCAGCCGCCGCAGGCTTTAAACCGATCAAAATCAACATGGTGGTGAAACGCAAACTAAACGACCACAGCATCGTGCCGATGGCCCACTTTTTTCGAGAACGCGGCCACATTCTTCGTTTTATCGAATACATGGACGTCGGCTCAACTAACGGCTGGCGCATGGATGATGTAATCAGCGCACGCGAAATCATCGACCGGATTTCGCGCGAAATGCCCTTGGAGCCTGCCGATCCCAACTACACCGGAGAAGTCGCCGAGCGCTGGCGTTATCGCGACGGCTCCGGCGAAATCGGTGTCATTGCTTCGGTAACACAGGCCTTCTGCCGCGATTGCACACGCGCACGGCTATCGACCGAAGGCCAGGTCTACACCTGCCTGTTCGCCACCCAGGGGAATGACCTGCGCAGTCTGCTGCGCAGCGGCGCCAGCGATGACGACATCCATGCTGTAATCAGTCAAATCTGGGACCGGCGCGAAGACCGTTATTCCGAAATCCGCAGTCAGCAGACTGTGCGACTGAAGAAGATCGAGATGTCCTACATTGGCGGATAGCAGACATGAAAGACTTGATGAGCGTGCGCGTTGGGAGCGCAGCGACCTAGCGCACACGCTTTCAGGCAGCAGATGAAGTGATCAATTGAAGTCAGACCACACTTCGAGATTCCATGCCCAAACCCAAACTCACCTCCGCAGCCCGTACCCTCACCCGTGAAGTCGATGCATTGAACGAGCGCGGCGAAGTGCTGGTCACACCGATTGCTGGCGAACATCCGCTGACCATCTACATCGACAAGCGCGAAATCGTCACCCTGATGACGCTGGGACAGGCGCCGGAAGCACTGGTGCTTGGCTATCTGCGTAACCAGCGGTTGGTCAAATCGATTGCCGACATCGCCGCGGTGCAAGTGGACTGGGAAACTGAATCGGCCGCCGTCACCACACGCAAGGCCATTCGCGACCTCGGCAAGAAGATGAGCAAACGCACCGTCACCACCGGCTGCGGCCAGGGTACGGTATTCGGCGACCTGATGGAGGAAGTCGACTCGATCAAGCTGCGCAAGGACGTGCGCCTGACTGACTCCGCGCTCTACAGCCTGCTCGACGCCGTACGCCTGCACGAAACCATCTACAAGGCTGCCGGCGCCGTACACGGCTGCGCACTTGCCGCCATCGATGGCAACGATAAAGCTTTAATCCTGCATTTTGTCGAAGACGTCGGCCGCCACAACGCAGTGGACACCATCGCCGGCAAGATGTGGCTGGACGACATCGACGGTTCCGACAAAGTGTTCTACACCACCGGCCGACTCACTTCGGAAATGGTGATCAAGGCCGCGCAGATGCGCATCCCCTTCCTGGTTTCACGCTCGGGTCTCACACAGATGGGTCATGATATCGCCGACCGCATCGGCATCACCATGCTCGGCCGTGCAGTCAACAAGCACTATCTGCTGTTTACCGGCCGCGAACGGTTCATCAAAACGACTGCGTCGCCGACGATGGCGGCATGAGCGACGCGGCAAGCGAATTGATTACCGGAATCGTGCTTGCCGGTGGCCAGGGTCGCCGCATGGGCGGTGTCGACAAAGGCCTGCAGCTGCTGCGTGGCAAGCCTATGGCGCAATGGGTAATCAAACGCTTCGCGCCGCAGGTCGATGAACTGTTGATCAACGCCAATCAGAACATCGAACAATATGAGAAACTGGGACACAAAGTCATCCCCGATGCCATCAGCGGCTTTGCCGGACCATTGGCCGGGCTGCACAGGGGACTCAGTGAAGCATCACACGAACTCATTGCCACCGTGCCCTGTGATTCACCCTTTTTGCCCGCGGATCTGATCGCGCGTTTATATGCCGCATTAACCGGACATCAGGCCGAACTCGCCGTCGCCAAAACCGGCGACCAGCCCCACCCGGTGTTTTGTTTATGCAGAAAATCCGTACTGCCCGGACTCACCACTTTCCTGGAAAGCGGCGGCCGCAAGATCGACGCGTGGCACGCTGATCTGAACGTGATCGAGGTTCAGTTCGAGGATAAAGCTGAAGCGTTCAGCAACATCAACACCCGCGAAGAACTGGCGACCAGCAATCGTGGCTAACTCACCGCCCTGTCAATCCCCAGCAGCACCGCCACGCCGAGCACAACGAAAATCGCCGCTGCGATACGATGCACCATCTTCACCGGTATGCGGTGCGCGATTTTCTTGCCGAAAATCACCGCAGGCACGTTCGCAGTCATCATGCCCAGCGTCGTACCCAATACCACCGCAGTAAACGCCTGATACTGCGCAGCCAGCGCCACGGTCGCGACCTGCGTCTTATCACCCATCTCCGCCAAAAAAAATGCAATCAGTGTGGTTACGAAGACCCCCGCCTTCGCTATCGTGGCGTCACATTCGCCGAAACGGTCGGGTTTGAGGACCCACGCCGCCATCGCGATGAATGACAGGCCAAGTAGCCAGCGCAACAGTTCAGGCCCCAGCAGTGCGGTAATCCAGGTGCCGACAGCACCGGCGAGTGCATGGTTAAACAGCGTTGCCACCAGGATGCCGAGACAGATCGGCCATGGTTTGCGGAACTTCGCCGCAAGAATGAAGGACAGCAACTGCGTCTTGTCGCCGATTTCGGCGAGGGCAACGATGCCCGTGGATATCAGAAAGGCTTCCAACAGTTGACTCTCGGCCGGACCCTGACGAATGAACACGCCGCTTCTCCGGCCAGTCCGAAGGCAGCATGGTTAAAGGTCTTGCCAGGTGTGAACTGCTTGCGCCACGGCCGGATGGCCAAGTGCGGTGACTCAGGCACCTCTCCAGGAGGGCGGCTACTCCCCAATGACGGACTCGATTGTAGGGTTATCACTTCCCACTGTCCAGTCCAGGGTAGTGGAAACCGGAAAAATCCATACAACGGTATGTTTTAATTAATTTTCCTGTCACCGGGAGACGAAGATTCACACCGATATTACCGCAACCAAATACTGTATATAATTACAGCTTCTCAAGGTCGCAATGAACGTATCCCCGCCGTGTTCCCCTCACCCGCCACTGATTACCTCGACCAGCGGCTCGATCTCAACGATTACCTCTTGTTGCATCCACAGGCGACGTTCTTCATGCGCGCGAAGGGCCACTCGATGACCGGCGCCGGCATCCACGACGGCGACCTGCTGGTCGCTGACCGTTCTGTCGAACCGGTAAACGGCTCCGTTGTAATCGCCGTAATAGATGGCGAAATCACGATCAAACGCCTGCGCCTGATTGCCGGTCGAGCGATCCTGCACCCTGAAAACCCAGCCTACTCTGACATTGTGATCGGCGACGCCCAAGAATTGCATATCTGGGGGGTGGTATCGCATGTCATTCATAAGCCATGACACGGTCAATCGCATTAGTTGACGGCAACAATTTCTACGTCTCTTGCGAACGTGTTTTTAACCCGCGGGTAGAATGCCGACCCGTGGTAGTGTTGTCGAACAATGATGGCTGCGTAGTCTCGCGAAGCAACGAGGCCAAAGCCCTGGGCATAAAAATGGGGGTGCCTTTCTTTCAGGTAAGACACCTAACTAGATCTCACGGCCTAGTTTGGTACAGCAGCAATTACACGCTATACGGCGATATGTCTGAACGCATGATGACCATTTTGGCCAGGTTCGCCCCACAGCAAGAAATCTATTCGATTGATGAATGTTTCTTGGATTTCACAGGTACACAACTCGATACCGTATTATGTGGTCACGAGATCAAAAAACAGGTGTACAAGCTTATTGGCATTCCTACCTGCATAGGAATTGGTCCGTCAAAAACTTTGGCTAAACTGGCAAACCATATTGCCAAGAAGCAAAAACAGTTTGATGGTGTTTTTGACTGGTCAATGCTGTCATCCACTGAACAGGACGACAGAATGTCCAAGCTGGATGTCGGCGAAGTGTGGGGTGTCGGTAGACGCATCAACGCGCAGCTGTCTGATATGGGAATCAGCACGGTTCTACAACTCAAGCAGGCTGATCCCGCCATGATTCGCAGACGATTTAGCGTGGTCATGGAGCGTACGGTTGCGGAGCTGAATGGCTGCGCCTGCCTGGATCTCGATCCAATCGATACGCGCAAGGGGCAAATCGTCTGCAGTCGCAGCTTTGGGCGCCCAGTTACCGCCTTATCAGAGCTGCGGGAGGCCGTACTAAGCTATGTCATTCGAGCCGCAGAAAGGATGCGGGCGCAAAGTTCCGCATGCAGCCATATTTCGGTATTCATCCTCACCAATTTTTTCAGGGATAGTGCGCGCCAATACTCGCGCACGGCCCAAGTCCCGCTATCGGTAGCCAGCGACGACACCCGGCGCCTTTCTGCGGCAGCAGTACATGGCCTGCATCAAATCTTCCGAACCGGATACGAATACAAAAAAGCCGGAGTGATTCTTACCGGCCTGCAACCTGCCGCAGCCGTTCAGAATGATTTATTCTCCGGATACGATCGAGATCGTTCCGCACGTCTGATGGGGGTCTTGGATCACATAAATAAGATATACGGCATGCACACCACCTCATTCGCCGGCGCCGGCATTCAGAAACCCTGGCGCATGCTCACTGACAACCGTTCACCTCGCTACACCACGAGCTGGGATGAACTGCCAATCGCGAACGCAGGCTGACAATATGCGGCCGATATGTCACGCCTGAACAGGCAGCCATAAAGAGAGTAAATCGATAGGGGCTTTCAGCTTCGAGACGCTCCAGCGTGCGACGAACTCGCATCAGGCTGCCTCTAAAGTTGTCGAAATCCTGGTTCAAATAGGCCTTCTCGACCACGGTCTCGTGCTCGACGTTCTCCCGTATTTCGCTGAATCTGAACGTAGCATGTGTGTCGCCAATGTCTGCTGCCAGCACAAGTGCCGTGCTGTCAGTCATGCTTCTCCTCTCGTAAGCGGGTCCTGACGGTAAAAATCCGCTAAGAGTCTATAGACATCCGGGTAAACCGCGTGCACCACTTCTGGTTTTTCGAAAAACGTTTCACTCAGTACGGCAAAAAATTCCGCTGGATGCTCCGCGGCATAAGGATCAATCCCCACATCATCGCGCCGGTCGACTCGTTCGCTGAAATCGGCATAGGCCGACCCGAACACCCGTGTCCACTCCAGGCGATCCATGCCGTCATGCAGGGGTGGAAATCCGTTGGCGCGGCCATTGCGCATGTCGATCTTGTGCGCAAACTCATGGAGAACCACGGTGTAGCCATCAGCACCGTCAAATGACTGAGCCGCATTCCACGACAAAATCACCGGACCTTGCTCCCAGGCTTCACCCGACAAAGGAGCACGCACACGGTGCAGCACGCCGTCATCGCTCATGTACTCGTGATCGGCGACAAATTCATCGGGATAGACGATGACTTCGACCCAGTCGTCATAAAAATCGAGATCAAGATTCAGCACCAGTAGGCTCGCCTGCGCGGCGATGATGAGCTGTATTTCCCGCGTAATTTTTAGTCCGCCAGCGCCGCTGACTACCTTGCGGTCGAGAAACAGCGCAGTCATTTCCCGCAGCCGGTTAAGATCTGCAGCTGAAAGCGTTCGAAGGAAAGAGAGTCGCGTCACGGTGTTTCCCCAGGAAGCCTCGTCTATGGCCTGACGCTTTATCGTGCGCGCACGCCACCAGCGCCCGAACCATCCGGCTGCCATCGTTGCCTCAGGCACCATCGCGCCCGTCACCCAGCCTCAGCACCTTCGCCGGTCCTGTTTCAGGTTCCTCGTCCAGCTCCACACCCTCAATCTGCCGGAAACGCTGCGAAATCTTGCCGCTGGTGACCTGGACCTTTTCGACATCGTCGTAAGCCTGGCGGATGTGCTTCGCCAGATCCCGCATGCGGTAGTCTAAGCGGCAGAACTCCACCGCCAGCCGCGCCAGAGAATCCTTTATGACATGGATCTGCTCACGCGTCTCCACGTCTTTCAGCACTGCGCGAGCAGTGTTGAGCACGGCCATCAGCGTGGTTGGCGAAACGATCCACACCCGCTTGCCGATCGCATACTCGACGACCTCGGTATGGTGGGCGTGAATTTCCGCGAACACCGCCTCTGCCGGAACGAACATGACCGCACCGTCGGAAGTCTCGCCGGGGATGATGTATTTTTTAGAAATATCGTCGACATGCTTACGAATGTCGGTGCGGAACTGTTTTTGCGCCAGCGCACGGTCGACATCGTTGACGCCGAACTCGAACATGCGGTGGTAGTTTTCCAGCGGAAACTTGGAATCCAGCGCCACCAGACCAGTCGGAGCCGGCAAGCGGAGTACGCAATCGGCGCGGGTGCCATTAGTCAGGGTGGCCTGCATTTCGTACGCGCTAGTCGGCAGCACGTTGCGCACCAACGCCTCCAGCTGCACCTCACCGAAGGCGCCGCGCGCGCGCTTGTCTCCGAGAAGCTCCTGCAGGCTTACCACGCTGCCGGTGAGGCTTTCTATTTTTTTCTGTGCCTCGTCAATGGTCGCCAGCCGCGTCATTACGCTGACAAAGGTTTCATTGGTTTTCTTGAAGCCCTCATCGAGGCGTTCATTGACCTTGCCGGCGATTTCGCCCAAACGCGCATCGATCTTGACGTTCAACGCTTCGGTAGTCACTGCTAGCCGCTCCAGCAGCGCCTCGCGCTGACCGCCCATTTCCTGGGCCAGCGTCAGCCGCAGCGCGTGTAGCACATCGCGGGTCTGCTTCAGTTCTTCGGCAGTGGACAGCCGTTGGCGGTCTCCGGATTCGCTGACCTGGGTGCCGATGCGGTCGCCCTGCTTGGTCAGACCATCATGCAGGTCGCCCAGCATTGCGCGGTGTTTTTCTTCGAGCACCTGCCGCAGTTCCAGCGTCATCCGCGCGACGGCCCTTTTCTGCACCACCAGCAGAAAACCGATGGCACACAAAAATATAAATAAAAACGAATAGATATATAAAACCAGGGGTTCGCTCATGGCCGCTTGTCGCCGTTTGCGGAAGTATAGCCTTCACGGCCGCGTCGCGTACAGGAAAGCATGTCAGGAAAGCTGGCGCAGAATACGCAACGGGGCCACCCGCAACACCTTGCGCATACCCAGATAACCTGCCGCAACAACACCAACGACACTGCAAACGATGCCAAGCAGCCAGACCGTCGCGCTAAAGGTAAAGCCGACGTCGATCACTCGCTGCGCCAGCACATAGCCCAGCGCATTGGCGCCAGCCGCTGCAATGACGCCGGCCAGGACTCCGATTAATGCAAATTCCGCGAGATTCGCGCGCGCCAGTTGTATCCGGTTGGCCCCCATGGTACGCATGATGGTGGCCTGGTAAAGACGTTCATCCTGTGTGCTGGCAATCGCGGCGTAGAGCACGACCAGACCCGACAGCAGCGTGAACAGGAACACGAACTGCACCGCCCGCGAAACCTGGGCAATCATCTTCTGTACCTGGCCCATAACGTGGGCGACATCAATCAGCAGGAAATTCGGAAACTGTTTCACCAGGGGGTTAAGCAGATCGACATTGCCCGGGTGCAGATGGAAGCTGGTGACGTAGCTCACCGGGTGGCCGTCAAGCAACCCCGGAGGAGCAACCACGAAGAAATTCACATTAAACGAGTCCCAGTGAACCTTGCGCAGGCTGGTCACTTCTGCGGTAAACACACTGCCCGCGGAATCGAATGTCAGCGTGTCGCCAAGCTGAATTCCCAGCGCGCGCGCAATGCCCTCTTCCATCGAAAACTGGTCACGGCGCGAATTCGGATCATCCCACCATGCACCAGCGAGAAGCAGGTTGTCCCTCTGCATCTGCGCAGCCCAGGACAGGTTGAATTCACGGTCAACCAGACGCCGCGCACGTTCGTCGGTGTAATCAGAAGCGGACACCGTACGCTCGTTGACGCGCAAAAGCCGCGCACGCACCATCGGCTGCAGTTTAGGCATGACCATGCCGCGTTGCCCAAAAAATCCCTCCAGTTCCTTGACCTGGTCCTTCTGGATGTTGACGATGAAATGGTTAGGTGTATCCGGCGGCAGGCTACCCTGCCACAGCTGGAGCAGTTCGCTGCGAATTATGGTCAGCGTCAGCAAGGCCATGATGCCGCAGCCAAGGGATACCACCTGCAGCACGCTGGCCAGACGGTGACGGCGAAGGTTGGCGATGCCAAACCGCCAGGAAACGCCCGCAACACGCAGCCGGGTAACCAACAGGATCGCCCCCCAGGCCGCAATGCCTGCAGCCAGCATGGCCAGAGCAAAACCACCCAACACCATGGCCCCCAGCCGCAGTTCGCCGGCCTTCCAGAAAATCAGTACGGCAATGACTGCCGCTGCAAGCCCATAGGCCAACCATGCGCCAACCTGTGGCGCGCCGATGTCACGCCGCAGCACGCGCAGCGTCGGGACGCGACCCAGCGCTAGTAACGGCGGCAGCGCGACTCCCAGCAAAAGCGCCAGTCCCGTGACAAATCCACGGACCGCAGGCAAATATCCGGCACCGGGCAGCTCCACGGTCACCAGATTACCCAACCACTGCGCCAGCGCCTGCTGCGCGAACAGGCCGACTGCACAACCGGCCACGCTTGCAGCACAGCCCAGTGCCAGGAACTGTAATGCATAAAGGCGCACCACTTGGCCCTGGGTCGCACCGTGGCAGCGCATGATGGCGCATGCGTCGAGATGGCGTTGCAGAAAACGCCGTGCGGCTAGAGCGACGGCAACCCCGGAGAGGATTACGCTGAGCAGCGCGGCGAGACCCAGAAATTTTTCGGCACGTTCAAGCGCCGAACGAATCTCCGGTCGAGCGTCCTGGATGCTTTCAATACGCTCTCCAGGATTCAGCTTTGATGTCACCCAGTTACGGAATGCATCAACCACGCCGGCATTTCCGGCTATTTGCAACCTGTAACGGATGCGGCTGCCGACCTGTATCAGACCTGTGGCAGCGACGTCTGCGTCATTGATCATCACCCGTGGCCCGCCATTGATGAAACCGATCGCACTGTCCGGTTCCTGGGTGATGATCGCCGAGACACGCAGCAGGCTGTTGCCGACTTCCAGGCTGTCGCCCATTTCCAGTTTCAGACGAGCATAAAGTCTTTTATCCACCCATGCGGTACCGCGCACAGGAATGGCAGCAGCACGCCGGTCAGGGCCGTATAGACGATCTGCAATCCGCAATTCGCCGCGTAGCGGATAACCCAGCGTCACTGCCTTGATTTCAGCCAGCACGTTCTGCCCTTCGTGCGCCGCCATGCTAGGGAAGCGCAGCATGCGCGTCACCTGCAGCCCGCGGCCTGCGGCCTCCTTCCCGTACTGCGGATCCAGCGGACGCCGTGAGGCAATGACCAGGTCAGCGCCCAGCAACTGATTGGCCTGGCGGACCAGTGCCTGGCGCACGCGATCGGCAAAGAAATCAACAGTCGTCACCCCTGCCACCGCAACCACCAACGCAACGGCTATCAGTGTCATTTCTCCGGCGCGCCAGTCACGCGCCAGCAGCCTGCCGGCCAGGACCAGGTCAAAAGCCCTCACGGCCGCAGTTCCCCGTTGGCCAGTTGCAGCATACGGTTGCAGCACCGTGAAAGTTCTACGTCGTGCGTTACGAGGATCAGTGTCGTGCCGCGCTCGCGGTTGAGTTCGAACATCAGGTCGATGATTCCGGCACCGGTCGTCACATCCAGGTTGCCGGTGGGCTCATCCGCCATCAGCAGCGCCGGCCGGGTGACGAATGCACGCGCGATGGCTACTCGTTGCTGCTCGCCGCCTGACAACTGCTTCGGGTAATGGCTCATGCGTGCCCCCAAGCC
>JAYOED010000049.1:0-16100 GCA_038106575.1 Burkholderiales bacterium
GGTGAAGACGCGCGGGCTGGAGCATCCGTGGTCGCTGGCGTTCCTACCCGACGGCCGCATGCTGGTGACCGAGCGCGCGGGACGGCTGCGCATCATCAGCAAGGATTTCCGCCTCGATCCCAAACCGGTCGAAGGCCTGCCGCGCATCATCGCTACAGGACAGGGCGGGTTGTTCGACGTGGTGCTACATCCCCAGTACGAGAAAAACGGCTGGATCTATTTTTCCTACAACGCCACGGACGGAAAAGGCTGGGGCACGGCGCTAGCGCGCGGAAAACTGAACGGCAATCGCCTGACCGACGTGCAGATGCTGTTTAGCATGGAACCGAAGACGCGTTCGGGCCACCACTTTGGCGGGCGCATCGTTTTTGACAAAAAGGGATTCGTTTATCTAACGCTGGGTGACCGCGGTGATATGTCGCGCGCGCAGAAGCTTGACGACCACGCCGGTTCGGTGATTCGGCTGCACGACGACGGCCGCGTGCCAAAGAACAACCCGTTCGTCAATCGCGCCGGCGCGAAGCCGGAGAAGTTCTCGCTCGGCAACCGCAACATTCAGGGTGCTGCGCTCAATCCGCAGACCGGCGAACTGTGGACACACGAACACGGCCCGCAGGGCGGTGACGAGGTCAACGTGATGCGTTCAGGGCGCAACTACGGCTGGCCGGTAATTACCTACGGCGTCAACTATGGAATCGGCACCCAGATCGGCGAAGGCACGGCCAAGCCCGGTATGGAGCAGCCGCTGCACCATTGGGTGCCGTCGATAGCGCCCTCAGGCATGGCGTTTTATACCGGCGATAAATTTCCCAACTGGAAAGACAACATCCTAGTCGGTGCGCTACGCGACGAAATGCTGGTGCGGCTGGAGCTGAATGGCGAGAAGATTGTGCGCGAAGAGCGCATGATTCAGGGACGCATCGGCCGCATCCGCGACGTGCGCGTCGGACCGGATGGATTTGCCTATCTGCTGACGGATGAGGGGAAGGGGGTGGTGGTGAGACTCGAGGTTTTAGAATAATTTAAAAATATCGGTAATCATTGAGATAGACATCTTATTAATTTACTAGAGTTATGCGCATGGAATAGTGGTTATTAAAGGAAGTGTTTACTAAAATTTATTTAAATATCAAAGCTAAAATACTGGCTAACTAAATTTTTTGATGGTGGGGTGTGCTGTTACATTTGATATTGCCCCTTGGTATGAAATTACTTTAATTCACGGTAAATAAATCGGACTACGCCGTTGACTTGCTTAAGCCTTTATTTTTCGACACGATACACAGAAAAAGTAGTACGAGATCCGCAAGTTGTATGAATCAAAGGTCGTGACGCCGAACAGGACCGTGATCCCGGTCAGCTGCGGCGGCTAAAGCTCTGCGAGCACCTTCGTCGCGCTGAAATCGCTAGGCTATCCGGACGTGGTAACTACGTTTCGGCCTGGGGCGAGTGGGGCAACCAGGAGGATTCGGCGATCGTCATTCCGGCATCAGGATGACGGTGGTTACTGGCAGGTGGGCTGAGGCAATGACAGGCGCGCTGACAACCTGGGGATGCAGCGGTAGGGCGTGAGAGTGTTTGCCGCTAAATAGTACCAGCGCCATCAGCATTCCGCCCACAAGCAGCAGGTCTTCAAAGTTCAAGAGTTCACCATGAGGTCTTTTACCGCCAGTATTATCCTGCTGCTGCGAGGCGGCATGCAAGACCGGTCGTGACTGAATTAGAATGCCCCCATTACACCGGTAATTCATTCCCACCTTCGTCAAATGAGCGCTGCGATCACCGATAACCCTGCTGCCTGGAATGTTTCCGAACTTGAGGGGGACAAGGCACGCTGGAATTTTACCCTGGATGACCAGGCGCGCTGCGATCTCGTTGCCGCGCTGACGAAAGCGATTGACCGTGACAAAAGTCTGTTTGATTACCGTAGGGAAGATTTTGATCTCGGGAGCGCGGCGCCAGTGATTGCCGCGGCTTTCCGAGAAATGCAGCATGGCTGCGGCGTGGCGTTGATCCACGGCTTGCCGCGTGAAGGGCTGGATGCCAAGGATTTTGAAATCCTGACCTGGGGCATCGGCCTGCACCACGGCGTAGGCCGGCCGCAGGGTAAGGCTAGCCACTACGTGTCTGCGGTGCGCGATGACGGAAATGTCTATCGCACAGGCACCGGCCGCGGCTATAACACCAACGCCGAACTCGATTTCCACACCGATTCCACCGACGTCGTCGTGCTAAGCTGCTACAACCGCGCAGCTGAGGGCGGGATGAGCATCACCACCAGTTCGGTGGCTGCATTGCAGACGATGCGGCGCGAGCATCCAGACCTTGCGGACTACTTGCTTGAACCCATCCACTTCAGTCGCCAGGGCGAACAGGCGCCGGATGAGGCGCCGTCGTATCCGCATCCGATATTCGACGAACGCGGCGGCAAGTTCTTTAGCAAATGGAACCGCAACCGCGTCACCTCGGCGCAGAAGCTCGAAGGCGTGCCGCAACTGTCGGTGCAGCACCGGGAAGCGCTGGAGCGATTCGATACACTTGTACGTCGCGAAGATCTGGCGCATACGATGTGGCTGCGGCCCGGTGACCTGCAGATCATCAACAGTCATGTCACGTTGCATTCGCGTACCAACTTCACCGATTACGAAGATCCGGCGCAGAAACGGACGCTGTTCCGGCTGTGGCTGGCACCACCCGACGGCGATGATCTGCCGGAAAGCTGGCGCGTGCTCTACAAGGCGGTGGGCAAGGGGACGGTGCGCGGCGGCATCATCGGTCAGAACCACGATGCCGTGCGCCAGGCCTATGAGGCGCGCCAGGCGACGGCACTGGGCATGCGCCTGTCAGATTAAAAATAAAAATAAAACGAGTGCATATTATGAATTTGAGGGGGTGGGCCTGCGCCCAGCTGGCGGGCGCGGTGCTGGTGATGGCGGGTGGCGCTTTTGCGCAGGAGATCGAGCCGTCACTGCATGAGCAGGTGGTGAAGGTGCCCCTGCCGCAAAGCAGCTCTCATGAATACCTGGTCGCGACTACCTACCGCCCGGAAGGTGACGGGCCGTTTCCGCTGCTGGTACTGAATCACGGCAGTCCGTCTAACGCAGCCGCGCGGGCAAGAATGGGGCGCTACCGGGTTCTACCGCGCATCCGCGAATTCACGCAGCGTGGTTTTGCGGTGATCGTGCCGATGCGACGCGGCTTCGGGGAGACCGGCGGTGAATGGGTCGAGCGTTACGGCACTTGCAGCGATCCGGATTTCTACAAGGCTGGATTGATTGCGTCTGACGATGTGCTGGCGGCGGTCGAGTTTGCGAAAGCATTGCCTTATGTCGACGGCAAGCGCATCGTGATGTTGGGGCAGTCCGCTGGAGGGATTGCTTCGATGGCAGCCGCCAGCCGCTCGCCGGAAGGTGTGCTGGCTGCAATCAATTTTTCAGGCGGACGCGGCGGGCGTTCACGCACCAATCCCGGTAACCCCTGCAGACCACAGGCGATGACCGAGGCGATCGGCAGATTCGCGGAGACGATTCGCATTCCGGTGCTTTGGCATTACGCCGAGAATGACCGGCTGTTCGCTCCCGTTCATGTGTTTGAATGGTTCCGTGCGTTCGAAGCTGCCGGCGCACGCGGCAAAATGGTGATGCAGCCGGCGTTCGGCAAGGACGGCCATCGCATGTTTTCCGCTCCCGACGGCGCACCAGTGTGGACCGCAGAGTTTGACCGTTTCCTCGAGGAAATCGCTTTTCCACTGAATCAGCCGCCAGAATACTAGGCGTCAGGCGCAGCGTTCAGGGCTGGTCTGCGCAGGAGGCGCAGGCCGCGGTCTCAATCTGTAGCGTGACGTGATCGATGTCGAAGCGTTCCTTTAGCGCCTGCTGTGCGTCCTGCAGTATGGCTTCGGTGCCACGGCTGCAGTCGCTGACCAGATGCGCGGTCAGTGCGGGATCGGCAGTACTCATCGCCCACACGTGCAGGTCATGGACGGAAGCGACGCCGGCGATGTTCTGCAGGCAGTCGCGCACTTTCGGCAGCTTGATGTGCTCGGGTACGCCGTCGAACAGCAGGTGCACCGACTGACGGAACATTGACCAGGTGCCGACCACCACTACGACCGCGATCACCAGGCTTGTCAGGGGATCGATCCACGACCAGCCCAGCCACCAGTAGAGCGCGCCGGCCACCACCACGCCCAGCGAAACCAGTGCGTCAGCGGCCATGTGCAGGAACGCGCCGCGGATGTTGAGGTCTGACTTGCTGTCGGCCATGAAGAGATAAGCGGTGACGGCGTTAATAACCACGCCGATGGCGGCGACCAGCATTACCGTGCTGGCGGAGATCGGGTGCGGGTCATTGAGGCGTTGCACGGCTTCCCACGCCAGTGAGCCCATCGCCACCAGCAGGATCAGTGCATTGGTGAAACTGGCGAGGATGGAGCCGCGGCGCCAGCCGTAGGTTTTTTCCTCGCTGGGCCGCAGCCGCGCCGCGGCAAAGGCGGCCCACGCCAGTAGCAGGCCACCGACATCGCCGAGGTTGTGCGCGGCGTCGGCCAGCAGTGCGAGGGAGTTGGTGACCCAGCCGTACCAGGCTTCGATCATGACGAAGCCGACATTCAGCACAATGCCGATACCGAAGATCCGGCCGTGTCGGCCCGGCATCGGATGTTGGTGTCCGTGCGGGTCGTGGCTGTGGTCGTGGGTGTTTCTCAAGCGGCGGGTTCCCTTTTCAGCGCGCCGGTTTTCCGGCGGCGATCACCGCGTCGATCACCGGGTGGATGCTGTTAGCTTCCGCCGGGAATTTTTCTGGCATACCGGTCTTCACCATGTCGCGCAGCATCGCGATCGTAGCCTTCGTCATTCGGTCGGTGGAATTCATCGATTGAAGCAGTTCCATGCATTCCTTCATTTCGTGGATGCGCCGCTCGCAGTGCACCGCGGTGCCGCAGATGTAGCGCTTGATGATTTTCTGGAAGGGGATGTCGTTGAAGGTGACTGAGACGTCATCTACCACGGCGTCGAGAATGCCGCGCCGCTTCGCGGCTTCCATGGTTTCAAGCAGGATGCCGGCAAGACCTTTCATCAGCACGCTGCGGATCAGTTTCATCGCGCTGGCATCCCCGGGATTGGGGCCGACGACGTTGATCACCATGCCGTGCGGCGTCATCCGTTCGCGGAATTCCGCGGCATTCGGCCCGCTGGCGACGAAAGGCGACTTGATACCCATCACATCGACCGGCCCCATGATCGAGGCGTCGACGAATTTTGCGGCATCGCCGAGGAGCGCTGCGGCTTTTTCCATGTTGGCCGCCGAGTTGGTGCTGGCATCGACATAGAGATGGTCGGGACGCAAGTGCTTGCGGATTTTTTTCAGTGCGGAGATGGCAGAAGTTCCCGGGGTCAGTACCAGGATAATGTCGGATTTTTTAGCCAGCGAGGCGACGGTTTTCACCAGCGTCACTCCGGTGGCCTTTGCGCGTTCATAGGCGATATCGCCGGGCTGGGCTTTGGCGCCGCTGCGGCTGTAGGCCACGATGCCGGTCAGGCCGGAGGCGGAGAAATCCTGGGCAAAACGGGCAGCGGCTTCACCGAAGCCGAGCATGCCGAGTCGTGGTGCGGTTGCATTCATGGCGTTCCAATAAGCAGATGTGGTTGATTGGTCAGATGCATATGATAAAGCCAAGGCGCGGCAATTACCCCGATGGATGCTCACGATGCGGATTGCTGGCAGGTGCGTCGCGGCCCGTGGTGCGCTATGCTTCGCACCGTTCTCATATATATACAGTCAGATAGAAGGAGGAACGATGTCTCTCATTTCCAAATACCGCAAGGCACTGCCGTTGCTGCTAGTTACGCTGGGCCTGGTCGTGCCGGCGGCAGCCACGCAGGCTGCCGATTATCCGAGCCGTCCGGTGCGCATCATCACGCCGGCCAATCCCGGTGGCACCACGGATTTCCTGGCGCGCATGCTTGCCGCGCACCTGACCAAGGTCTGGGGGCAGCAGGCCATCGTCGACAACCGCGGCAGCGCATCTGGCGTAAATGGCGCGGAAATCACCAAGGACTCGGCGGCCGACGGCCACACGCTGTTCATTCCCTACCATCAGCACACGGTGAATGCGGCGCTGATCCGCAAGCTGCCCTATCACCCGGTGAATGATTTCACGCCGATCACGCAGATGACAGAAGGCGGTCTGATGCTGGTGGTGAATCCTTCACATCCCGCGAAGAATGAGAAAGACTTCGTGAACTGGGTCAAGAGCACTAACGATCCGATCAACTTCGGTTCTGCCGGCATCGGTAGCGGCGGCCATCTGGCCGGTGAATTGCTAATGCTGACCGTCGGTAAGAAAGCGCAGCATATTCCCTACCGCGGAACAGGCCCGGCAATCGTCGGTCTGCTCGCCGGTGAATATCACTACAACTTCATGGGCCTGACCGGTGCTTTTGGCCAGGTCCGCGCCGGCAAGCTGCGCGCTATTGCAGTGAGTGCGCCCAAGCGCCTTGAGTCGGCTCCGGAGATTCCGGCGATGGGTGAAGTGCTGCCCGGGTTCTCGGTAGTGGGCTGGTACGGCGTGATGGCCCCGGCCAAGTTGCCGAAGCCGCTGCTGGACAAGATCCACGGCAGCGTGGTGGCCCTGGTGAAGTCGCCCGAGTTCATCAAGATCATGCGTAACAACGGCTCGACGGCGGTCAGCAGCACTCCGGAAGAGTTTCGCCGGTTCATGCTCAACGATATGAAAAAGTGGGGGGACGTGGTGAAGCGCGCGGGGATCAAGGCGCGGTAATCCGCTAGGTACCGCAGAAAAAGAAAAGGGGCGGAGTGATCCGCCCCTTTTTCATTGCGATGGCGTCGGGATTTACTTGAACTTGACGACCTTGGGATTGAACTCGAGGCCGAACCCGGGACGTTGCGGCACCGACAGCATTCCGTCCTTGGGCTGTGGCACATCGCAAAACAGTTTTGAAGACCAGGGCATGTATTCGACGGTGAGGCCGTTGGGGACCGCGGCAACAAGGTGCACGTGGATTTCCGGGGCGAGGTGGCTGACCACCGGAATGTTGAAGGCTTCGGCCATGCCGGCGATCTTCAGCCACTGAGTGACGCCGCCGGCGCGCAGGATGTCGATCATCACGATGTCGACCGAACGCGCTTCGAGCATCTGGCGAAACGGCCCAATGCCGTAGACATATTCGCCGCAGGCGACCGGGGTGTCGAGGGCATCGGCGACGCGTGAAAGGCCGTCGTAATCGTCGCAGGTGGTCACGTCTTCCAGCCAGAACAGCTTGTAGGGATCGATCTGTTTGCCGATGGAAATCGCCTGGCGTACGTCCCAGCGCTGGTTGATATCGCACATCAGGTCGATTTCGTAACCGATCGCCTCGCGGATCACGCTGATGCGCTCGATTTCCTTGACCTGGTTGGTGTCGCCGGGCAGCGCCAACTGGGTTTTCATCTGCGTGAAGCCGCGCGTTTTTAGCAATGCCGCTGCCTTTTCACAGTGCTCGAGCGAAAAGTGACGCATCAGCGCGCCGCTGGCGTAGGTGTTGACGCGCTGTCGGTGACCGCCGCACAGATTGGATACCGGCTGGTTGTAGATTTTGCCATTGATGTCCCAAAGCGCGATGTCGATAGCGGATAGCGCCAGCGTGAAGATACCGCCAGGTCCGGCATGCGATGCGGCAGCACGCAGTTTGGCGATGATGGCTTCGACGCGGCGTGGATCTTCACCGATACACAGTGCGGCGAACGATTCGACGGCGGAGAGCAGTGCCTTGTCGAGCGCACCGCCGAAGAAGGTGAAGCCGATGCCTTCGATACCCTGGTCGGTGCCGAGTTTCAGCGTAACGAAATTCTTGGTGCCCGGGGTGCTTGGTCCGTCGGCGAGCGGTTCCTCATGGGGCAGCGAGACGAGGGCAGTGCTGGCGTGGGTGATTTTCATTGATATCTTTTGTCAGAGTGTCGGGGGAACGTGAATGCAGGAACGTCACTATCGCACAGATGGCGCCGGCCGCGCAGCCTGCCGTACAGCATCTGGAATCTGCGGAAGCCGCTTACGGTTTCCGTGCGTAAATTTCGTCGAAGCGGCGTTCGAGTTCGGGGCTTGTGCCACGCAGCCGGTCGACGACTTCCCGGGCCCAGTCGTAATACTGGCGAATGCGTTCTTCGGGCCAGCCTGCGGGTGCGCGGGTGCCGAGGTCGCGCACGTTGCAGATCTTGTCGGCCAGCTTGACCAGACGCGCGCGTTCGCTGGAATGCCGGGCTTTTGCCACCTGCAGACGTTTGCGTACGGCCTTGCGGATCCATTTAGTGTCGGTGACCTCGAGCACGATGTCGGCGATTTCCTCGCCGAACTCGCCGCGTAGTTCTTGCCAGGTTGTCTCGGTGTCCTCCAGCGTATCGTGTAGCAGTGCGGCAGCAATGGTAACAGGATCGCGTACGTTACCTTCGTCCCACAGCACGTGGGCGAGTTCGATCGGGTGGTTGATGTAAGGCGAGGCTTCCTTGTCCTTACGCCGCTGGTCGCGGTGCTTGTGCGCGGCAAACGCGACCGCGCGCAGGATCAGGTCAGTGGTGTCGTGTCCGCCAGCGTTAAGATCACGCAAATCCATATTGCTAAGGATACGCCCGACAGGCTGTGAGCAGCTATGCGCTGCGCAAGCGTAACAACCGGGTCAGCAAGATCGCGGCAAACGGCAGTGTCACCGTGATGGCGAGCTGGACGACCAGCAGTTCGCCAAGCTGGCTATAGTCCGCGGGCACGGTGACAGCGCCGGTGCTGTCCTTAACCTCGCGCGACACTATGTAGATCTGGTTTAGGTACTTGGTGCCCAGCGACGACGCCGACAACGCGAGGTTTGTGAACGAGGCCATCACCGCGAAGTAGGTGGCCTTCAGGTGTGTTGGCGCCGAGTTGGCGATCCACGCCAGCATCGGGATCATCGCAATCTGTCCCAGCGGCGATTCGAGAGCGGTGTTGATCAGCGCGATGAAACGGGCATCGACCACGCCGCCGGTCATGGACGCCGTCCACTGGTGCAGGCCAAAGTACATGCCGACATAGGGTACGGAGAGCAGCCCGCCGAGCACGGTGAGGAAACCGACGATGTAGGCGATGGTGTGATCAGCCATGAAGCGGCGGAAGATGAACATACCGGCGAGCGTCAGTACCGAGCCGATCAGTGTCAGCACCGAGATGAAATGCTGATCGAACTTGAGTTCATCGATGAACCACCAGGTAATGCCTTCGCCGGGGCCGGGAATGGCGCGGAAGACGAAAATGACGATGACGGTACCGAGCAGCGTTGCCCGTGTTTCGGGTTCGAGCTCACGTGTAAGCCGCACTAGCAGGAAGGCGATGATGCCGAAGGAGCCGGCAAAGATGATTTCCTGGTTGAAGGGGATGTCGCTGAAACCCATGCCCAGAGTGAATGCGACGAAAACAGCGCTGCCGCCGAGTATCCACCAGTTAGGGTGCCTGATTTCGGTGTGTCCGGTGAGCAGTGCTTCTATTTCGGTGGCGTTGCGGCCCTGTGCACGCAGCCGTCGGGCGTCGCGCTGCCGGATCGCCATCGCAATGATGACACCCGCCACCGAAATGGCGGGAATGAACAGTGCCATCGTGTAGATCTGGCGGTAAATCGCAACCTTCTCGGCCTCTGACAGCTTGCCGACGCCGGAGAACAGATAGAGGTTGACCACCGCGACCAGCACGCCACCGCCGATGATGGCGACGCGCCCCAGGGTCTGCATCGTGGTGTTCATCAGCTTGCGCTGCGCCGGATCGACGGGATTGCCCTGATCGTCCACCCGCGGCACGGCTTCGACGGTCATCGCATCGGCGACCACGTCCTGAAGCACGTAGCCGACCACGCCGAGCAGTATGCTGGTGACATACCAGCTGCCCGGCGGCAACATCGCACTCATCATGGCGCGGTCGCTGAGCAGGCCGACCATGATCGACAGGCTGGCGGCGATCATGCCCGCTCCGAGAAACACCAGTGCGCTTTTCCAGCGCCAGATTAAGTCGACCAGATGTCCGAGCGGCATTTTCAGTGCCCACGGCACGCCGGACCAGAAACCGAGTGCGGCTAGAAAAGCCGCCGACAGCCCAAGGTAGTCTTTGACGAAGAACGTGCCGACGATGCCGGTGAGCCCGGAGATGCCGGCGGCCATGTAGACCATCAGCGGCGGCAAGTACGACAGGCGCATTTCTCGCCCCAGCGCGAGGATGTTGCGATCCAGCCATAACCACAGCGGATTCATCGGTGGCGTTTCCAGAATTTAATCTAACTTTTTATTTATTTAACGATTCCAATGCCGCTTTCAGACCACAGGCTGACGTTGTAGCGCTGCAATTCAATGCCTTCATCCCAGAAGTCCGGCGGCAGTCCAGATTTGTATTTGAGCCAGGCAAGGAATTCCAGTGGCTCCGGATACTGTGTCCACATTTCTGGTAAAAAGTTGCCGTGGTGATGGCCGTAACGAAAGCTGACGCCGTCGACTCCAGCACGCAATTGCGCGAGCACATCGCGTTCATGGGTTGCCCGGATCGACTCGGGCGGTGACAACACCGCGATCTCGACGCTGACGGCATCGAGTTCCGGGCGGGTCAACGGCGTGAAGCACGGATCGTTGAGCGCGGCGCGCACGGCGTTGCCGGCAACATCATCCTGAAGCGGGCGTTCGGCTTTCAGCGTTCCGGTACGCCCTCGCGGTATTCCGTCACGATGTAGCG
Organism: Burkholderiales bacterium; assembly: GCA_038106575.1. Classification (GTDB taxonomy): domain Bacteria; phylum Pseudomonadota; class Gammaproteobacteria; order Burkholderiales; family SG8-41. The sequence goes on from JAYOED010000049.1 coordinate 10,733, forward strand.
TGACGAACGACGCACCGTGGACCTGCAGCCAAGATGGCGGGGAGGGCGTGACCGGTTCCGTCGTTTCACCGAGGGCGTGCGCGATGGCTAGCCGCGCCAGCGGCAGCAGGATGGTTCCGGCGTTATCGGGGAGGGAGGTCATGAGGCGCGGGCGGGATGCCGGCAGCGCTGCTGCTACAATCGCGCGCAGGTCTTGTTCATTCACCAATTTTACGTCAAGTCGCAACAGGTTGATTGCCGATGCCGCGTTACACAGCCCTGATTCCCGCCGCAGGCAGCGGTGCCCGCATGGCGATGGAAACGCCCAAGCAATATACGATGCTGGGCGGTATTCCGATGATCCGGCATGCAGTGCTTCGCCTGTGCGCGCATCCGCGCATCGAACAGGTGTTTGTCGTCCTGGCACCCGGCGACAAGCGCTTTGCCGCGCTGGACTGGAGTGACTGCGGCAGCAAGCTGATCGCGTTGTATTGCGGTGGAAAAACCCGTGCGACCAGCGTCTTCAACGGGTTGCTGGCGGCGAATAATGCTATCGACGGCAACGACTGGGTGCTGGTGCATGATGCAGCACGCCCGTGCTTGACCGCGGCGGACATCGACCGCCTGCTGGACAGTGTCGGAGATGACGACGTCGGCGGCCTGCTGGCGGTGCCGGTATCCGACACGCTGAAGCGCGCGAGCGCCGAGAGCGAGGTGATGCAGACTGAAGTCCGCGAGCATTTGTGGCGGGCTCAGACGCCGCAGATGTTCCGTTATCGTTTGCTGATCGAGGCACTACGCCTTGCAGACATCACCGCGGTGACCGACGAGGCGAGCGCCGTCGAACAGACCGGGGCGCGGCCGAAACTGGTGCACGGCAGCGTGACAAACCTGAAGGTAACCTGGCCTGAAGATATGGCGCTGGCGGAACTGATACTTGGGAAAAGCCAATGACGGGATTGAGAATCGGGCAGGGGTTCGACGTGCACGCGCTGGTTTTCGGACGCAAGTTGATCATCGGCGGCGTGACCATTCCTCACGACCGCGGATTGCAGGGTCATTCGGACGCCGACGTGCTGCTGCACGCGATCTGCGATGCGTTGATCGGTGCGGCTGGGCTCGGCGACATTGGCCGCCATTTTCCCGATACCGATCCCCGCTACAAAGGCATCGACAGCCGCGAACTGCTGCGCGCGGTCGTGAAACTGCTGGCGGAGCAGCGCTTTTCTGTCGTCAATGTAGATGCGACTATCATCGCACAGGCGCCGAAAATGGCACCGCACATCCCGGCGATGCGTACCAACATTGCAGCGGATCTAGGCATCAATGAAAGCCGCGCCAACATCAAGGCTAAGACCTCGGAGAAACTCGGGTTTGTAGGCCGCGGAGAGGGGGTCGTTGCCGAAGTGGTTGCGCTGATCGAGCGTAAATGACTGTTTGCGGGACCCATTTCCCCGCGGCCTATACTGAAAGATCAGTAATCGGTGATGGGATGCTGAGATGAGCGGTGCCGAATAGGTTGCGGTTTTTTTCGGGTGAAGCCACGACTCAGGGCATGCCTGACCGGCTGGCGTTGCCGCAACGGAGCAGGTTGCTGGTGCATACCGAACCCCGGCCGGTTCGCAAAAGGGGGGTGGTCATCCAGGGCAGCTCGACTGATCGCAAGCTTTATCTGGTCGCTGCCGGTTCCCTAGAGGTCGAGGTCACGCAGGTTGACGGCATCAGCGATGACATCGCTGGCGAAGATTGGTGCCGTCAGCACACTCGGCGAACAATCCTTTTTCTAAGATCAGCCGCGCTTCGCCAATGTCTGGGCAGTAGCCGACGGCACGCTGCTGTTGTTGCCTTTCGATGTGTTCGTGCGTTTCGGTGAGGAGGAGCCCGCGCTGGCCCAGGATTTTCTGTTCGCGATGGCGCGCGTGCTGTCAATCTGGTTACGGAATACCTCGTTCCGCCTTCGTCGCTGAAGGTAGTTCAACGCGGGCGCGGAGTCCGCCGCCTTCCCGCGGCAATAACCTGATTTTGCCGCCGTGCATCTGGGCGATACGGTCGACGATGGCCAGCCCCAGTCCGGTGCCGCTGGTCGAACGCGCGCTGTCCATTCGGGTGAACGGCTGCAGCATGCGCATGGCTTCCGCTGCAGGTATGCCTGGACCGCGGTCCAGTACTTCGACAAAAAGAAATCTGCCTTCTTCTCCGATCACGATCTCGGCGCAGCCGTTGCCGTGGCGCAGTGCATTGTCGATCAGGTTGGAGAGCAGGCGCTGCATGGCTTGTTTGCGTAGCGGGCGGGCGGATACCGGGGCTGTGGTCAGGAGTACGTTCCTGTCGCTGCGGGTATAGCGTTCGACGACTGCGCGTACGAGTTCATTGAGGTCGGAGTCTCCTGTCGCAGCCTCTGTATCCACGGGACGCGCAAAATCCAGAAACTGGCCGATGGCGGCATCGATGTCGTTGATGTCTTCAGCGACCCCGGTTAACAGTGCGGCATCGCCGTCGTTTCCGAGCATTTCTAGAGCCAAGCGGATGCGCGCCAGCGGCGTGCGCAGATCATGTGAAACTCCGGCGAGTAGCAATGCGCGTTCTTCATCCTGGCGGCGGATGTCCTCCGCCATCTGGTTGAAAGTGCGGGCCAGCGAGCGGATCTCGGCGGGGCCAGCTTCAGTGACGCGCGAAGGTATCGCGCCCCGGCCCAGTTGTTCAGCGGCACGGGTTAGTTCGCGCAGCGGCCGGTTGATGCGTGCCACGACAATAAAGGCGCCGATCACTGCCAGCGCGAGCACCAGCAAGCCCCAGCCGATCCAGCGCAGGGGTGTATCACGTTCAACACGCGAACGTGGTACGGACACCCAGTATTCGTCGTTATCGATGCGGAAGCTGACCCAGACGCCGCTGACACCGTCGCGTTCGAGCGTAACGCGCGTCTGCGATCCCAGGCGCTGCCGCAATTCGGATTCGATGATGCGCAGGAACGGACGGTTGGGAAGCGCAGGCACGGCTTCCGCGAGATCACCCGCGTAGACCTGTACGCCTTCGCGTTGCGACAGCTCGTCGAGCAGCGTGAACCTGCGCGCGGGGTCGGCGGTGATCAGCGCGGCCCGCGTCAGGTTGACGACGCTGGCCAGTTGCTGGGCAACCTGCAATGCGCGCGGCGTCCTCTCCGAAACACGGAATATCTGCAGCCATGCGAGGTGGGCAATGACCAGCAGCGCTGTGATCATCAGTACGCTGCGCCACAACAGCGTGCGGGGCCACAACCTCGGGTTCACTGCGCTTTACCGTCCGTAATTAAAACGTAACCAAAGCCCCAGACGGTCTGGATGTAGGCCGGTTTTGCCGGATCAGTTTCGACTAGCTTGCGCAACCGGGATATCTGCACATCGATCGAACGGTCAAAGGCGCCAAATTCGCGGCCACGGGCGAGTTCCATCAGCTTGTCGCGGGACATTGGTGTGCGCGGATGCTCGGCCAGCACCTTGAGCAGCGCGAATTCAGCGGTGGTGAGGGTAACGTCGGCACCGTCGCGGGTCAGGGTGCGGGTACCGAGGTTGAGACGAAACGCACCGAATTCGATGATCTGCGCTGCTCCGCCGGGTGCGCCGGGTGGCGGCGGTGGCGGCTGGCGGCGAAGAACCGCCTGTATGCGGGCCACCAGTTCCCGCGGGTTGAACGGTTTGGGTAGGTAGTCGTCAGCACCGATCTCCAGCCCTACGATGCGATCCACATCATCTCCTTTGGCGGTGAGCATGATGATCGGTATGGTCTCGCCGCCGCCGCGAAGGCGACGGCAGATTGACAGCCCGTCTTCCCCGGGTAGCATCAGGTCGAGGATCATTAGTTCGTAGCGTTCGCGGGCGAGTAGGCGGTTCATTTCCACGGCATCGGCAACTGCCCGTACCGCATATCCCTGTTCGCTGAGGTAGCGGTTAAGCAGTTCGCGCAGCCGCGCGTCGTCGTCAACCACCATAATCCGGGTTTTTGTCTGTGTCATGGCGCAATCCTAGCCAGTTCCGGTGCCGCAGGCCACGGTATTGAAACAAACGCTTACAAATTGGAGGCTCCGGGGCGGTGCGCCGCGGGTAGCATGCAGTATTCGGCGACACGGCGATGCTGCAATAACTGCTTTATTGATCACGGTCTGAAACAGTCTGTTTTCAGGGCGCAATGAACATGAGGCTGAAGTCCGCCGGGCTTGGGCTGGTTGAATCTGCCGGCATAACCAGACAGTCTGAAGGTAACGATGAACAATGCGGTTTTCGGGATGGTGGTGGAGATGCTGATGACAGCAGCCAGCTCGCCTGCGCGTATACAATTCGTGCAGGAGTGTGACCGGCGTTGATCGTCAAACGGGGTAGCGTATGAAAATCGGATTGGTTGTTCTTCTACTGGCATGGGCGGTTCTGCAAGCAGGACTGGCCTTGGCGGGACCCTGGCGCGACCTGCTGGCCACCCAGGGGCAGGAGCAACTGGAACGTTATCAGCGTGGCCTGAATCCGAGACGCCATCCGGGGAAACCCGAACGCATAGAGCGGCGCGGGTCGCACCGGCAACGATTGTCTGACGAAGAACGCCGCGAACTGCACCGCGATCTCGACAAGGCGCGAAGGGAAATCTACAAGTCCCGCCGCGATCGTTGAATCGACTGAATCTCAAAGGAACGTCCATGAATATCAAAAAAATGCTGTTTTTGTCTGCATTCTTGGTAATGCCGGCGTTTGCCGCTGATGGCTCGGGAACGCTGCCTCCCGGAGCAAAATCGCCGTACGGCCAGCATGGCGCGATGCAAGGTGCTTGCAGGGCCAATCCGGAAAATGCCACCGGGAAAGGATGGCGAAGCGCGAGAAGTGGTGTGCCGATAATCCTGAGAAATGCAAAGAGATGAAGGCATTCGCGGAACAGCGCCGAGCACAGTGCAAGGCCGATCCGGCCATGTTCGAGCAGGAAAGAAAGGCGCGCATGGACCAGCGTTTCAGGCGGGCCGATGCCGATGGCAACGGGCAACTCTCGAGGCAGGAAGCAGAAAGTCGTTCTCCACGTCTGGCGCGGCATTTTGACCGCATCGATGCCAACAAGGATGGACAGCTGTCGCTTGAGGAGCTTGCGGTGGCCATGGAGATGCGCAGGGCGCATCGTTTTCATCATTATCGCCGCGCCTGAAATTAAATCCGGGAGTCCGGGTCGGCCAAGTTAGTGCAGAACCGGGCCATTTTTTATTAACTAATTGATTAAAAACATATTTTATTTGATTTCCTTTCACAGTCAGCCCTGATCATTGAAGGTTGTCTGGCAGTGTCAGAACAGTGCTTCCTTGGCGTAGGCGGCTTGCGCGACGAAAGTAATTAACTATTGTTTTTAAACATTAATTAATAAAATCTGTGTTTCAGCAGGG
>JAYOED010000050.1:0-15808 GCA_038106575.1 Burkholderiales bacterium
CACTTGTAGATGATCGGCCAGCCATTGTTTGCGCGCGGCGATTGTGGCCTGCTTGGCCAACAGTTGGGTGCCAATGCGTTCGCCTGCGGCCAGCCGCAACAGCACATCCGGTTCGCGGCCCCAGGCAATCACGGTACTAGCGCCGCTTCGGGCGGCACGCTTGGCGGCCTGCACTTTGGTGAGCATGCCGCCGCGGCCGATAGCACTGCCGGCAGCGCCAGCGATGGTTTCCAGATGCCGATCACCAGCGACGGCTTCGACAATCGGCTTGGCGCCGGGATTTTTGCGCGGATCCGCATCGAACAAGCCGCGCTGATCGGTCAGTATGACCATGGCGTCGGCCTCGATCAGGTTGGTCACCAGCGCCGCGAGCGTATCGTTGTCGCCAAAGCGGATCTCTTCCATTGCCACGGTATCGTTTTCGTTGATCACCGGAATTACGCCCAGTCCGAGGAGGGTCCTCAGGGTCGAGCGCGCATTGAGGTATCGCTTTCGGTCCGACAGATCATCGTGCGTCAGCAGGACTTGTGCTGAACGCAACCCGTGGTTGCGGAAACAGGATTCGTAGACCTGAACCATGCCCATTTGTCCCACTGCAGCGGCAGCTTGCAGTTCGTTTAAGGCGTGCGGCCGGCGCGACCAGCCCAATCGCTGCATGCCTTCGGCAATCGCACCGCTGGATACCAGCACGACTTCGCGGCCGTCAGTGCGCAGGCGCGCAATCTGTTCCGCCCAGCCGGTCAGTGCGGCGTGGTCGAGTCCCAGCCCCGCATTGGTTACCAGGCCGCTGCCGACCTTGACGACGAGGCGTCTGGCGTTCTTTACCAGCGATTTAGTGGAGCCGGAATTGCTCATGCGCCGGACTTAGCCGTTTTCCTGGTCGACGTTTTTCCCGCCTTGCTGTTCTGCAGATGTTCCATGATGGCATATACCAGCTCGCGGCAGCCCCCGCCATTAATCGCGGAAATGGTAAAGCATTTATGCTTTGACCCCAATTTTTTCAATAGCATTTTTACGCGCTTTTCGCCTTCGTCTTCGGCCAGCAGGTCGATCTTATTGAATACCAGCCATCGCGGCTTTCGATAAAGTTTATCGTCATACTTGCGCAGTTCTTTTACCAGGGCTTTGGCGCCGTCGGCGACGTCGGCTTCAGAATCAGCGGGCATGAGGTCAATGACATGCAGCAGTAGCCGGGTGCGCGCGAGATGGCGCAGGAACTGGTGGCCGAGACCTGCGCCTTCAGCGGCACCCTCGATCAGTCCAGGGATGTCAGCAACTACGAAGCTGCGATTGTCATCGACGCGCACCACGCCTAGATTGGGATGCAGAGTGGTGAACGGGTAGTCAGCCACTTTCGGGCGTGCTGCCGAGATGGCGCGAATCAAGGTCGATTTGCCGGCGTTGGGTAAGCCCAGCAGGCCTACGTCTGCCAGCACCTTCAATTCCAGCCGCAGGTGGCGTGATTCTCCGGGTTCACCATAGGTAAACTGTCGCGGCGCGCGGTTAGTACTCGACTTGAAGTGCAGGTTACCCAGCCCACCGCTGCCTCCCTTGGCCAGCGTTACCTGCTCGCCGTCACGGGCCAGATCAAACAAAGTCTCTCCGGTTTCATTGTCGCTGATTACAGTGCCCACCGGCATACGCAGGACAATGTCGTCTGCGGCACGACCAAAGCAGTCCGATCCCATGCCTTTTTGTCCGTTTTTCGCCCGATGGATGTGGCCATAGCGGTAATCGATCAGTGTGTTGATATTGCGGTCGGCTATGGCAAAAATACTACCCCCGCGTCCGCCGTCGCCGCCGTCAGGGCCGCCTCGCGGCACGAACTTTTCCCGGCGGAAACTGGCGACACCGTCGCCACCCTTTCCGGCATGTACTTCTATTTGTACCTCATCAATGAATTTCATCGCAGTACCAAACAAAAAAGGCCCTGTCGTTCAACAGGGCCTTTGATCAACAGTGCCGGCAGGTCAGGCGGGAACGACGCTTACGATCTGACGCTGCTGTGGCCCTTTTTCACCGAATTGCACGCGACCGTTGACCTTGGCGAACAAGGTATGGTCACGGCCAATGCCGACGTTTTCCCCGGGGTGAATACGGGTGCCGCGCTGACGCACGATGATGCTGCCGGCGGGTACCATTTCTCCGCCGAAACATTTCACGCCAAGGCGTTTGGCTTCTGAATCGCGACCGTTGCGTGAGCTGCCGCCTGCTTTCTTGTGTGCCATGGTGCGTGTTCCTTAGCTAGCAATGCCGGTGATTTCGAGTTCGGTGAAGTTCTGACGGTGACCCTGGGATTTACGGTAATGCTTGCGCCGGCGCATCTTGTAAATATGCACCTTGTCGCCACGACCCTGGGCAACGACCTTGGCCTTGACCGCGGCGCCGGACAGCACCGGGCTGCCAAGCTTGACGTTGCCGTCATTGGCGATCATAAGTACCTGGTCCAGCGTGATTTCTGATCCAATGTCGCCATCTAGTTGCTCGACCCTGATTTTGGTTCCGGCGCTCACGCGATACTGCTTGCCGCCGGTTTTGATGACCGCATACATGATGAATCCCTTTGCCCGAACTGCAGAAAACCGCGGATTATACAAGTGAGGCGCCCGTCAGTCAAAACCCTCAATGAACGCCAATAATGCCAATAAACCCAAATAATCATATAGATATACATTAACCTTGGCTGTGGGGGTGCCTCCTACGAGGTTGTGCGTCGCTGAAATTGTTATTATTCGGCTTTTCCAGTTTCTCGTGTTTCTCGAAGACCTCCGCCAGCAGTTGGCCGCCGACATGCAAGCCGTGGATCGCGTTATCCGCGATCGCCTGCATTCGGACGTATTGCTGGTCCGGCAAGTGGCCGAACACATCATCGGCGGCGGCAAGCGTCTGCGTCCTGCCTTGGTCATGCTGTCGGCGAATGCATTGGGTTATCGCGGCACAGCGCACCATACACTTGCAGCTGTGGTGGAATTCATCCATACGGCGACGCTGCTGCATGATGATGTTGTGGACGAGTCAGCCATGCGGCGCGGACGCCCTACCGCCAACCGGCTGTTCGGTAACGCTGCCTCCGTGCTGGTAGGTGATTTCGTCTATTCCCGTGCTTTCCAGATGATGGTGGGCGTTAACGACACGCGTGTACTGCAATTGCTGGCTGATACCACCAACACCATTGCGGAGGGCGAGGTGCTGCAGCTGATGAATTGCCGCAATGCCGACATTGACGAGGCTGGCTATCTGCAGGTGATCCGTTACAAGACCGCGAAACTGTTCGAGGCGGCGGTTAGGATCGGCGCAGTGCTGTCTGGCGCTTCTTCCGAAGTGGAAGCGGCCATGGCGGAGTACGGCAGCCACCTGGGTACCGCATTCCAGCTGATTGACGACGTGCTCGACTATTCCGGGGAGTCCGGCGTCATCGGCAAAAACGTTGGCGATGACCTGGCGGAAGGCAAGCCGACATTGCCGCTAATCCGTACAATACGGGAGGGTAGTCCGGAAGACGCTGCGCTGGTGCGCAATGCCGTGGCTACCGGCGGGTTGGAGGAACTGGACGGGGTGCTGGCGGCGATACAACGTTCCGGGGCCCTGGAATACGCGCGGAGGCAAGCTGAGGCCGAAGCTCAGGCTGCACGGAGTGCGCTCGATCTAGTGCCTTCATCGCGTTACCGGGATTCTTTGATACAATTGGCTTCGTTCGCGGTAGCGCGGACGCATTGACAGCAAGGGCACGTGCGGCGTGCCCTTATTGTTTGTGGCATTCGGGGTGTAGCTCAGCCTGGTAGAGTACTGCGTTCGGGACGCAGGAGTCGGAGGTTCGAATCCTCTCACCCCGACCAGGATTTGCCGATGCGCCGTTTTTCTTCTGGAACGGCCTGTGTTTCCGGAGGCACGAAAGCCCTCCCGTGTCCCATTCTAGAGCCTGATGCCCCTGGTTATTAACTTTCCTGTCTCTGGACCGGGATTCACGACCGCTAAGCGGCACGGTTTCCCTCCCGATCGCATATGTCTGATGATATGGTTTTCCTTTCGACAGGACAGGATTTGCCGGCGGGTCGGGCGTCAGGTGCCTGCTTGCGCGATTCCGTGATTTGGGAGATGCCGATTTGATCACCAAAATTCTGCTGGTAGTGATAGTGGTACTGGCCGCATTTTTTCTAATGCGCGGTCTGCGTAGGCCATCTGTTCATGACCCATCTCGGACTTCAGGGACGGAAGGCGGAGAGATGGTGCGCTGTTCCCATTGCGGAGTGCATGTGCCGCGCGAGGAGGCGGTGGGTTCGGCAGGACAGTTTTTCTGCTCCGAAACCCACCTGCAGGAATATCGCGACAAACCCCGAAAAGACTAATGATGTCCGCGAAACAGAGTACCCAGACTGACGCGACCCAGGGGTGGGTGCCCGAGACCTACTGGCGCAGGCTGGTGTTGTCAAAGCCGGCGTTGGCGGCTCTGGGGGCCTATCCGTTTTCGGGCAACGTGCGTGAGCTCGAAAACATACTGGAACGTGCTGTTGCGTTAGCAAGCGGAAACGAAATCGATATTGATTATCTGCGGCTTGCGGACAAACGCTCGTCCATGATCGATGCCGAAATCGACGCATTACCGCTGCCGGAGAGGCTCGAGGCCATTGAGCGCAAGGCGATCATGGGTGCGCTGGAGTACGCGCGTTATAACCAGACTGCAGCCGCCAAGCTGCTGGGCATTTCCTTCCGCGCATTGCGCTATCGCATCCAGCGGCTGGGGATCAAGCAAGAACTAGACGCTAAACCCTGAGCATCCTGGATGGTCATTGATACTGAAGGAATGTGTTCCGGCGCCGGTTACGTTGCCTCCCCAAACTGCGACGAGCGTCCCCCGGGCACCGCAATCCAGCTGATCGTCATTCACAACATCAGTCTGCCCCCGGGGATTTTCGGCGGCCCTGAAATCATTGATTTGTTCACAAACAGGCTGGATGCGGGGGCACATTCGTATTTTGCGCAAATCGCCTCGCTGCGGGTATCGGCGCATTTCCTGGTTCGGCGCGACGGCGCGTTGATGCAGTTTGTGCCATGCGCGAAACGGGCATGGCATGCCGGTGAGTCATTCTGGCAGGGCCGTACTCGCTGCAACGATTTTTCGATCGGCATTGAACTCGAAGGCAGTGACGACACGGCGTTCGAGAACGCCCAGTATGGGTGTCTGGCGGCACTGGTACGGGCTCTGTGCGCGCGTTATCCGATTACCGCCAGTGTCGGGCATTCCGATATCGCCCCGAGAAGGAAAAACGATCCTGGTCCTCACTTCGACTGGTCCCGTTACCGGGCTCTTCTCGATAAAAAGCAATAAAACAAATTGTTGGTTGGTTTTTTCCAGTAGTACCGGGAGTTTGGGCTGCGACGGCGCGCCACAATATTCTCGTGCCCCGTCTTGAACCCCGGCACGTGTCCAGCTGCACAATATTTGTGCAAACAATCGAATGCTTAAAGACGTTTCCTGCCGTTTCTTAAGAACTTTAAAAAAAAGCGTCAAAAGCTATTGCGAATTCAATATCGGGCTACTACAATTCGTCAAAAATGTCGTGGTAACCACTATATATTGTGGTTGCTGGTGGGGAGGCGTTGCCTCCAGTAATTCCAAAAATACAAAAAAATCAAGGAGTAACGAACATGCATGTTGCCCCTGAAACCACCCGGTTTCGCGCCGTAACACAACCGGCTACAGCAGAAGAAGCGGAACGGGGGGCGGTATATGCGCAACACAAGATTATTCGACGCAACGGTTCTGTAGTCGGTTTCGAGCCTGCGAAGATCTCGATCGCGATGACCAAGGCGTTTATCGCCGTCAATGGTGGACAAGGTGCGGCATCGGCCCGCGTACGCGAACAGGTCAATGCGTTGACCGACAGCGTGGTCGGCGCGCTGATGCGCCGCCAGCCCTCGGGCGGCACTTTTCACATTGAAGACATCCAGGACCAGGTCGAGCTGGCGTTGATGCGCATGGGCGAACATCATGTCGCCCGCGCCTACGTGCTCTACCGCGAGGAGCGCGCCAAGGAGCGCACTCGCCAGCGCGAAGCGCAGCCGGAAGTGGCGGCGCAGCGCGAGCATGTGGTCAATGTCACTGACGGTGGAGTCCTCCGTCCGCTTGACGTGACGCGGATCACTGCCCTGGTTGCCAGCGCTTGCGCCGGTCTCGGCCAGGAGGTCTGCATCCAGCCAATTCTCGAGGCGATGCAGCGCGATCTCTACGACGGGGTGCCGATCCAGGAAGTGCGCAAGTCGCTGATTCTCGCCGCACGCGGCCTGATCGAGCAGGATCCAGGTTACAGCTTCGTGACAGCGCGCCTGCTGCTGCACACGCTGCGCCTGGAAACACTGGGCGAAGAGGTCACGCAAGAGGAAATGGCGACGCGTTACGCTGAGTACTTGCCGCAGTTCATCGAGAAGGGCATCGCCGCGGAACTGCTCGACGAGCGTCTCGCGAGCTACGACCTGAAGGCCTTGAGTTCAGCGCTCGACGCGCAGCGCGATCTCAAGTTTGCCTACCTCGGTCTGCAAATTCTCTACGACCGCTATTTTCTGCACATCGAGGGCCGCCGTATCGAGCTGCCACAAATTTTCTTCATGCGGGTGGCGATGGGGCTGGCACTGAACGAGCCCGAAGGCTCGCGGGAAGCGCGCGCCATCGAGTTCTACAACGTGCTGTCCAGCTTCGACCTGATGAGTTCGACGCCGACGCTGTTCAACTCCGGCACGCGCCGTTCGCAGCTGGCAAGCTGTTATCTGACCACAGTGTCTGACGACCTTGACGGCATTTATGAGGCGATCAAGGAAAACGCGATGCTGCAGAAGTACGCCGGCGGCATCGGCAACGACTGGACACCGGTGCGCGCGCTGGGTGCCTACATCAAGGGCACCAATGGCAAATCGCAGGGCGTGGTACCGTTCCTGAAGGTGGTCAACGATACCGCCGTAGCGGTGAATCAGGGCGGCAAGCGCAAGGGCGCGGTGTGCTCCTACCTCGAGACCTGGCACCTTGATATCGAGGAATTCCTCGAACTGCGCAAGAACACCGGTGACGATCGACGCCGCACTCATGACATGAACACCTCTAACTGGATTCCCGACCTGTTCATGAAGCGCGTGATGGAAGGGGGCGAGTGGACGCTGTTCTCGCCATCCGACGTGCCCGACCTGCACGAAAAATTCGGCAAGGCGTTCGAGAACGCATATCTCGAATACGAGGCGCAGTGCGCGCGTGGCGAGATGAAGCTCTACAAGAAGGTTTCGGCCAACCAGCTGTGGCGCAAGATGCTTACCATGCTGTTCGAAACCGGGCATCCGTGGATCACCTTCAAGGATCCTTGCAACCTGCGCTCGCCGCAACAGCACGTCGGCGTCGTGCACAGCTCCAACCTGTGCACCGAGATTACGCTGAACACCGGCCCCGACGAGATCGCGGTATGCAACCTGGCCTCGGTTAACATGCCCGCGCACCTGGACCTGTCGACTGGTCTGCTCGACATGGAGAAACTTAAACGCACGGTCGGCACTGGCATGCGCATGCTCGACAACGTGATCGACCTCAATTTCTACAACGTCAACAAGGCGCGCAATTCCAACTTCAAGCACCGTCCGGTCGGGCTGGGTATCATGGGCTTCCAGGATTGCCTGCACATGCTGCGCATCCCCTACGGTTCTCCGGCTGCGGTCCAGTTTGCCGACCGTTCGATGGAGCAAGTGGCCTACACCGCCTATTCCGCGTCCGCTGACCTAGCTGAAGAGCGCGGGCCTTATTCCACGTTCAAGGGTTCATTGTGGGACCGCGGCATCCTGCCCCACGATTCCCTTAGGGTTCTCGCGGAGGAGCGCGGCGGCTATGTTGACTGCGAATTGTCCACCACGCTGGACTGGGACGGACTTCGCGGCCGCATCCAGCGCGGAGGCATTCGCAACTCGAACTGCATTGCTATTGCGCCGACGGCGACCATCGCCAACATCACCGGCCTTTCGCAGTGCATTGAGCCGACCTACCAGAACCTGTACGTCAAATCCAACCTTTCGGGAGAATTCACCGTCGTCAACGAATTTCTTGTTCGTGACCTGAAGAAGCTCAATCTTTGGGATGAGGTGATGGTTGCCGACCTGAAATACTTCGACGGATCGCTGGCAAAGATTGATCGTGTCCCGCCTGACGTGCGCAGCCTCTATGCTACGGCTTTCGAAATCGACGCGAGCTGGCTGGTGGAATGCGCAGCGCGGCGCCAGAAATGGATCGACCAGTCGCAGTCGCTGAACATCTATATGGCCGGCGCATCGGGCAAGAAACTCGACGACACCTACAAGCTGGCGTGGCTGCGCGGCCTGAAGACCACGTATTACCTGCGCACGCTAGGGGCAACTTCGACTGAAAAATCGACGTCCACCGCTGGACAGCTGAACGCGGTTTCCGCCGGCGTGGCGGGGGAAGAGGCGCAGCCCAAGGTCTGCTCGATACTCGATCCCGAATGCGAGGCTTGCCAGTAGGCGCGAATCAGGAGACTCAGGCGGCAGAGCAAAGGAACGGAACGGGTTTGCAGTAAAGGATCAGCTTCACCGGAAGGGCGGCGGTTTCACCGATAACAATTATCAAGATCCGCCAATCCTTGCGGAAGGTATCCACCCACAAAGCCAATAAAGGAGACTGAGCATGTTGCAGTTTGAGGAGACCGGTGCAAACTCCGGAACATTAGCAAGACAAAATACGGTAGTGGAGCGCGCGCCTGCGGAGACTCCTGCCAACAGTGAGTCACGGCGCGTCAATATCGCAGACAAGCGCATCATCAACGGCTGCACTGACGTTAATCAGTTGGTGCCGTTTAAATACAAGTGGGCGTGGGACAAGTATCTTTCGGCCTGCGCTAACCACTGGATGCCGCAAGAAATCCAGATGAGCCGCGATATCGCTCTGTGGAGGGATTCGAACGGACTCACCGAAGACGAGCGGCGTATCGTCAAGCGTAATCTCGGATTTTTCGTCACGGCGGATTCTCTGGCAGCGAACAACATCGTGCTCGGTACCTATCGCCACATTACCGCGCCCGAGTGCCGCCAGTATTTGCTACGTCAGGCGTTCGAGGAGGCAATCCATACGCACGCTTACCAGTACATCGTCGAGAGCCTGGGCCTCAACGAAGGCGAGATTTTCAATGCCTATCATGAGGTTTCGTCGATCCGCGACAAGGACGAGTTCCTGATTCCGTTCATTGATGTGCTGACTGACCCCGGCTTCAAGACCGGCACGCCTGAAAACGATCAAAAACTGCTGAAGAGCCTGATCGTGTTCGCCTGCCTGATGGAGGGCCTGTTCTTTTATGTCGGATTCACGCAAATACTCGCGCTGGGACGCCAGAACAAGATGACCGGCGCCGCTGAGCAGTACCAGTACATCCTGCGCGACGAATCAATGCACTGCAATTTCGGCATTGACCTGATCAACCAGATCAAGCTCGAAAATCCGCACCTATGGACCGCGGAGTTTCGTGAAGAGTTACGCAGCCTGTTTCGCAAGGGCGTCGAACTCGAGTACCGCTACGCCGAAGACACAATGCCGCGTGGCGTACTGGGGCTCAACGCAGCGATGTTCAAGGAATACCTGCGCTTCATTGCCAACCGCCGCGCCCAGCAGATCGGGCTTGAGGTCCTATTCGAGGGCGCTGCTAACCCGTTCCCGTGGATGGCCGAGATGATTGACCTCAAAAAGGAACGGAATTTTTTCGAAACCCGTGTCATCGAATACCAGACGGGGGGAGCGCTATCCTGGGATTGACGGTTGAGAAACTCCATTTGAAGGAGGTAGCGACGAATCGTGCGATTAACGATGCGGGACCCGGTGAGAAGGTACCCGTTTTAGTGCGGCAAGGCGACCGGCGCCGCAATGCAATGCGGGATTTACCGCAGGATGGCGGAGCCGGTTTCTTTTGTGACTTCAATGTCCATATTTTTCATGGAGCAAAACCTTGGCACTCAGCCTGAAGTTCCGGCGTTATCGCATTCACAGAACACGTCTGCATACGCTCACTGAATTGCGCGCGGAAGACAACTGTACGCTGTGGTTGCGCTTTGATGATGGCCTTGAGGGGCATGTCTATCTTGGCGATTTGGTGGAGAGCATGGCGATGGAAGTGCTGTCTGATGCGGCGCTGTTTCGCAGGGTTGCCTTTGATCCGGTATCGAACGTGCTGACATGGAGTGGCGGGATCAAGGTCGATCCGGACATGCTCTACCGCAACCTTCTCGACAAGGCTGGGGCGGCTTTGCATTAACGGGAAAGGATTGTCAGCAAGGCGGTAGGCGCCACCGATGCAGGCGGGCGCCAGGAAACGCGGACATACCGGAAGGTGTATGCGCTAGCAAATGGACAGCGACGGAGGCTTTCATGGCTAAAGCAAAAAAGAAGGCTGCAAAAAAGAAATCAGGCAAGAAAAAGAAGGCCGTGAGCAAGGCGGCGGGGAAAAGTGCAAGCAGGAAAGCAGGCAAAAAAAAGCCGGCTCGAAAGCCGGCTAGGAAAAAAACAGTCAAGAAAAAGCCTGCTGCCAAAAAGCGGACGATTGCTTCGAAGTCAGCACCCCGGGCGATGCCGAGACCGGCTTTTGCAGTGTCACGTCCGATTGCAATTCCCGGTGCCTGGCCGTTTCCGTTGGGAAACGAATCGTAGCGCCAGCTCATTGCAGCGGAATCGGTTGGTAGTAGTCATACGCCCGCGCAGGCAGCGCCTGCAACCGCAGACAGCAGGATATTAAAGATACCTAATCCGCGCGTTCCGGGCAAGGCAAAGGGCGGCCATCCGGCAGGTTATTGCAAAAAAATACAATAAAATCAATTGGATAAAAATAATTAAGGTGCTTAGGAAGCAAACATGTGTGCAACATATGCTAACTTCCTGTAATGATTGGTAAAAATAGGTATTACCACCTTTCGAGCATCAGCGAAGCCAAGTTTCGGCAAGTTGTGCGCCTGTTTGCTATGGATTTGACCGCCACAGATACCGCTGAACTGAGCGGGCTTTTCCTTCGTAGCACCAACACCATCTACCAGCGAATCCGGGTTCGTATGGCCCAGGCTTGTGCAGCTCAGTCGCCCTTTGCGGGCGAACTGGAAGCCGATGAGTCCTACTTTGGCCCCAACGCATTCGTGGCAAGCGCGGGCGTGGAGCGGGCAGCAAAACGATCGTCTTTGGTCTGCTCAACGCGGTAACTGCGTCTACACCGAGATCGTCCCAGACGCCTCCAAAGCCACGCTGCAAGCCATCATCCGCGGCAATGTCGACCCCAACAGCGTTATCCACACCGATGGCTGGCGGGGTTATGACGGCTTGGTGGATATCGGGGTTGATCGGCATTTCAGGGTCAATCATGGAAACAATGAATTTGTCAGGGGCTCAAAGCATGTCAATGGGATTGAGTCCTTCTGGAGCTATGCCAGGCATCGCTTAGCTCAGTTCCATAGCGTAGAAAAGCTACCTTTGCCATGCATCTGAAGGAAACAGGATTCAGGTTCAACCAGCGACATGACAACCTTTATCTGTCTTTGTTAAAGTTACTCAGAGCAAGACCTCTATAGTCGCGTTTGCTTCCTAAGCCCCTAAAAAAAATCCGCCTCGAACGGCTGCCTGGGCCCGGCTGCGGCGACTCGGGCAGGTCTTGCACCGGAGCTGACCTTATACTGGGGAAATGATGAAATTCAGCGCCGGAACGAGTTGCGCCGCAGGTATTCTCTGGCTGGTATTGGGATGTGCAATCGCGTTCGCGCAAATCCCGGCGGCAAAAGTGCATACGGTCAAAGGAACGTTCGAAGAAGTCAAGGAGCGTGTGGTGATGGCGCTCGAAAATCGCGGATTGGTGATAAGTTACACCGCACACGTCGGCACCATGCTTGAGCGCACCGGGCGTGATCTCGGGAACGTAAAGCCGATATTCGGCAAAGCCGAAACGCTGGAGTTCTGCAGTGCGCGGCTTTCCCGAGATACCATGGAGGCCGATCCGCACAACATCGTTTTCTGTCCATACGCGATTGCGGTATACACGCTGCCGGAATCACGTGGCATAGTCTATCTATCCTATCGCGTGCCGACTGGCGGGGGATCCGCAGCTTCAGTGCGTACGCTGCGGGCGGTTGAACAACTGCTGATGGATATTATCAGCGAAGCCGCCCGCTGATCCGATGCTTCAGGGTTTTGGCTGCGACCAGAGTAATCTGGCCGCCGCCACTGCGTGATCCACATCCGCGGCGGCAATGTGGCGGTGGGTGACAAAACGCAGCGATTTCCGGTCAGCGGGGCTGACAAGGATCCCGTTTTTTCTGAAATCATCTGACCATTGCGCTGCGTGGCGGCCGCTGCCGCTGACATCGACGCGTACGATGTTGGTTTCGACTTCGTCTGTATCGACCAGCGAAGCATCGATGGCATGCAGTCCCGCGGCAAGGTGTTTTGCCATGGCATGGTCCTCGGCAAGACGTTCGATCATGGTTTTCAGTCCGACGATGCCGGCAGCGGCGATGGATCCTGCCTGACGCATATTACCGCCCAACATGCGCCGAAAAGCGCGTGCACGCTCGATGAACTGGCGCGTTCCGCACAGGACCGAGCCGACCGGTGCCGACAATCCCTTGGAGACGCAGAAGCATACGGAGTCGGTGTGCTTGGCAATTTCCTGGGGCGAAACGCCAAGCGCGATGGCCGCATTGAACAATCTTGCGCCGTCGGTATGCACCGGAATGCCGTGATGTTGCGCCAGTTCGTATACCGCGCGCATGTGTGTCAGTGGCAGCACGGCACCGCCAGCGCCGTTGTGAGTGGTTTCCATGCAGATCAGTGCGGTGCCGAAATTGTTGCGCGTCATCGGCCGCACTGCTTCGCGAAGCGCCGTCTCGTCCATCGCGCCACGCCTGCCCGGGATTGCCTTGGGGAAAACACCAGCCACTGCAGCCATGCCGCCGAGCTCGACGTTCAGCATGTGCGCGCCGCGTTCGATCAGCACTTCGCCGGCGCGTTGCGTATGCGTGAGCACAGCGACCAGGTTGGTCATCGTGCCGCTGGGCATGTAGAGGCCAGCTTTCTTGCCTGTAAGCTCCGCCGCGAGGGCTTCAAGCTCGATGACCGATGGATCGCCGTCGCGCGAATCGTCGCCCTGGCTGGCCTGCCGCATCGCTGCCAGCATTTGCGGAGTCGGACGCGTGACGGTGTCGGTGCGCAGGTCGATTATATTGTTCATGAGGTGGATGCGCTCTCTTCCTGCACTCGGCAAGCCTACTTCAGCCGGTGTTTTGCGGCAACACGGCGTCAGTAGCACTCTTTCTGTCCCGCGGGTTCCACGGGGCGCGCGACGAAACCGAAACGCTTAGGCACTTCGGCTGAACGCACCGGCCGCACCAAAACCTGTCTTGTATCCAGTTGCAGAGACAGTTCTGCCGATTTTCCCGCCTGCAGCGGTTCGAGAGCGATAGCCAGCGCCGCATCACCCCGGGTCCTGTCGTCATTCGAGACGAAACGGGGCACCATGGTTTCAAGATCGGCATCGTGCAGCAGGCCGATGCCGAGGCTGGTGTCGAGCAGTAGCATGCCTTGTTCATCAATATAAGCGCGCTGGACGGTTTCGACTTCGGTTCCACAATGGGATTCGAATTTAAGCGCGGTACCCGGTGCGGACACGACGCGGTAAACGTGAGGCGTGTAATCAAGAGCGACATAGACGCGTTGCGGGCCGTTTTGGAAAAACCAGCGACCCTGCTCGTCGTGGCTGTAGTTGCGGCCAAAAAAAGCCGTAATTCCCGGATTGGTGACGCGGTCGCCCTTGAGCAGCCAACGGCCGCGGCGGTCCAGCGACAGCCAGCCGAAGACTGCCGGCACGTTGGGCCATCGGGCCATGCCGCGAAGGACGATTTCATCCATCGCTGCAATTTATCACAGGGGTTAAACCCCGATGCGGCCAGGGCTGCGTTTACAGCAATGTCGCGGGTGTTCAGCGCTTTAAGAGAAGAACGATCATGAAACGATGGATGGCAGCGGCCGTCGCGCTGGCGGCCCTAGTAATGGTTTAGCTGCCAGCCGCGGCGGTAGGCAGGCTGGCGAATTTGGTGGTCCACGACCGTGCTCAGAACAGGGCGCTTCTGGTTTATCGCCACAATGGGCGCTATTACGTGGTCGGTCGCCCGGGTAATGAGTATGAAATTCGCATGCGCAATCGCCGGCGCGGTGATGTTCTTGCGGTGGTTTCTGTGGACGGCATTTATGCCATCATCGGGGAGAACGTGAACCGGCGGCAGAGCGGCTATGTACTCGGACACCGCAAGCGATTCAGCGTGAAGGTATGGCTCAATAGCCTAGAGCGCGGGGCTGCGTTTTATTTCACGCAACTGCCAGACTCGACTCCTAAGCGGCGTGCACCGGTCGTACCGACAACGTCGGTGTCATCGGCGCCGCACTGTTCCGCAGGAAGCCCGAGCCGGTGGTGCGCTATGCGCCGCCACGGGTTGCCGCCGGCTTTGAGTCCGAGGCGCAGCCCTCTGTCCGCGCCTCGGTGGGGGCGCCGGACTCGCAGCAGGCCCGCGAAGATCGCGCTGCTGGCGGTGCGGGGTCACGCGCCAAGGTATCTGCACCTATACAAAAATCAGCGTGGCTTAGCACTGGTTACGGGCAGATCGAAGAGTCTAATGTGACTACCACCGATTTCGATTGTGCCAGCGTGACGCCGGCGGGAATCATCACCATCTATTACGACAGCCATCGCAATATGGTGGCGCAGGGCGTGATAAGCCCGCCGTCAATTGCACGGCCGGATCCGCTTTGACTGGGTTGTCGAAATGATTGCTCAAGCACGGCCTGCGCCGCAGGTTGCCGGGATGCGGGACGTTCTGCATACTGGTAACCCGTGATTTCCAATGATGCCGACGCCAGTGCTTTCGACCGGGAAGAACTTGCTGCCTCCTCATTGGCCGCACCGCCACCGCAGCGTCGTGCCGCACAAGCCGCGGTCATGGCCGAGAAGCGCCAGGACAGCCCGCTCTTGGCCAGGCAATCTGCCGCAGTCCAGGGCGCCCCAGCCAAGCTCGCCGATCCGTTGTGGCGGGATCTTGAACGGAAGCAGCCCGAAAAATGGCTGGACCGCCTGCGCGAGTTTCGCCGTTACAGCCGCGATGAGGACTTTGCCCGGTTGCTGGCCGAATACCGTCGCCGCCTCTCGGATCGGGTTCTGTTGAAAGATTTGCAGTGACCAGCGAGCATCCCAGGCCGGTTGCGCCGGTCGAGCCGGAACCTTGGCAATGTTGCGGGAGCGGGTGCGAGCCCTGTGTCTACGACCAGTATTTGGAAGCACTAACTAACTATGAGATAGCACTTCGGGCCTGGGAAGTGCGCAATGGTGTTGCCGGGGAAGATCCTGATAATAGCCTATAAATATATGTTTTTAAAATGAAAAATAATTTTTCCCTGGTAAATCTCCCGATTCTTTTGGCAAACGGTTGAACTCCAGCCAACCGGATTCCTCCAACGCTGGGTTGGTATGTAATTGCGGAGCGTCATACGTCTTCCAATGTATTAAATTTATTTCCTTTAAAACATATATTTACATTTATTGTTGCAATGCAGTATTGATAACATTAATCTGTGCCCCGCATTTAATTTCCACCGCTTCACGCCAGTGAAAGTCCATGTTGCAGGCGATGCCGGCAGCCCCTAGAATTGGGCAGTTTTTGTGAGTAACCAACCACCTATTGGGGTTGTTGGCTGAGTTTAGTCATCTGGAGACACCGTTACCCAGCGAGGTAACCCGGATTTGAAGCGTGCCTGGTC
>JAYOED010000051.1:0-15471 GCA_038106575.1 Burkholderiales bacterium
TCCAATGCCTCGGCAAATTGCGGCTCGCGCACCAGATGCGTGATCAACTGTCCGGTGTCGAACCGAGGGTCAAGACCGAAATACAGTTCCGCCTTGGAATTGCACCATTCGAACTGGTTCTGTGCGTCCAATATCACCAGACCATCAGGGATTGCCATCCCTGCCTGGCGAAAGTCCTGCAAAGTGGCCGTCAGCCTCGACTCACTGCGCTGCTGACGGCGCAGCATGCGGTAGAACGAACCAAAAACGTCCTCCCACAATCCCGAGCTGTTCGGTAGTGCCTCAGGTCTCGGATCCTTTAGCCAGTTCGACAGCTTCGACAGGTGCGCGACGTGATGCAGCAGCATCAGCGACAGCAGAAACGCCAGAACGGCGTAGGCCGAAGTTTGTCCGGAGGCAATCCAAGTCAATGCGGTCGCCCCCAGCACGCCCGCAAAACGGAATAAAAAACCTTTCCAGATCCTGTTCACCGCATTATTCCCTTTGCCAGCCGCGGCAATTGTCGCACAGCAATGCAGCAGTCAATTCACGGAAAACCGGTAACCGGAACTGCGCACCGTCTGAATCAGCTTGTCGTGCCCTGATGGCTCCAGCACCTTGCGCAACCGGCGGATGTGCACATCCACTGTGCGCTCCTCGACAAAGACGTGATCGCCCCAGACCTGATCGAGCAGCTGCGCCCTCGTGTAGACGCGCTCGGCATGAGTCATCAAAAAATGCAGCAGCCGGAACTCGGTCGGTCCGAGCTGCAGCAGTGTTCCATTGCCAGTAACGCGATGGCTGGCCGGGTCAATCTGCAAACCGGCGACCTCAACGATGTCATCAGTAGCCTGCGGCCTGCGCCTCCGCAATACCGCCTTGACCCGGGCATTGAGTTCGCGCGGCGAAAACGGCTTGGTGATGTAGTCGTCAGCACCGGTTTCCAGACCGACCAGTTTATCCAGCTCCTCGGCGCGGGCTGTCAACATGATCAGTGGCACGGCCTGCGTACGCTTTTCGGTGCGCAAGCGGTGCGCGAATTCGATGCCGTTGATGCCCGGCAGCATCCAGTCGAGTACGATCAGGTCGGGCAACTCTTCACGCACCATCTTTAGCGCCTGCTCCGCGGAGTCGGCGCGCAGGGCGCGATGCCCTGCGATTTCGAGGTTGCAGGCCACCAGTTCTTGGATTGCCGGCTCATCTTCCACCACCAGTATCGTTGCTGACATGAATGTTCCAAATGCACGGCACACGGCCAATGACCGAAAATATTATGTTCCGGTTGTTGCAGTAACATGACAGCAAAATGACGAAATTAATTAAGTATCTGATTTAAAAGAACGTTTTAAATGATTGCAAACCTCAGTTATGATGCGGGTCCGCAGCCCTTCGCATTCTCATCACCCGCGCTAAATCCGCATGTCCGGTCTCAGCAAAAAAGTCCCGCAACCGACTAAAATCACCCTCCATCAGGCCTCAAGGCTACTGGAAATTTCGTTTGCCGATGGCAAGACCTTCCGTTTGCCCTGCGAATTTCTCCGCGTTTTTTCCCCTTCGGCGGAAGTCCGCGGACACGGCCCGGGGCAGGAAGTGCTGCAAACCGGAAAGCGTGATGTGACGATCACCGCGGTAGAGCCGGTCGGACAATACGCAATCCAGTTGCGCTTTTCCGACGGACACGACACCGGCATCTACTCATGGGACCTGCTCTACGACTACGGTTTGGCCCAGGACGAAATGTGGCAACAGTATCTGCAGCGCCTGCAGGATGCTAGCGCTTCACGTGACAAAGCCTGACTGACCCGTCCTTCTTTTCGTGATGAAAACCACCGATTTCGGATTCCGCAAAGTCGCTGAGGACGAAAAGGCGCGCAAGGTCGAGGCGGTTTTCGATTCGGTCGCCGATCGTTACGACCTAATGAACGACCTAATGTCAGCGGGCATGCACCGGTTGTGGAAGCGCTTCGCAATCGATCAAAGTATGGTCCGGCCGGGTGACTCAGTTCTTGATGTTGCCGGGGGCACCGGTGACCTGACGCGTTTGTTTGCCCGGCGCGTAGGCGCTTCCGGCCGCGTCGTCACCACCGACATCAACGCACAGATGTTACGCCGCGGACGCGATCGCCTGCTAGACGCCGGTCTGATGGTCCCGGCCGCGCAATGCGACGCCGAAGAACTGCCGTTCGCCGATAGTGCATTTGATTGTGTCTGCGTAGCCTTCGGCCTGCGCAACATGACCCTCAAGAACGCTGCGCTCGCCGAGATGACCCGCGTGCTGCGTCCCGGTGGTCGCTTGATAGTACTCGAATTCTCCCGTGTCTGGCAGCCGCTGGCGCCGCTCTATGATGCCTATTCATTCCAGGTGCTGCCGCGATTAGGCAAGCTGGTGACTAACGACGCCGACAGTTACCGTTATCTAGCTGAATCGATCCGCATGCATCCCGACCAGGCCACACTGAAGCAGATGATGGAACAGGCCGGTCTGGAACGCGTCGAATACTTTAATTTGGCGGCCGGTATCGTCGCCTTGCATCGCGGCATCCGTTTTTAACTTGGCTATGGTTCAGCCTTGTGCAAAATGTATTCATAATTGCGATTTTTTTCGCCTTTTATTGAATCCACATTCCCGCTGTCCCGTCGTATAAACTTCGAGTGGCAACCCGGAGAGCCTTCATGAAAAATATTCTCGTTGTGCTGATCGTGTTATTCGGAATATCGCTGATCACACTGGACGCCGAGGCCAGACGCTTCGGCGGCGGACGCAGTCTGGGCATGCAACGCAACATACAGCACCCCCCCAAAATACCTGTGCATCAGCAGCAAGCGCAACCCAATGCCGGCACGCAGACACCGGCCACCGGCAACAAATGGATGGGGCCGCTTGCCGGTCTGGCGATTGGTGCCGGCCTGATGTCGCTGTTCCTGAACAACGGCATTGCTGGTGTGCTCGCCGGATTGCTGTTGCTGGCCGCCATCGCCGGGTTGGTCATGGCGGCATTGCGCGGACTGCGCGAACGCTCCGGACACTCGCCCCTGCAATACGCAGGCAATCAGCCCGGTCTTGACTCTCCTACCGCGACTGGTGCTGCGGCGAATTCCGTCGTCGCAACTGCAGGTCGCTGGCCTCCCGAATTCGACACAGCTGAATTTCTTCGCCATGCACGGCGCAATTTCGTGAGACTGCAGGAAGCCAATGACGCGAGGGACAGTGCCATGCTGGCCGATGTCCTGACCCCGGACATGCTTGAGGAAATATGCGCACAATGGCAGAGCGAAGGGCAAGCCACCGGCAAAACCGAAGTGGTCACACTTGAATCCGCCGTGCTCAACGTGGTCACCGAGAGCCTGCTCTACATTGTCAGCGTGCGCTTTTCCGGGCTGATCCGTGAGGATGGTGGCGACCCGCAACCCTTTGCCGAAATCTGGCACCTGGAGAAGCCGGTGCGCGGTAACAGCGGTTGGATGGTGACCGGCATTCAGCAGGCCTGAGATGATCGACGCCCTCTCCGGCGCTCTGCTTAATCACCTGCTGCGTTCTAATGGCTGGGCGCGCGAGGCGTTGCAGCGGCATGCCGGAAAGACCGTCTGTTTCCGCTGTCTCCCGTTTGAAAACCGTTTGACCATTTGCGCCGGTGGCGAAGTCACCCCGGCTGCGCGGGATGCGGCGACCGATCTAACGCTGACGCTGACCCCAGCTTTCATTATGCGCGCGGCGGCCAGAGATGAAAGCCTCTGGCGTGAAGTCGCAATCGAGGGCGATACCGCTCTGGGCACTGTCATACACCGCCTGTGGCGCGACTTGCGCTGGGACGCCGAGGAAGATCTCTCGAAGCTGTTCGGCGACATCGCCGCGCACCGTATGGCCGAATCCGGACGTACGCTGCAGCGCTGGATGAAATCCGGGGGGGACAATCTTGCGCGCTCGTTTGCGGAATACCTGACCGAAGAGCAACCCCTGATAGCCGCCAAATCGGACTTGTCCAGCTTCAATACCGAGGTCGACCGGCTGCGCGATGATATCGCGCGCATCGACAAGCGCATCGAAAAACTAGCCGCGCGCTGACCCGGAACGGGTCGCACGTTACCGGCCGCCTACACGCCCGGGTAAAATGCTCGAGTGCATATCCTCCGTCTGCTGAAAATCATAGGTATCGCGCTGCGCTTCGGGCTTGACGAATTCATGCTTGGACACGAACGGGTTCGTGCGCTGCGGATCGCGACCTTGAAGTTGCTGTTTTGGCGCGACCTGAGCGCACCGCGCGCAGTACGGTTGCGCCAGGCGCTTGAAACCCTGGGGCCTATATTCGTCAAATTCGGACAGGTGCTGTCAACCCGGCGCGACCTGATCCCGACCGATATCGCCGAGGAACTCGCCAGGCTGCAGGATCAGGTTCCGCCCTTCCCGGGACAGGAAGTAGAGCGCATTCTTGCCGCCACGTACGGCAGACCGGTAACTGAAATATTCTCGCGATTCGACTCGACATCGATTGCCAGCGCTTCGGTGGCTCAGGTGCATATTGCCGAACTGCATGACGGCACCGAGGTCGCGGTCAAGGTGCTGCGGCCCGGCATCGCCAAAGTCATCGCCAACGACGTAGCGCTGCTCGATGCCGGCGCCGTTCTGCTGGAGCTGCTGTGGTCCGACGGCAAACGCCTGAAGCCGCGCGAAGTGGTTTCCGAATTCGCGCACCATCTCGAAGACGAACTGGACTTGATGCGCGAAGCCGCCAACGCCAGCCAGCTGCGGCGCAATTTCCTGAATTCCCCCTTGCTGGCTGTGCCCGAGGTACACTGGAAATACTGCTCCAGCCAGGTGATGGTCATGCAGCGCATGCTTGGCACGCCGGTGTCCGAAGTTGACCGGTTGCGCGCGCAGGGTATCGACGTCCCGGCTCTGGCGCGTGCAGGTGTCGAGATCTTCTTCACCCAGGTGTTCCGCGACGGTTTCTTTCACGCCGACATGCATCCCGGCAACATCCTGGTTGCCACCGACGGCCAGTACGTGGCCCTTGACTTCGGCATCATGGGTACGCTGAACGACGTCGACAAGCATTATCTTGCGCAGAATTTCATCGCCTTTTTCCGCCGGGATTACCGTCGCGTTGCCGAAGCCCACGTCGAATCGGGCTGGGCCCCCCCCGGCACCCGCATCGACGAATTCGAAACGGCAATCCGCGCCGTATGCGAACCGATCTTCGACAAACCGCTTAAGGAAATCTCGTTCGGCAGGGTTCTGCTGCGGCTGTTCCAGACCTCGCGGCGGTTCAACATCGAAATCCAGCCGCAGCTGGTGCTGCTGCAGAAAACCCTGCTCAACATCGAGGGACTCGGTCGCGATCTCGACCCTGATCTCGACCTGTGGAGTACTGCCAAACCGTATCTGGAACGATGGATGTCGGAGCAGGTCGGCTGGCGCGGGTTCGTGCGGCGCATCAGCGACGAATTGCCGTTCTGGAGCGGGTTCCTGCCGCAACTTCCGCGGCTAGTGAACCGTTACCTGCAGCGCGAACAGGATTCGGCGATTCTGAAAGAGCTGCGTACCCTGAGCAACCAGCGCCTCTACCAAACGGCCCTGCTGGGGGTTTGCGCACTGGCGCTACTTGCCATACTTGTCGCCATCCTGCCGCGCTGAAGCAGCTGGCATCGCTATAATCGCGCGTAAACCAACGGGAAAATCCAGTGCTGCTGACGTTCGTAATTCTTTACCTTCTGGTTTCCATCTCCATCGGCATAGCCGCCGCGCTAAGAGTACATACCGCCAAGGACTTCATCGAAGCCGGCCGTTCACTGCCCTTTTACGTGGTGACGGCGACGGTTTTTGCAACCTGGTTCGGTTCGGAGACCGTGCTCGGCATTTCTTCAACTTTCATCAAGGACGGAATCGGCGGCATCGTTTCCGACCCTTTCGGATCGAGCCTGTGCCTGATATTCGTCGGTCTTTTTTTCGCGGCAAAGCTTTACCGGATGAACCTGCTCACTATCGGCGATTACTACCGGGTGCGCTACAACACAGCGGCCGAGGTTCTAGTCAGCCTCGCCATCGTGATTTCCTATCTGGGATGGCTGTCGGCGCAGATTGTCGTCATCGGTCTGGTATTCAATGTCGTGACCGAAGGCGCGGTGTCGATGCAGATGGGCATCGTGATCGGCGCCTTGGTTGTGGTCATTTACACCCTTTGGGGCGGCATGTATTCGGTCGCGTGGACGAACTTCGTGCAGATGGTCATCATCATCATCGGGCTTTTTTACATTGCATGGATTGTCGCCAACAAGGCTGGCGGAGTCTCGGCGGTAGTCGCGCATGCCGATGCAGCCGGCAAGCTTGCGTTTTGGCCAAATCCGCAGCCCAGGGATATCCTCGCCTTCATCGCTGCCGCCATCACCGTGATGCTGGGTTCCATTCCCCAGCAAGACGTGTTCCAGCGGATAAACTCCTCCCGCACGGAAAATATCGCCGTTTACGGTTCGGTGCTTGGCGGCACGCTGTATTTCTTTTTTGCATTCGTGCCGATATTCCTGGCCTATTCGGCCTTCCTGATTGACCCCAAAATGGTCGGCGAACTAATGACTAAGAACCATCAGCTGATCCTGCCAAAGCTGATACTCAGGGAAACACCACTGTTTGCCCAGATCATCTTTTTTGGTGCCCTGCTGTCGGCAGTCATGAGCACGGCAAGCGGGACCCTGCTCGCACCTTCGGTCACTTTCACCGAAAATATTCTCAAGCACATCTTGCAGAAGGAGTTCACTGATAACCAGATGCTGCGTGCGATGCGCATCGTAGTAGCCTGCTTTGCGGTTGTCGTAACGCTGTTTTCGCTTAATACCGAGGCCACGATCTACCAGATGGTGGTCAGCGCCTACAAGGTGACCCTTGTATCGGCCTTCATCCCCTTGGTCTGTGGCCTGTACTGGCAACGTGCAACGACACAGGGCGCGCTTGCGGCTATCATCGGCGGTTTTGCGACCTGGATTCTGCTCGAACTGATCGCGCCTGACGCGCTGGTGCCGCCACAACTTGCAGGCCTGTGCGCAAGTGCGCTGGGAATGATCGCCGGATCGCTGCTGCCGCAGCAGTTCGGCAACTGGCGCGCGGCCTGAAGGCCGTTACTTTACGTGCAATCGCACTACATTCGCTGGGGCCTGTTCTTCCTGCTTGCCGTAAATGCGGCAATTTATACCTTTTTGGGAAGACTGTCTGAAACCCTCGACACCGTGGCGTGGTACGTACTGCTTGTCCTGTTCGAGATTGAAGCAAGTAGCCCTCCCGAGAACTGGCCAACCTTCCTGCGCAGGACACTGATCATACTGCGGCTGGCCGCAACCGCCGGCATCATGGCCGCTGCCGCCGCGTATTTTCGGGAGCGGGAATGGCTAGACGCCCTGAACGTCCTGCTTTGGATCGGCGTGGTCGCCGTGCTGGAAATCGAGGTGCGGCTGACACAGCAATCCGACCGCTTCCGGCGTTTGTTGCCGGCAGTCTCATATGCCCTGTACACCGGGTTGGCACTAGTTGCTGCGGCATGGCTGGTGCGCGGAGACTGGTTTGATGCCTATGATGCCTTGCTTTGGATCGTAGCGTTCGCGCTGATCGAAATGAATCTGCTTAAACATTTTTCAAATTCCCGATTACAGGCTGGCGTCGATCATCGGCAAACCGCAATCCCGGTGCGCTGATCTAGGCAAACTGACGGCGGAAAGCCTCGATGAATTTAGGCAGATCGCTTTGCGGCAGCCGGTTGATGCCGGCTGCAGCCTGCCGCCCGCCACCGCTGTCAAAGGCCAGGCATAGCGTGTCCGCTCCAACCGGTCGGCTGCGGGGCGCACGCACGCTGACCGCATACCCGTCAGGCCTGCTCACCAGTACGGCATATGCCCGCTGCGGATCGGATTGAACGATGCGGTTGCCGAAAACGCCGTTTACGCGGCGACTCCACGAGGCGTCCGGCAACACATACAGCGCCGCTGT
Organism: Burkholderiales bacterium; assembly: GCA_038106575.1. Classification (GTDB taxonomy): domain Bacteria; phylum Pseudomonadota; class Gammaproteobacteria; order Burkholderiales; family SG8-41. The sequence goes on from JAYOED010000051.1 coordinate 7,949, forward strand.
ATCCGTGACGAATTCCGCCTCAACATCTTCGGCACGCGCGAGATCCTCGGCTGCGGCCTGTTTGAGCACATCAAATACCGGCTCGTCAAAAATGAAATGGCGCGGATCACGATACGGCGCGATGATGCGGTACAAATCAGCCGGCGGGTAATGCAGATCTTCGATCGTATCGCCATAAGCGTTGTAATTGATCGCTTCGCCCAGCTCATGCAGCCGCGCAAGCTCTGCATGGTCCAATTGCAGCGGCTGCGCGGCACGCAGGGCCGCTTCAACGAGATTGTCACCGAAGGCGGCAACGACAGCCCACAGCCGGTACCTACCGGAAAGATGACGATCCACCAGCAGGCTAGTGCAAACGTCGGGCGCAATATCGATATGCGCTTCTAGCGCCGGATGATGCGGAACATCACCGGCAGCATGATGATCGAAATAGCTTATCCGCGCGCCGGCAGCCAGCGCTTGCCGGACCGCGACGGCATTGCTGCGCAGTGAAACATCCAGCACCGTCAGCTCATCACCGGAGGACGCAGAAATCCTTGCGACCAGAGCGGTATCGCGCTTGACGCCAGTCACAAGATCGGCATCGCGGGGCGTCTCCAGACGCAATTGATGCAGTGCGCAGATGCCGTCGGCGTCGCCATTGAAGATGTCGTAGAATTTCATTTATGTTGCAGGACTTTACTCTTGCTTCAACGTCGCGCAGCCGCCGTCTGACCGCCATCGCTGCGCTAGCTTACAGTCTGGTCATTATCTACGCCAGTCTGCAACCCTTCTCGGGCTGGAGCATGCCTCCAGACAGGTTCGGTGCGTTCCTGCTAGCGCCATGGCCGCGCTGGATCACTATCGATGACGTCCTGTTCAACTTCGTCGCCTATGTGCCTCTGGGTTTCTTGCTGGGTGTTTCGTTGTCCGGGCGCTATGGCGCAATCGTCATGATATTGCTCCCCGCTTGTCTGTGTGTCGCGCTAAGCATTATTCTCGAGTCGGCACAGCAATACCTTCCGGCGCGCATTGCTTCCAACGTCGATTTGCTGGTTAACAGCACCGGTGGCGCGATCGGAGCGCTGATTGCGCCTATTTTCATGCCGCAGCAACGCTTGGGACAGACGCTTACGCAATTGCGGCTTCGCTGGTTCATATCCGGAACGCGCGGGGATATCGTTCTCGTGCTAGCCGGACTCTGGCTGATTGCGCAACTACATATGCCATTGATCGCGCTCGGCGTAGGCGACCTGCGCACCGTATTCGGTCTCGGAGGCATGTTTGCATACACGCCGGATACCTATCTGCTGGCGGAAGCCAGTGTCGTTCTCCTCAGTGTCACTGGCCTCGGCCTGCTGCTGGCCGCTGCCTCACGCAATACCGGGTCAGATTACTGGCGTGCGCTGGTGCTGCTGATCGCCGGCGCCTTCACATTGAAAACAACGGTTGCGGCACTGGTTCTCGATAGCGCAAGTCCCTGGGGCTGGATGACCCCGGGACTTGGACTTGGTCTCGCAATGGCGCTGGTTGCTCTGCTGCTGCTCAACCGGTTGTCGCACCAGGGTCGTTCCATCGCAGCGCTGCTGGCACTGCTTGCCGCGGTAATCCTGGTCAACGGCATGCCCGAGAATCCCTACCGGTTCGCACCCGCACATCTGCTGACCGGTCGCTCCAGCCATTTTCTGAGCTTTGCAGCCATGGTGCGCGCCCTCTCTGATCTGTGGCCTTGTCTGGCTATCCTGTTCCTGCTACTCGGCCAGCCCTGGCGGCACGCTGGTGACAACTGAAATGGAGCAATGCTATGAACCGCAGCAGAACCCTCACCCCCACTCTGGCCAGCTTGCGCCGTGATCTGCGCCGTTTTACAGAAGCCCGAGACTGGCGCCAGTTCCACACCCCGAAAAACCTGGCAATAGCCCTAAGCGTCGAGGCCGCCGAACTGCTGGAATGTTTTCAATGGTTGACTCCGCAACAGAGCGAAGCGCTTCCACTGCGCGAGCGGCGTGCCGTCGAAGAAGAGATTGCGGATGTACTTCTCTACCTGCTGCGGCTCGCCGATGTGCTCGAAATCGATCCTTTGCTAGCGGCACAGCGCAAGATGCGCATCAACGGCAGAAAATATCCGGTATCCCGGGCACGGGGCTCCGCCCGCAAATACTCGCAGTACTGACCGGGACAGGCAGCGGTTATAATCAGGTGCTTCGACGATTTCGCGCTTTCTTGCCTCGGCCCTCAACCCGGATGAGCCATTATAGCCACCACGTTTTTTTCTGCTGTAACCAGCGCGACAAAGGCGCGCGCTGCTGCTGCTCTCACGGCGCGCAGGACATGCGCGACTACGCCAAAAGCAAAATCAAGGAACTGAAGCTTTCCGGAGCAGGAAAAGTGCGCATCAACCAGGCCGGCTGCCTGGATCGCTGCGACGAAGGTCCAGTAATCGTCGTTTACCCAGAAGCCGTCTGGTATACCTATGTTGACCGAGAAGACATCGACGAAATCATCAGCGAGCATCTTCAGAACGGCCGCATCGTCGATCGTCTGAAAATCTGAAACCTAGTCGACTTAAACTGCAAGTCCGTGCCCGCGCGCTGAGCTGTTATCCATTTTTCTGATGTCCGGAACCGAAACACCGCGCATGTCGTCTTCATCCCTGCAACGACTGTCCGTTGACGGCCCCGCGGGCGCGATTGAAACCGATTTGAACGACCCCGGTGATGCGCGTCGCGGCATCGCGCTGATCGCGCACCCCAATCCGGTACAGGGCGGCACCAAGGACAACAAGGTCGTGACCACGCTTGCGAGAGCCTTCTTCGGACTGGGCTATGTCGCGGTGCGTCCGAATTTCCGCGGCGTTGGTGCCAGTGCCGGAGTCTTTGACGAAGGCAACGGAGAAACTGAAGACCTGCTTGCCGTTGCCAGTCATGTCCGCTCACAATATGGCGATCTGCCGCTGCTACTGGCCGGATTTTCGTTCGGCGCCTTCGTCCAGACCCGGGTTGCGCAAAAGCTGGAGGCAGAGAAGCTGGTTCTCGTCGGAGCGGCAGTCAACCGCTTTCCTGCGGCGACCGTACCAGCGCAAACGCTGGTCATTCACGGCGAGGCCGATGACGTCGTCCCTCTGGCCGTGGTTCTCGATTGGGCGCGGCCCCAGCAACTGCCGGTGGTCGTTATCCCCGGAGGTGAACATTTTTTCCATGGAAGGCTACACTTGCTCGCGCAAATCGTGCGGCGGCACTGCGCATGAATGCCGCTATTTCTACAGTCGAAGCACCGCTGACTGCTGCCGGCCTACGCAAATCGTACGGCACGCAGGAAGTGGTGGGCGGGCTTGATTTCTCGCTAAAACGCGGCGAATGCTTCGGCCTGCTCGGTCCGAACGGCGCCGGCAAGACGACGACCCTACGCCTATGTCTTGGACTGACCGAACCCGATCACGGTACGGTGAGCGTGCTCGGCCGACCCGTCCCCACGCTGGCGCGCGAAGCACGCCAACGCATCGGTGTAGTGCCGCAGTTCGACAACCTCGATCCCGACTTCACTGTCGAGGAAAACCTACTGATCTTCGGTCGCTACTTTGGACTGCACGATGCTGATATCCGCTTGCGCATCCCCGGACTGCTGGAATTCGCCGGACTGGCCAGCCGCGCACAGTCGCGCATCCAGACCCTGTCGGGCGGTATGAAGCGGCGGCTTACGCTGGCGCGTGCACTGGTCAATGACCCCGAACTGCTGTTTCTGGACGAACCCACCACCGGCCTCGATCCGCAGGCGCGACACGTGCTTTGGGAACGCCTTCGCAACCTGCTTAAGCAGGGAAAAACGCTTTTGCTGACCACGCACTTCATGGAAGAAGCCGAGCGTCTGTGCCAACGCGTAGCGATCATGGAACGCGGTAAATTCATCGCTGAGGGTGCGCCCGAAGGCCTGATTGAAAACACCGTGGAACCGCATGTTGTCGAAGTGCACGGCGACGGGGTTGGTAATTGGGCTGCGTCCATCGGTAAGTCCCTTGCCGAGCGCTGTGAAGCAACAGGCGAAACCGTGTTCTGTTACACCCACGACCCTGCGCCGCTGGTCAATGACCTCGATTCGCGCACGGCGTTGCGCTATCTGCACCGCCGCGCCACTCTCGAAGACGTGTTTCTCAAATTGACCGGGCGCGAATTGCGCGACTGATGCCGTGAAGACGAATGTTCATCATTGGCGCCTGCCGGCTTTCAGCTCCCGTTTCGTTCATGTCTGGCGGCGCAATCTGCTGGTCTGGCGCAAGCTGGCTATTCCCTCGATGCTCGGCAATCTCGCCGACCCGCTGCTCTACCTGTTTGGACTTGGTTACGGTCTCGGCCGCATGCTCGACTCGGTCGACGGCATCAGCTACATCGCCTTTCTGGCCAGCGGCATCGTCTGCTCGAGCACGATGATGAGCGCTTCGTTCGAAGCCATGTACTCCGGGTTTTCGCGCATGCACGTGCAGAAAACCTGGGAAGCCATTCTCAACGCCCCGCTCACGCTGGATGACGTGGTCGTCGGTGAATGGATATGGGCCGCCAGCAAGAGCTTCCTCTCAGGCACGGCCGTACTAGCCGTCGCCACCATTCTCGGACTGGTATCCTCGCCGCTGGCACTGCTGGTAATCCCCCTGATCCTACTCACCGGGCTGGTCTTTACCGCACTTGGCCTGATCATGACCGCGCTGTCGCCGAGCTATGATTTCTTCATGTACTACTTCACGCTGGTAGTAACGCCGATGATGCTGCTTTGCGGTGTGTTTTTTCCTCTGGAACAACTGCCGGCAGCGGCACAGCACTTTGCTGTCGCGCTGCCCCTGACACACGCGGTTGCATTGGCGCGGCCGCTGATCAACGGCGAACTCCCCGGCAATACCTTGCTGCACCTTGCCGTGCTAGCCGCCTATGCATTGAGCGCCTTTCACATTGCACTGGCGCTCACGCGCCGGCGACTACTCAAGTAAACTCGTTCCATCATGCTCTGGATCAAGTCACTGCACATCGTTTTCGTCACCGCCTGGTTCGCAGGACTTTTCTACCTGCCGCGCATCCTCGTCAACCTGGAGATGGAAACCAATGAGACCGCCCGTGCACGCCTGCTGCTGATGTCGCACAAACTCTACCGCTTCATGACCCTGCTCGCCGTTCCGGCGCTGGGTTTCGGCCTGTGGCTGTGGCTTGGCTATGGCATCAGCGGCGGCTGGCTGCACGCCAAGCTTGCGCTGGTAATAATTCTCGTTGGCTATCACCATGCCTGCGGCTACCTGCTGAAAAAATTCGAACAGAACTGTAATACCCGCACACATGTCTGGTTCCGCTGGTTCAACGAAATCCCTGTCATCCTCCTGCTTGCGGTTGTCATCATGGTGGTGCTGAAGCCGTTTTAACGGCATGCACCGCTGACTTACCATTCTTGCCCTCCTGCTTTTTGCAGGCGCGCTCAGCGCTGATGCCCGCATCATCGTCCAGGAATCGCCGCTGGCCGGCTTCCAGCACTGCAAGGGCAAGGCGCTGTGGGCCATGCTGCGCGTGGGCGACATCCTGCAATTGCGGTGCGACCCGCACAACCCGAACGATCCAAATGTTGTGCGCGTCGAACGGCGCGGCCAAATGCTCGGCTACGTGCCGCGACGCGAAAATGCCCATGTCGCCCGCCGGATGGATTACCGCGCCAAAGTCAAAGCGCGTATCATCCGCATGACCACGGCCTGTTGTCTGTGGCAGCGCATCCGCTTCGAGGTTTATGCCGATCTCTTGCCGGCCGCACAACCTGCAAATAACCGCTTACAGCCACCAGTTTTGGACCATTTTTTCGCCACCTGCCCGTGCGGGCTGGAACCCGTGCTTGCCGACGAACTACGCGCACTCGAGGCGCAGTCCGTACAACACACCGACGGCGGCGTTGCCTTTTCCGGTCCGATGATCTCTGCTTATCGAGCCAATCTCGAAAGCCGCATCGCCAGCCGCGTGCTGTGGCGTATCGGCGAATCGCGTTACCGCAGCGACGAAGACATTTACCAGGCAGCGCGGCGCCTGCGCTGGCACGACTGGTTCAGGGCCGCGCAGACTATCCGCGTCAACACCGCAGCCATCAAGAGCCCGTTGCGCAGCATCGACATCGTGACGCTGCGCGTAAAAGATGCCATCTGCGACGTGCTGCGCGAAACCGAAGGCAAACGCCCGGACGTCGACACCGGCAATCCGGATGTGCGCATCCACGTTTTCCTGACCAAAGACACTGCGACTTTCTATCTCGATACCTCGGGCGAGCCGCTGTTCAAGCGCGGCTGGCGCGGCGCGACCGGCGATGCGCCGCTGCGCGAGAACCTGGCCGCGGGTATCCTCAAGCTTGCCGGCTGGACGCCCGATCAAGTGCTGCTCGATCCGATGTGCGGCAGCGGCACTTTCCTCATCGAAGCAGCAATGATGGCGCTGCACCGCGCACCGGGCGCAAAGCGCCGTTTCGGCTTCGAGCAATTGCGTAATTTCAATGCTACAGCATGGCGGCAGCTTCAGGATCACGCTGCAAAAAGTGAAAAAACATCAATAAGAACAAATATTTATGGATATGACCGCAGCGGCGATGCCATCACTATTGCCCGCGAGAATGTCACCCGCGCCGGACTCGAATCGTTCATCCAGCTCAAGCAATGCCGCTATGAGGATTCCAGTCCACCCGCGCCAACCGGCATCCTGATCGCCAATCCGCCCTACGGCGTGCGCATGGAAGAAGCCGAAGAACTGGCGGCGTGGTATCCGACACTCGGCGACATCCTCAAGCAACGCTACGCCGGCTGGACCGCACACATCTTTACCGGGGATCTACGATTGCCGAAACTGATGCGCCTGAAACCCTCGCGGCGCATCCCGCTTTACAACGGCGCGCTGGAGTGCCGGTTGTTCCGATACGAAATTGTCGCTGGCAGCAATCGCAGAGTTACTACAGTCGGGCTCTGATCGGCCTAACTAGGCTCGTAGCACACGCCACAGCAGCGACGCGCCGATCAGCACCAGCAGCACCCCGATGATCTTCACCAGCTTCTCCCGCGAAATGCTGAGCTGGATGCGATGACCGGCCCAGATGCCGCCCAGCGCGAAAGGCATGAGCAGCAGCGCACCGACGATGCGATCCATCAGGATCAGTCCTCCAGCCAGAAAGACCAGCGCGCGAATTGAGGTCGACAGCAAAACCATGTTCGACAGCGTCGCACGCAGGGTCGCCTTGTCCGTCAGTCGTCTGGATAAGTACACCGCGTAAGGCGGGGCGCCGACGCCGAACATCGTGCCTGCCGCACCCCCGCAAAAACCCGCAATCACCGCCCAGGGATGTCGGCCTAAGCCCGCTCTCGGTGTGGCAGCAATCAGCGAATACAGTCCGTAGAGTCCTAGGAAAATGCCGAACGCGCCGATTGTGAAATACTGCGGTATGGTGAACAGTGCAGTTACGCCGGCTACCGCGCCGACCAGTGAACTCGGCGCCATCCATTTCAGCTCGCCACGGTCGGCATCTCGGGAAAAGCGCGACCCCAGCGC
>JAYOED010000052.1:0-14781 GCA_038106575.1 Burkholderiales bacterium
GAGAGGACCGGAGTGGACGCACCTCTGGTGTACCGGTTGTCACGCCAGTGGCATCGCCGGGTAGCTAAGTGCGGAAGAGATAAACGCTGAAAGCATCTAAGCGTGAAACTTGCCTCAAGATAAGACTTCCCGGGGACTTGATCCCCCTGAAGGGTCGCGGAAGACCACCGCGTTGATAGGTCGGGTGTGTAAGAGCAGTAATGCTTTGAGCTAACCGATACTAATTGCCCGTGAGGCTTGATCCTATAATTTTGAGCACTACCGGTGTGCGCACCGGTGCTCAGGTAGGCTCATGAAATGTTCAATCAAATCAGATAGTTATTAACTTTACTTCTTCCGGATTGGGCGCACATGCAGCGCAGCGACTGCGATGCCTGTGATGCCAAACAGCTATGCCTGACGACAATAGCGAGTTGGTCCCACCCCTTCCCATTCCGAACAGGGCCGTGAAACGACTCAGCGCCGATGATAGTGCGGATTGCCCGTGTGAAAGTAGGACATTGTCAGGCACCCATGCAAAAAGCCCGGTCTCGATGAGACTGGGCTTTTTCTTTTGAAGCGAAGCAACCGGGCGTCGGCAGACCTATTCGATTTTTGCCTTGGCGCGCAGTTCGTTGACGAATTTCTGGACGTTCTCTTGCTGTACTAGCTGCTGCAGTTGCGGCTTCAGCGCATCGAAGGACATAGGGCGCATGTCATCCAGACGGATCACGTGCCAGCCAAAATTGGTCTGCACAGGTGCTTCCGTCGTGCCGCCTTTCTTCAGTTTGAACATGGCTTCGGCAAAGGGGCGAACGTAGGCGGTGGGCGCGCTCCATTGCAGTTCACCGCCTTGACCTTTGCTACCCTCGTCGCGGGATTTCTCGGGAGCAATCTTGGCGAAATCGGCGCCACCCTTGAGCTGAGCAATGATGTCCTGCGCTTCTTTCTCGGAGGCCACTAGAATATGGCGAGCTTTGTACTCATTCGCGGCTGGATGGTCTTTGAGGCGTTCATGCGCTTGGCGCATCGCATCCTCGGTGACTGGATTACGCCGAGACATTTCGTTGAAATAAGCGTTAGCTAGTACCTGCTGACGAGCCAACTCAAGCCGCGACCCGATTTCCGCATTTTTCTGCAGACCGAGCTTGACGGCTTCCTGAGCTATGATTTCGCTTTGGATCAACCGCTGTTTGATCAGGTTGCGGAGTTCCGGAGAATCTGATCGACCCTGTGCGGCCGCGTCGCGAACCAGCACGTCGGCACGGGCTTGGGGAATCGCCGTGTCGTTGACCTTGGCAACCTGCGCCTGGGCGACGGGAACGCTTGCCGCAATCAGGGAGAACAACAGGAAAAATGTTGAATGAATACGCATGAAACTCTTCAGTGGTGATCAGATTTCGTTCGGCGCATAGGCCTTGATGGCCAGCGCATGAATTTCCTTGCGCATCATGCCGCCCAGCGTGTCATAGACCATGCGATGGCGTGCCTGGAGAGACTGATTTTCGAAAACGCGGGACACGATGATGAGCTGGTAATGGCCGCCGCCGGCACGTGCTTCGGCGTGGCCAGCGTGTGCGGCGGATTCATCCAGTATTTCGACGGACTCCGGATTCAAGGCGGCGAGTTTTTCCCGAATGGCTGCGGCGACTGTCACGTTGAGGCTTTCTCGCTCCGGTATTTCATTCCGGCTTATTTTCCTTCATGTGAGGCGCCAGCAGCACGGCTTGACCGATGACGAACAGGATCATCAGGCCAATGCCGCCAAAGAGCTTGAAGTTGACCCAGATATCAGTGTCATAGGAATAAGCCACGTAAAGATTGAGGATGCCCATCAAGGTAAAAAATACGATCCAGCCCGTGAGCAGCTTGGCCCACACCGGATCAGGCGCCAAAACCTGCTTTTCCATCATTGCGCGGATCAGGTTTTTCTTGAAGGTAAGGGCGGATACGGTAAGAACGACACCGAAAAGCCAGTAGAGTACTGTGGGTTTCCACTTGATAAAAGTTTCGTCGCGCAGCAGCAGGGTGGCGCCGCCGAACACCACGATCAGCGCCAGGCTGATCCACTGCATGTTGTCCACCTTGCGGTGCTTGATCAAGACCCAGCCAATCTGCAATCCGGTGGCGGCAATCGCGACACCGGTCGCAACGTAGATGTCGAAAAGCTTAAATGCCGCGAAAAACAGGATGACCGGGAAAATGTCGAAGAGAAATTTCATGGGCGCAATTATCGCTGCTTAGGGGCAGCCCGTCCACTTGGCAAGGCGTTCACGCATCGTCTCGCGGACATAGTCTTCGCAGACGGTTTTGCGTGATTCACGAACACCTGCTTCGTGAAACGTGGCAAAGTGCTGCGGCAGGTTGGTTTCAAGCATGTCGTAGGCGGCGGTCATGCGCTCGGGCTGCTGGCTTCGGGTGGCGATAATCGCGCAGTTGATGTGCAGAGTCAGCCACGGCTGCAGTGCGGCAGAGTCGGTAGTTTCGCCGAGATCCGGTGCCACATAGGCAATGATGCTGCAGGCGCGGTCATACACTTTGCCAAGGGTATCGACATCAGAGGCGGCGTTAGCCTGACGTGTAAGCGCGTTGACCACCGGTTCAAGTAACGTGATATAGCCGCCATGCGTGATAATCCAGTTTGCGACATCCAGCGCCAGATCTTCAAAAACGACCCGTGCGCTGTCGAGTTTTAATTGATAGGACCACAACCCCAGGTCGGACAGACACTCAAGCGTTTGTGTGCTCAGTTCGTCGATTTCTCCCGCGGCGATGTTTCGTTCGCTAGTCGAGTTTCTGGAATACATCGAGGCAGTGGTGCACCGCATCCGCGAGCAGGGGCGGCGTAACCTCCTGTCCGCGAAACGGCTTTTTCTGCGTAAAAACAGAGTTTTCAGAGACTCCGCGGCCTGATCGAAGGCGCGGCGGGAGGCGCGGTTCACTCTTTCTCGAATTTGAGTGATGCCGAGTTGATGCAGTAGCGCAGGCCGGTAGGCTGAGGACCGTCCTCGAATACATGTCCGAGATGGGCGTCACAGCGGCTGCACAGGACTTCGGTGCGTTTCATGAAAAAACCATGGTCTTCTTCGGTGGCAACGTGTTCTGCCGCCGCGGGCTTCCAGAAGCTGGGCCAGCCGGTGCCGGAATCGAATTTGGTATCGGAATGGAACAGATCGGTGCCGCAGCACACGCAGCGGTAAATGCCTTGGTCGTGGTTGTCCCAGTAGGAGCCCGTAAATGCGCGTTCAGTACCCTTGCGCCTTGCCACCTGGAATTGTATCGGGGTCAGCTGGGCTTTCCATTCTTCTTCAGTTTTCTTCACTTTTTCACTCATAATCCCTCCATGGACTGAGGCCACAGAATCGGCCGAAAGTTCTGCCCGTCTGTCGCCCATTGTTCAACATCCTTACTGGAATCGTACATGACTACCGCCTACTTGATGATCCTCGTTGCCGGCTGCCTACCTTACTGGCCTACCGTGGTGTCCAAATGGCGTAGCGGCTATGACAATGCATTGCCGCGCGCCGGTGTGGACCGCTTGCCGCCCCTCCAACAGCGTGCCTACTGGGCCCAGCTCAACAGCTTCGAGACATTTCCGTTGTTTGCTACCGCGGTGATAGTTGCGCATCTGGCGCGTGCTTCGCAGGCGTGGGTGGACGGACTGGCCGTAGGTTTCATCGTTCTTCGCATCGGTTACACGCTGGCCTACATCGGCGACCGTCCGTTGGTGCGATCTTCGTTATGGTTTGCCGGGTTTTGCTGCGTGATTGGGTTGTTTGTTACAGCCGCTCTTTAGCGCGAAGCGGTCACAATACCTTGCCCGGGTTCATCAACCCCTGCGGATCGAGCGCTTGCTTGATGGTGCGCATCAGATCGAGTTCCACTGGACTCTTGTAGCGCGCCAGTTCAGCGACCTTGGACAGGCCGATGCCGTGTTCCGCGCTGAAACTGCCGTCGTAGCGCTGCACGATGTCGTAGACGGTTTCGGTGACGTCGTGCGCCTCGCGTGCCGCGGCGTCGCTGCGCAGCCGCTCCGGCAGATAGGCGTTGTAGTGCAGGTTGCCGTCGCCGAGATGGCCAAAACAGATCAGCCGCACGCCGGCAAACCGTTTTTCTAATGCGGCCTGAGCTTCGCGGATGAATTCTGGAATGCGGCCGACGGCCACCGCGATGTCATGGCGATAGACCATCACCGGTTCCTGGCGCGCTCCTTCGGGGATTGTTTCACGCATATGCCACAGCGATTGCGCCTGGCTGCGGTTTTCGGCAATGACGGCATCGACGACCAGTTCTTCATGTATTGCGGATTCCAGTGCGCGTTCGAGATCGGCGCGCAGCGTGGTTTCGTCCCCGGAATCCGCCAGTTCGGTCAGCACCACCCACGGACTGGGATCGGCCAGTGGATCGCGGGTGCCGTGAATGTGTTTCCACACTAGTTCGAGACTGTGGCGCGAGATCAGTTCGAATGCGGTGATGCGGTCGCTGCAGTGCCGGCGCATCAGCGCCAGCAGCTTCAGTGCGGCTTCAGGATCTTGTACTGCCATCCACGCGGTGGCGCTGGCTGCGGGGCGGGGGAACAGTTTCAGGGTTGCCGCCGTGATGATGCCCAGCGTGCCTTCGGCGCCGATGAACAGGTGTTTCAGGTCATATCCAGTGTTGTCCTTACGCAAGCCGCGCAGACCGTTCCAGATGCGGCCGTCAGGCAGCACGACTTTCAGTCCCAGCACAAGGTCGCGCGTGTTGCCGTATCGCAGCACGTTGACGCCGCCCGCATTGGTCGAAAGGTTGCCGCCGATCTGGCAGCTGCCCTCGGCGCCGAGACTGAGGGGAAACATTCTGCCGACGTCCGCAGCGGCCTGCTGGATGGTGGTCAGGATGCAACCGGCTTCGGCGGTCAGCGTGTTGTTCAGCGGATCGACATCAAGGATTTTGTTCATGCGCGCCAATGACAGCACGATTTCCCTGCCGTCTGCATTGGGTACCGTGGCACCGCACATGCCGGTATTGCCGCCCTGCGGAACCAGCGGCGCTCCGTTTTCCGTGCAAAGTTTTACCACGGCGGCGACTTGTTGCGTGTTGGCCGGCCGCACTACGGCCGCCGCAGCGCCGCGATAGACGCCGCGCCAGTCGACGATATAGGGTTCCAGATCCGCTGCTTCGGTGAGTACGCCTTGGGCACCCAGCAGAGAGCGCAGGCTGTTGATCAAAGAATTTTTCATTTTCTCAATTAAAACATGTACTTGAATAAACCGCATGTTGCGGGGTCGCCGCGCATTGTTCAATGCGGTGCAGCCGAGGTCAATAACCTGATATCAGTCAGCATCAATATTAGCTTTCAGCACCTGCAATTGGCCATTCCGAGTTCCCTGGCGGTATGCAGTCTTGCTAAGTGACCACTGCGTGACGCTGTGCTGTGCGTAATACGGACTCGGTGCAGTTCGGTCAAGAAAGCACCATTGGAAATGTTTGAAAACCTTAGTGATCATCGGACCAATTGTCATCAAGGCAGCAACACGGCGCGGACGATCTCGGTTAAGATTTTGTCCTGCAAAAAATCCTGTTGCGTGAACGTCGCGCAACACGCAATACCTATAACCCGCGGAGCTGCAAAGGCTTTCGCTTTCGGAGGAGCGTTAATCCGACATGGCTGATCGCATCATATTCGTTTGCATGCTGATATTGGCGGGGGTGTATTTCTGGGCAACCTCGCAGATCCCTAGTCTGGAACTAGGAGACCCGCTTGGACCGAAGGCGTTCCCGCAACTGCTCGGCATCGGACTGTTGGTGGCGGCGGGCATGCTACTGATGGAGATAATCAAAAAACCGAAAGCCAAGCCGGCGGTCCCGACCGCGGAAACCGATCCGGCCAAGCGCCCGCATCACGGCGTGGTGGCGGCAGTCGCCGGCTGGACCGCGTTTTACGTACTGATATTCGAGCCGCTGGGCTATGTGATCGCCAGCAGCATCTACCTGCTGGCGCTGACCGCCTACTTCAATCGCGGACGCTGGGTTACCAATGTGCTGACTTCTGTGCTGTTCTCGGCGGGAAGTTATTTCGCGTTTACACACCTGCTGGGCGTCTCGCTGGCGCGCGGCATCCTGCCGTTCTGAGGCCGCAATGGAAACCCTGACCCACATCCTCAACGGTTTTGCCGTCTGCCTGCAGCCGATCAATCTCTGGTACACCTTCCTTGGCGTACTGATGGGCACCGTCATCGGCGTACTGCCGGGCATCGGCCCCTCGGCCGGCATCGCGCTGCTGATTCCGATCACCTACGGCATGGACCCGACTTCGGCACTGATCATGCTTGCCGGCATTTATTACGGCGCCAAGTACGGCGGCTCGACCACGGCCATCCTGATCCGCACGCCGGGCGAGGCGGCTTCGGTGATGACTTCGATTGACGGCTACGAAATGGCGCGCAAGGGCAGGGCCGGCGCTGCGCTCGCGGTGTCCGCCATCGGTTCGTTCATTGCAGGCACCATCGGTGTTGTCGGCCTCACGCTGTTTGCACTGCCGCTGACTTCAATGGCGCTTAAGTTCGGGCCTGCCGAATATTTCACTCTGATGCTGTTCGCGATGACCGCGGTATCGACGCTTACCGGCAATTCTCCGGCCAAAGGCGTGTTCGCCACCATCCTCGGTCTAATGATTGCGACCATCGGTATCGACCTGCAGAGCGGCCAGGCGCGCTTCACGATGGACATTCCGGAATTCCAGGACGGCGTCGGCTTTGTGGTGGTGGTAGTTGGCCTGTTTGCAATGGCGGAGGTTTTCCGCGGCCTTGAAGATTTGTATCGCGGCACTGCACCTAAAGCGATGAAGATTACCGGTAAGCTATGGCTCACACGCGAGGAATGGCAGCGTTCCGTTGGTCCGATCTGGCGCGGTGGCATCATTGGCTTTGTGATAGGCGTGCTGCCGGGCGCCGGTGGCACCATCGCGTCTATCATGTCCTATACCACTGAGCGGCGCATTTCCAAACATCCGGAAGAATTCGGCAAGGGCGCTATCGAGGGCGTTGCCGGCCCCGAGTCGGCCAACAACTCTGATACCGCGGGTGCGCTGGTGCCATTGCTGACGCTGGGTGTGCCCGGCGGCGGAGCGACGGCGGTCATGCTTGGCGCGTTCATCATGTACGGCGTGCAGCCGGGGCCGCTGCTGTTCCAGAACCGTCCCGATTTGGTTTGGGGGCTGATTGACAGCATGTACGTCGGCAACGTGATGCTGCTGATCCTGAACCTGCCGCTGGTGGGGCTGTTCGTGCGCCTGCTCTATATTCCTTCCGGCATCCTCTATCCGCTGATCGTGACGATTTCCGCGATCGGTGCTTATGCCATCAATGGCAGCACCGTGGATTTGTGGTTGATCCTGTTCTTCGGTGTGGTCGGCTACGTCTTCGACAAGATCGATATTCCAGTTGCGCCCCTGGTGCTGGCGCTGGTGCTTGGCGGAATCATGGAACAGTCATTTCGCCAGGCAATGACCATTTCCGGCGGTGACATCAAGGTGTTCTACGGCAGTGTGATCACTGTGACGCTGCTGATCATGTCGGCAATATCGGTAGCCATGCCTTTCATTCTTCCTCGCTTAAAAGCGATGCGGGACAAAGGCGACGGCAACTGAGTATTCCGTACATTCATCCGGAGAGTGTGGTTTGAACAAGGTTACAGTAGTGCCCGGTGACGGCATCGGGCCCGAGGTTGTTGGCGCGACCTGCTCCATTATCAAGGCCACCGGTGCGAAGGTGGAGTTCGAGGAAGTCCAGGTTGGCCTGCGCGCTGAGAGGGGGCTCGGCACACCGTTACCGTCAAGCGTTCTGGAGTCGATCGAGCGCAACAAGCTTGCGCTGAAGGGGCCGACACAGACCCCGTTCGGCGGCAATTACAGAATCAAGATCGAGCGCATGCGGGGCGGCAAGGAGTGGCGTGCTGATTACCCGAGCATTGCCATTGCGCTGCGCAAGGAGCTGCAGCTCTATATCAACGTACGCCCAGTGAAAAACTATCCTGGGGTTGCTTCGCGCTTCGAGAACATTGATTTGGTGATCTTCCGCGAGAACAGCGAGGATCTCTACGTTGGCAACGAACGCATGGTCGACGACAACACCGCGGAAGCGATCAAGGTGATCACCCGGGGTGCCACCGAGCGTGCCGCGCGTTACGGGTTTGAATATCTGAAGCGCACCGGCCGCAAAAAGATGACGGTGGTGCACAAGTCCAATGTGATGAAGATGACCGACGGCTTGTTCCTGCGCGTCGGCCAGGAGGTCGGAAAAGCCTACCCCGGAATCGAATGCGATGCCCGCGTGATCGACGCGCTGTGCATGGAGCTGGTGATCAAGCCTGAATCTTTCGACGGTTTGCTGCTCGCCAACCTCTATGGTGACATCGTCTCCGACCTCTGCGCGGGTCTGGTGGGCGGTCTTGGCGTCGCACCCGGCGCTAACATCGGCGAGGACTGTGCGATGTTCGAGGCGGTGCACGGCACCGCGCCCGATATCGCTGGCAAGGACATTGCTAACCCGATGGCGATGATTCTCTCCGGCGTGCTGATGCTGCGGCATATCGGCGAGAAAAACGCGGCCAACCGCATCGATGCTGCGCTGACCGCAGTGCTTGCTGAGAACAAGCACGTCACCCGCGATCTCGGCGGCAATGCCGGAACCATGCGTTTTTCCGAGGCTATCATTGCCAAGCTTTAATACATAAAAATCTTTTTTATTGACTAATTAAGACAGAGATCATGGGCAAACGCATCGTTGTAGTCGGCGCCGGAGCCATCGGCGGTATCGCGGGTGGACATATGACCCGTGCGGGTGAGGACGTCACGCTGATTGATCCGTGGCCGGAGCATGTCCAGACTATGCGCGAGCATGGGCTGCACCTGTCGGGGATGACACCGCAGGAAGAGCACTCCATCAAGGTCAACGCGATCCATCTCACCGAAGTGCAGCGCTTCTGCAAGGAGCGCCCGATCGACATCGCTTTCATCTGCGTCAAGTCGTACGACACTGAATGGGCCACGCACCTGATCAAACCCTATCTCGCACCCGATGGCTACTGCGTCTCACTGCAGAACTGCATCAACGAGGAGCGCATTGCCGCCATCGTCGGCTGGGGCAAGACGCTGGGCAGCATCGCCAGCCTGATCGCCGCTGAGCTCTATGCGCCGGGGCGTATCAAGCGCATGGTGCCGCTGGGTGGCGACCGCCATACGGTGTTCCGCGTCGGCGAACCGCACGGCCGCATCACGCCCCGCGCTGAGGAAGTGGCAGCATTGCTGCGAAATGCCGACAGCGCCAAGGTGACGACCAACCTGTGGGGCGAGCGCTGGTCGAAGCTGGTCATCAATTCCATGCGCAACGGCCTGTCCGCGGCCACTGCCCTGTCTGGCAACCAGCGCGACACCGATGAAGTGCCGCGTTGGGTGTCGATCAGGCTCGGTTCGCAGGCGGTGCGCGTAGGCCAGGCGCTGGGTTATTCGCTGGAGAAAATGCTCGGTATGGAGCCCGAAATGCTGGCACTGGCGGGTGAAGGCAACAAGGACGCGCTGACCGACATCATCGACATTCTCGCTGAGGGTTCAAAAAAACGTTCCGACGACCAGCGGCCGTCGATGGCGCAGGACATGTTCAAGGGACGCCGCACCGAAACCGATTTCATCAACGGCTATGTCGCCGAGCGCGGTGCATTCATCGGAGTGCCGGCGCCGCTGCACACGAAAATGAACGATCTGGTCCACCGCGTCGAGCGCGGCGAGGTCAAGGCTAGCCCCGACCTGATCATGGGCTGGTGATTTGCCGTCGATGAGAACGGATATGAGTAGGCTGTAAACGGAAGGAATCTGTCGCGATGACCGCTCGCACGATGTTCGACAAGGTCTGGGACCGCCATGTCATCGACCGTGAAGAAGGGGAGACCCTCCTCTACGTTGACCGTGCCTACATTCACGAAGGTTCATCGCATGCTTTTGCGGTGCTGAACAAGCGCGGAAAGACGGTGGCGCGGCCGCAGCAGGTGTTCGCGTTCTCCGATCATTACGTGCCGACCACCGGCCGCGAGAAGGGCATCGAAGGCATCTCGGTCGAGGAAATCCGCAACATGGTGATCGCGCTGCACATTAACACCGCGCAGCACGGCATCCGGGTGTTCGGTTTCCACGATCCGCAGCAGGGTATCCTCCACGTGGTGCCGCCGGAACTGGGTATCACCCAGCCCGGCATGCTGATCTGCGGTGCCGATTCGCATACTTCCACTCACGGCGCCTTCGGCAGCATTGCGTTCGGCATGGGCGCTTCCGACATGACGCACGTGATGGCGACGCAGACCACTTGGCAGCGCCGCCCGAAAACGTTACGAGTAAAGGTAGACGGCAAGCTCGGTTTTGGCGTTGCGCCCAAGGACGTCATTCTCGCCATCATCGCCAGGATTGGTGCCGCGGGCGGCGTACAGCATGCGATCGAATACGCCGGCACCACCTTCGAGAACATGAGCATGGAAGGCCGGATGACGGTTTGCAACATGTCGATCGAAGCCGGCGCGCGCTGCGGCATGGTGGCGCCCGACGACATTACCTACGCCTACATGAAAGGACGTCCGCGCGCGCCCTCCGGCAAGCAGTGGGACGAAGCGATAGCCCTGTGGAAATCACTGCCCTCGGATCCTAGTGCAAAATTCGATAGCGAAGTGGCCCTCGACGCGGCGGACATTGCTCCGATGGTGACCTGGGGCGTCAATCCCGAAATGACCGGGCCGGTGACCGGTGAAGTTCCCGATCCGAAGACTGCGCCGGACGAGCGCCACTGCAGCGACTGGGCTATGGCACTGGACTACATGGCGTTGAAGCCCGGCACGAAACTCGCGGATATCCAGATCGACCGTGTATTCATCGGTTCCTGCACCAACAGCCGCATCGAGGACATCCGTGCCGCTGCCGAAGTCGCCAAGCGCGGCAAGGCAACAATCCCGGCGTGGGTGGTTCCCGGTTCCAAGACCGTTAAGGCGCAGGCCGAGAAAGAAGGTCTAGACAAGATACTCACCGCCGCTGGCTTTGAGTGGCGCGAGCCCGGATGTTCGCTGTGCACCGCGATCAACGGCGACCAATTGAAGCCCGGAGAGCGCTGCGCTTCGACGTCTAATCGTAATTTCCGCAACCGCCAAGGTGCAGGCGGACGCACACACCTGCTGAGCCCAGCGATGGCGGCTGCCGCGGCGATTAATGGCCATATCACCGACGTGCGCGAATTGCTGTAGTGATAGGCTTGCAGGCTCGTTAACGGAGGAAAGAGTCACTGCATGACTGCCGCAACGTCCAAGACCATCATTGAGAAACTCTGGAACTCGCATCACATCCTAACGGATGATGGTGAGTCGCTGATGTACGTCGACGTCGCAGTGGCGCAGGAGAACACGCTGCACGGCTTTGTCTCCCTGGAGAAATCGGGGCGCAGCGTGTGGCGGCCGCAGCAGATCTACGCCTTCACCGACCATTACGTGCCGACGACCGGTCGGGCCAAAGGCACGGACGGCATCCCGGATGCCGGCATCCGCAACATGGTGATCGACCTGCAGAATATGGCGAAGAAGCACGGCGTCACGCTGTTTGGTATGGATCACGCCAATCAGGGCATCATGCACATCGTGCCGCCGGAGCAGGGCATCGTGCAGCCGGGGCTGATGGTGATCGGCAATGATTCGCATACCTCGACACACGGCGCCTTCGGCTGTCTTGCCTACGGTGTCGGCGCTTCCGAGTTCGCGCACGTGATGGCGACGCAGACACTGTGGCAGCGCAAACCGAAGAACATGCGCATCGTCATCGACGGCAAGCTCGGCTTCGGCGTCCATGCCAAGGACGTGATCCTCGCACTGATCGCCAAAATCGGCGTCGACGGCGCAACCGGTGCGGCCGTCGAATACGCAGGATCGACCATCGACAGCCTGTCGATGGAAGGGCGCATGACCATCTGCAACATGTCGATCGAGGCGGGCGGCCGCGTCGGCCTGATCGCGCCGGACGACAGGACTTATGCCTGGCTCGAAGGGCGTCCCTACGCACCCAAGGGCAAGGCGTGGGAACGCGCGCTGGATGCGTGGCGGAAGCTGGTAACCGATGGCGGCGCGGCAATCGACAGCACAGTCCGGCTCGATGCAACGCAGATCGCGCCCACCGCGACCTGGGGCATCAATCCCGCGCAGGCGCTGTCGGTGACCGGCGTCGTTCCCGATCCCGCAGGTGAAAAAGATACGAAGAAGCGCTCCGAGCTAGAAACCGCGCTGGAATACATGGCGCTGCGCCCGGGTACCGCGCTGCAGGACATTGCGCTCGATCGCGTGTTCATCGGTTCCTGCACCAACGCGCGCATCGAGGACCTGCGTGCGGCGGCTGAGGTTGCAAAACACGGCAAGGCGAAGATCACGGCCTGGGTCGTTCCGGGTTCGATGGCAGTAAAGCGGCAGGCCGAAGAGGAAGGACTGGATCAAATCTTCATCAAGGCCGGTTTCGAATGGCGCGATCCGGGCTGTTCGATGTGCACCGCGATCAATGGCGACCATCTGCAGCCGGGAGAACGCTGTGCGTCGACGTCGAACCGTAATTTTCGCAATCGCCAGGGGCCCGGCGGCCGCACGCATCTGGTCAGTCCGGCGATGGCGGCGGCTGCCGCGCTCAAGGGACGGCTCACGGATGTTCGTGAAATACTGAAATAAAACAAATAAATACATACAGGAACTGCTCATGGAACCGTTTACCACACTTAATGCGATTGCCGTGCCGATGCACGAAGCCAACATCGACACCAACCAGCTGTGCCCGACGCGCTACAACAAGGTGCCGCGCGGTCCGCGCTATCGCGAAATCCTGTTCTATGACCAGCGCAACCGTCCCGACGGCACCAAGACCGAGTTCATGTTGAACGCGGCGCCCTATGACCAGTCCGGCATCATCGTCGCTGACCGCAACTTCGGTTGCGGTTCGTCGCGCGAGACCGCGGTCTATGCGCTCTATGAATTCGGCATCCGCTGCGTGATCGCGCCGAGCTTCGGCGACATATTTGCTTCCAACTGCGCCAAGAACGGATTGCTCGCGCTGACGCTGCCGGAAGATGAATGCGCAGCGATACGCCGCCAGCTGCAGGACCATCCCGGCGCAAAACTGGGCATCGACCTTGCTGCGCAGACTGTGACCGACGTCGTCGGCAAGGCGTACCTTTTCGAGATTCCGGAATTGCGCAAGCGCTGCCTGCTGCAAGGGCTGGACGACATCGCCCGCACCCAGCAGTACGCGGAGAAGATCAATGCCTTTGAAAAATCCTATAACGCCGAGCGGCAGTGGCTGCCCCCAGCGCCGCAACAATAAATTTACAGCCGGATGGTCCGGCCGTTTGAAACGGAGCGGCACTGCAGATGACAATCGCTAATAAAAACAAGCTTCATGCAAAGACATTGATGGTCGCGGCTATCGCAGTGGCAATGTTCGCGACCTGCGCAAAGGCGCAAAGCTGGCAGCCTGAAAAGAACGTCGAGATCATCATCAATACCGGGCCCGGCAGTGGACAGGATGCCACCGGCCGCTTCATGCAGCGATTGCTACAGGACATGAAGCTGGTGCCGACGGCGCTGTCGGTTGTGAACAAACCCGGCGGTGGTGGCGCGATTGCCTACGGTTACATTAACCAGCATGCGGGTGACGGCAACTTCGTGGCGATTGCTTCGAAGAGCCTGTTGACCAATCACATCATGGGCCGCACCAAGGTGACCTACACCAGCCTGACGCCGCTGGCGATCCTGTTCGAGGAATACATCAGCGTCGCGGTCAAGGCCGATTCGTCGATCAAGGACGGCAAGGATCTGCTGGAACGCATGAAGAAGGATCCGACTTCGGTGACCTTTGGCGTCGCCACCAGTCTCGGCAATCCGAATCACCAGGGCGTGGCGATGGCGCTCAAGCGTGTGGGCGCCGACGTGCGCAAGGCCAAGAATGTGGTGTTCCAGTCGGGCGGCAAGGCTGTCACCGCGATGCTTGGCGGTCACGTCGACGTGGTGCCGGGTTCGGTGGGCCTGATGCAGAAGCATCTTGAGGCCGGCAGCATCCGCGTGATCGCGATCGCCGCGCCGCAGCGGCTGACGGGATCGTTTGCGCAGGTGCCGACGTGGAAAGAGCAGGGTGCTGACGCCGTGGTCTCCAACTGGCGCGGATTGATCGGTCCAGGCAACCTGACTCCGGCGCAGACCGCGTTCTGGGATGACGCCACGCGCCAGTTCACGCAGAGCGATACCTGGAAGAAGGAGCTCGGTAGGAAAAACTGGGATAACCAGTACAAGGCTAGCTCGGAAACCAAAAAATACATGGATGCCGAATACGCCGAGCTGAAGGCATTTCTCACCGAACTGGAGCTGGCAAAGACCAGGTAGCATCAGACATGCCCGATCCCGGAAATTTGATCCAGTGAAACTGTGCATCACTCCGGGGTCGCCCTATGTGCGCATAGCGTGCATTGTGCTACTGGGAAAGGGGCTGGGCGGCCGGCTGGATGTCATAGAAGCGAAGACGCGTACGGCGGACAGTCCGTGCTTCGCGATCAATTCCTCTGGCCGCGTGCCATACCTAGTTCAAGATGACGGCATCGGTATGGAAGAGTCGGCTTTGATTTGCAGTTTTCTAGATCACCTCGACGGAAAGTCAACGTTTGAATTGCCCGTAGGCGAACAGGCACTGGCAGCGCGTCGCCTCTATGCGTTTTCGCGCAGTCTGATTGATGGTCTGTCTGTGTGGGGGCGTGCACTCGCCGAATGCTCAAC
>JAYOED010000053.1:0-2973 GCA_038106575.1 Burkholderiales bacterium
CATCTATGCCGCACAAATCGCGAAGATCGATGCGGTGTACCTGATGAATCGGCTCAAGTTCAGCCCGGCCCCCCTTTTTACGCCACCGAAACGCAATCGAGGCTTTCCAGTCTGTCGGCGCAATGGAAGCCGGCAGCAATTGTTCAAGACGACTTAGTAACTCATCCGCGCGCGCGAACAACTTGTCTGCCGAATTCCGGGTTTCCGACCGGGATTTTTTCATAAATATATGATTATAATTATTTTTTAACTTCTGTAATCGGCATTAATACTGACGTAATCGTGCGAGAGGTCGCAGGTCCACACCGCAGCCGATTCATGCCCCCGGTTGAGCACAACCCGCACGGTGATCTCAGCCTGCTTCATGATGCGCTGACCGTCAGCCTCACGATAGTCGGGGCAGCGCCCGCCATGTCGCGCCACCCGTACGTCATCTAGGTAGAGCTCAATGTGTTCCACGTCGAGATCGACAATTCCCGCGTATCCGATGGCGGACAGTATGCGCCCGAGATTGGGATCTGAAGCAAAAAATGCGGTCTTGACCAGCGGTGAATGGGCGATGGCGTAGGCCACCTGACGGCATTCCGCCTCGTTGCGACCTGCCTCCACTTTTACCTTGATGAACTTGGTCGCTCCTTCGCCATCGCGAATGATAGCCTGCGCCAATGTCGTCGCAACCTCGGTGACGGCGTCGCGAAAAGCCAGGTATTCGGCGCTTTTTGCATCCGTAATCTCTGGCATTTCGATTTTTCCAGTTGTCATCAGCATGAAGCTATCGTTGGTGGATGTGTCGCCGTCCACCGTGATGCAGTTGAACGAACGCTGCGCGGCATGACTCTCGGCGGCCTTGACTAGCGGCTGGCTAACCCTCGCGTCAGTTGCAATGAAACCGAGCATGGTCGCCATTCCAGGGTGAATCATGCCCGCACCCTTGGCAATTCCAGTCATCGTTATCTTTGAATTGCCGATCGAAAACTGCCTCGAAGCTGCTTTCGGCACCGTATCGGTCGTCATGATGGCCTCGGCTGCATCCGCCCAGGCATTCGCTCTCAACGCATCAATACATGTCGGCAGGCCCGCCACGATGCGCTCCACAGGAAGCGGCTCCATGATCACGCCCGTCGAAAACGGCAGCACCTGCGCAGGCAGGCAGCCGAGCAATTGTGCGGCTTCCGCACAGGTTTGCCTTGCCCGCGCCAGTCCTTCCTTTCCAGTCCCGGCATTAGCCACGCCCGTATTGACCACCAACGCCCGGATACCTTGAGCCGGATCAATCATCGACAGATGCTGACGGGAAACTACCACGGGGGCCGCACAGAACCGGTTCTGGGTAAAAACTCCGGATATCCGCGCGCCTTCTTCAAGCACAACCAACAACAGATCCTTGCGTCCTGATTTCCGGATGCCCGCACGGGCAATACCCAGCCTCACGCCAGCGACGGGCAGCAGCGCATTCGGATCTGGGGGCTTCAGGTTGACAGGCATCGTGTTACGTTAGTTTGCCATGGCATTGCTTGTATTTTTTGCCCGAACCGCAAGGGCAAGGATCGTTGCGACCGACTTTCTGTCCACCGCGCACGAACGGAGCCGCTTTTGCCTCATCACCGGCATCTTCTTCTGCCAGCTGCTCGGTGACACCGGCATGCTGATACTGAATGTTCTGCAGTGCCTCATGCTCCTCTGCTGCGCGCAATTCTTCGGCACTGCGGATTTGCACCGTCATCAGGACGCGCGTGACATCGGTTTTCACCATTTCGAGTAGCAGCGAAAACAGCTCGAATGCTTCGCGCTTGTACTCCTGGGTCGGATTTTTCTGCGCATAGCCGCGCAGGTGTATACCCTGGCGCAGATGGTCCAGCGCCGCCAAGTGCTCGCGCCAGTGCGAGTCCACGCTTTGTAGCATGATGGCACGCTCGTACTGGCGCATTGCGGCAGGATCCACAGGGGCGACTTTTTCCACATAACGGGTACGCGCTTGCTCGACGACACGCCGCAGCAACACCTGCTCTTCCAGCTGGGGATCGTCTTTTAGCCATTGTGCGATCGGAAATTCCAGATTGAGTTCAGCACGCAGCACGGTCTCCAGACTGTCAACCTGCCACTGTTCCTCCAGGCTGCCTGGTGGTATGTGATGCGCAAAGTGGCCGAGAATCACGTCGGCACGCATCGCCTCGATCGTCGTTGAAATATCGGAACTGTCGAGCAGTTCATTGCGCTGCTGGTAAATCACCTTGCGCTGGTCGTTTGCCACATCGTCATACTCGAGCAAATGCTTGCGCATGTCGAAATTTCTTGCCTCGACCTTGCGCTGTGCATTTTCTATCGAACGGGTCACCCACCGATGCTCGATCGCCTCGCCGTCGGGCATTTTCAGGCGCTCCATGATCGCAGCAACGCGGTCAGAGGCGAATATCCGCAACAAAGCGTCATCCAGAGCCAGATAAAACCGGCTGGAGCCCGGATCGCCCTGCCGGCCGGAACGCCCGCGCAGCTGATTGTCAATCCGTCTCGATTCGTGCCGTTCCGTGCCTATGATATGCAGACCGCCGGCCTTGATTACCTGGCCATGAAGCTGACGCCATTCCTCGCGCAACTCTGCGACGCGTTTCTCGCGGGCTGGCTGATCCATTGATTCATCGGCAAGTACACGGTTGATTTCGGGTTCAGGATTTCCGCCCAGCACGATATCGGTACCACGTCCCGCCATGTTGGTAGCGATGGTAATGACTTTGGGCCGACCGGCCTGGGCGACGATCTCGGCTTCGCGCGCATGCTGTTTGGCATTGAGTACGTTGTGCGGGAGACCGGCTTTCTGCAAGACGCCCGCAATGTATTCGGAGTTTTCGATCGAGGTCGTACCCACCAGTACCGGCTGCCCACGTTGATGGCAATCGCGGATGTCTCGGATGATGGCATCGTATTTTTCCCGACCAGTGCGAAACACCTGATCCATGCGGTCTTCACGGATCATTG
>JAYOED010000053.1:2983-9664 GCA_038106575.1 Burkholderiales bacterium
TCATCGGGTGATGCGTCGGTATTACCACAGTCTCGAGGCCGTAAATCTGCTGGAATTCGTAGGCTTCGGTGTCAGCAGTTCCGGTCATGCCGGAAAGTTTTCCGTACATCCGGAAATAATTCTGGAAAGTGATTGTCGCCAGGGTCTGGTTTTCCTTCTGAATCTCCACCTTTTCTTTGGCCTCAATGGCCTGATGCAGGCCGTCTGACCAGCGCCGACCCGGCATCAGACGTCCGGTAAACTCGTCGACAATAACGATCTCGTTATCCTGCACCACATACTGCTGATCGCGGTGAAACAGTCTGTGTGCGCGCAATGCTGCGTTAAGATGGTGTATCAAGCCAATGTTGGCCGCGTCATACAGGCTGCCGCCTTCCGGTAGCAACCCAGCGTTGGCCAGCAGTGTTTCGGCATGCTCGTGCCCTTCTTCCGACAGGATGACCTGATGGGCCTTTTCGTCAACCCAATAATCACCAGGCCCCTTCTCCTCCTTCTGCCGCGAAAGTTTGGGTGCCACCTCGTTCATCCGCACATAAAGATCGGTAGTGTCTTCCGCCTGGCCGGAAATAATCAGCGGCGTGCGCGCCTCGTCGATCAGTATCGAGTCCACCTCGTCCACGATGGCAAACGCCAGTCCACGCTGTACTTTCTCAGACAGCTCGTAGACCATGTTGTCGCGCAGATAGTCGAAACCGAATTCGTTGTTGGTGCCGTAAGTAATATCCGACCGATAGGCATCCTGTTTCAGCTCGTGTTCCATCTGCGAGAGATTGACACCGACGCTCAGTCCCAAAAACCGGTAAATGCGCCCCATCCAGTCCGCGTCGCGCTGAGCCAGATAATCGTTGACGGTTACGATATGCACACCGGTCTGTGCAAGGGCATTGAGATATGCCGGCAGCGTTGCCACCAGCGTCTTGCCTTCACCCGTGCGCATCTCAGCAATCTTGCCGTCATGCAGCGCAATGCCCCCGACAAGCTGAACATCGAAATGGCGCATGCCCAGCACCCGTTTCCCCGCTTCTCGCACCACGGCAAATGCTTCGGGCAGCATTTCCTCAAGCGTCTCTCGACGAATCCGGTCTGTCTCCCCCGGCGCGGCTGCCGTATTGACACCTTCAAGACGGGCTCGTATCCGCTCGCGGAATTCCCCCGTTTTGGCGCGCAATTGCTCGTCGGACAGCGCCGCCATTCGCGGCTCCAGGGCATTGATCGCCCGCACCTGCCTCAGATACTGCTTGAGCAGCCGCTCATTGCGACTGCCGAACACTTTCTTCAATAGGCCAATCATGGACATCCTGAATAAAAAAGGGGTGGGATAATCCCACCCCCGCGATTCTCGGGCTCAGCTCCGCCGGTCAGCCGGGCAATTGCAGAAACTGCGCGGGGTTCCGTGCGGCACCGCGCTGGCGCACCTCGAAGTGCAGATGTGCGCCTGTAGCGCGACCTGTAGCGCCCACGTTTGCGATCCGTGAACCACGCAACACGACATCGCCGACATTCACGAAAAGCTTGGAAGCATGGGCATAACGCGTAATCAAATCGTTACCGTGATCTATCTCCACCATATTACCATATTGTGGGGTGAACGCTGAGTAGACGACGACGCCAGCGGCAGCGGCATAGACAGGCGTACCAACCTCGGCGATGAAATCGATCCCTTCATGAAAAGCGCGCTGGCCGGTAAAGGGGTCAATACGCCAGCCGTAGTTGGACGAATGCCAGCCGCCGTCAACCGGCAGCTTGGTAGGAACCAGTCTCTTGCGCGCGCTTTCCTGGGTAAACATTAATTCCAGCAGTCCCAGCTTGTCGCCCCGGTCATCAAGCTGACGGGTCAGCAAGTTGACCTGCTCGGCGAAATCCCCCATTGAAAGGTTGCGACTAGGTATGGATGACTCCGCACCACCGCGCCCCGGAACCTCGTTGAACATCAACTCCTGCGGTTTGAATCCTGCCAGCTTGGCCAAACGCTCTCCCAGCGTATCCAGTCGCAGTAACTGCGCCTGCATTTGACCCAACCGGACCGCCATCGCGTTGAGGTTGTTCTGCAGGTAAGAATGGGTTTTTTCATACTGCTGTTGCTGGATTGTTACCAGTACGTCCCTGACGTATGGAATATTCAGCTTGGTTGCGAAGCGCAACAGACCGTAATTCATGGCACCAGCGAAAAACACGATCAATGCCAGCGAAAGCACGCCAGCAACGAACAGATGCCACCAACGTAAAGTGATCGTCAGTGCCTTTGGCAGTTTTTCGGAAACAAGAATAATATTCATGGTCAAACTCTCTTTTCGCCATGTCCACCCGCAAACTCAGCACCCTGTTATCCGATACGGCGGGCTTATCAGTGCTGACCCGGGCATCGCAACGCATCGCAGCATTGCAACGGCTTTATGAAGTCTGCACGCCCCCTGATCTGGCACAGGCGAGCCGTGTGATCAATGAACACGACGGCATGCTGATCGTTGCGGCAGACAACGGTGCAATCGCGGCCAAACTGCGGCAACTGGCCAAGCGATTGCTTGAAGCTTTGCGAAAACAGAGGGCGCAGATTACTGGAATTCGTGTTCAAATTCAAGTACGTAACCCCGCTCCCGCGCCCCGGCAGCGCGCCCATAAATCGACATTACCAGTTGATTTGATTGAACATTTTGAGTCTATCTCGCTACAGGTCAAGGATCCTGACCTGCGCCGCGCCCTGTCGCGCTTTGCCGCCCGCCGGCGCAGCGAATAGGCCGCGGCAGAACCAGCCAGTCAGATCATCACCAGCAAGCGTTCGGCGGCATAGAACAGGATTAGGAGCAGCGCGAATGCCAGTGCGCCAAAGAATACGCGCCACGCAAATTTCAGAAAGCGCTGTTGGCGGGAATAAGCATATAGCGCAAGCGAAACGCCAATTGTGATCAGGGCAAGCATCCCAATCAGGCGCAGTATCAGCATGACCGATCAATCCGACCCTAAGGGGACCGGAAGCGGCAAGGAGAAAAACTCAGGCGGGCTGCTGTTGCCACGCCCGAAACGGAGGGGCATCCTCGGCGCGCTCGAAACTGACGAACTCCCACGCTTGGGGTTGTTCGAGCAGGTGGCGAAGCAGCCGGTTGTTCATCGAGTGCCCTGATTTATGCCCGCCGAAAGCGCCAATCAAGGGATGACCGAGCAAATACAAATCTCCAATAGCATCCAGCACCTTGTGTTTGACGAACTCGTTGTTGTAACGCAGTCCATCCGTATTAAGCACTCGGTATTCGTCCATGACGATCGCGTTGTCAAGGCTACCGCCCAGCGCCAAGCCCTGTGACCGCATGCTCTCTACGTCCTGCATGAATCCGAAAGTGCGTGCTCGCGCCACTTCCTTGATGTATGAAGTCGAAGCAAAATCCACGACGACGGTCTGGGCACTGGCGTCAAAAACCGGATGGGCATAGTCAATCGCCAGTTCCAGGCGGAAACCGTTGTATGGAGTGAAACGCACCCACTTGTCGCCATCCTGCACTTCGACCGGCTTCAGGATGCGAATGAATTTCTTGGGTGCATTCTGCTCTTCAATGCCGGCCGACTGCAGCAGAAACACGAAGGGGCCGGCACTGCCGTCCATGATAGGCACTTCCGGAGCGGTGACATCCACCCAGGCGTTGTCCACTCCGAGACCGGCCAGCGCTGACATTAGGTGTTCGACCGTCTGCACCCGGACACCTTCTCGCTCGAGGCATGACGACAATCGCGTATCGCCAACCGCATACGGATCGGCCTTGATCTCCACAGGGACCTCGAGATCGGTACGCCGGAACACGATGCCGGTATGCGGTTGCGCCGGGCGCAAAGTCATATGGACTTTTTCGCCAGTGTGCAATCCAACGCCGGTAGCGCGAACCACATTCTGCAGTGTGCGCTGCTTGATCACCAGTAACTTTCCTTAAACCCTGCTTTGCCCGCCTTTAGGCAAGTTCGGAGATATTAACACGCTGATCCACTGCAACTTGCCGGCCCCGGGGCGAAATTACCCCTCTAGATCCTGCCCGCGCTCTATCCGGATGCCTGTCAGTCAGCCTGTTTTCTCAGGAAGGCCGGAATGTCCAGCATCTCTACCCCGGACTGTTTCATCGCCTCGATCGTTGCATCACGATTGCGACGGCGGATGACGGCCGGTTGTTCCAGCTTGTTGTAATCCAGGTCCACCTCCATGTTGTCGGTTCCGGTTTTCTGGGATACAACCACTATCGGTTTCGGCATTTGCCGCGCCAGCGGCTTGCCCAGACCGGTCGCGACTATGGTCACGCGCAAGCTGTCTTCCAGGCTTTCGTCGTACACCGTGCCGACAATGACCGTCGCCGACTCGGCAGCAAACGCCTTGATCGTCTCCATGACATCGTACATCTCCTGCAACTGAAAGGTCCCCTTGCTTGCCGAAATGTTGACCAACACCCCGCGCGCGTCCGAAATGTTGATGTCTTCCAGCAAAGGGCAGGCCACCGCCTGCTCCGCGGCCTCGCGGGCGCGCCCCGTACCGGCAGCCTTGGCAGAACCCATCATCGCCATCCCCATCTCGGCCATCACCGTGCGCACATCAGCAAAATCGACATTGATCATGCCGGGGCAGCTGATGATCTCCGCGATACCGGCTACTGCGCCGTGCAGAACGTCATTAGCGGCTCGGAAGGCCTCGTCGAGCGTAATCGCGTTACCCAATACCTGCATCAGTTTGTCGTTGGGTATCACGATCAACGAATCGACGTGCTGCGCCAAAGCATCCAGGCCCTCCTGCGCCACGCGCTGCCGCTTGCCTTCGAAAGCGAACGGCTTGGTCACCACGGCTACTGTGAGAATGCCCAGCTCCTTGGAGACCTCCGCCACCACCGGGGCTGCGCCAGTCCCCGTGCCACCACCCATGCCCGCGGTCAGAAACAGCATATCCGCACCGGAAATCAGCTCGGCGATGCGTTCACGATCCTCGAGTGCTGCCTGGCGCCCGATTTCGGGGTTTGCACCTGCTCCCAGTCCCTTGGTGATTTCGCCACCCAGTTGCAGCTGGGTTTTCGCCTGATTCCTCTTGAGTGCCTGGGCATCCGTATTGGCACAAATGAATTCCACTCCCTGCACGCCCTGCACAATCATGTGATCCACCGCGTTGCCGCCACAGCCGCCGACTCCGATCACCTTAATTACCGCTTCCTGCGCCTGTGCATCAATCAGTTCAATCATTTGAGCCTCCTTTTTCCGTAAACAAAGTAATGTTGAAAATTTCCTGCATTAGAAAAATGTTGATCACCGCTGTCATCCCGTTCAAAAATTTCCCGTAAACCAGTTTTTCATTCGTTCTACCACCTGCTGGAAGCTGGTGACATGCGATCGCGCCGCCTCGTGCTGCCGGTATTCCTCCACGCCGGCGATTAGCAGGCCAACTCCTGTGGCATAGCGGGGGTTACGTATCACCTCAGCCAACCCGCCTGTGTATTGCGGCATCCCGATACGCACCGGCATGTGGAAAATTTCCTCGCCCAGTTCAACCATGCCCTGCATGGCGCTTGAACCACCTGTCATTACCACCCCTGAAGACAGGAGCTCTTCATGGCCACTTCGCCTCAACTCCGCCTGCACCAGCGAATACAGTTCTTCGACCCTCGGCTCAATAACCTCGGCCAGTGTCTTGCGCGACAACTGTCGCGTGCTGCGGTCCCCAACCCCGGGAACATCCACCATCTCCTGCGGATTCGCCAGCTGTGAAAGTGCGCACCCGAACCGCTGCTTGATATCTTCAGCATCCTTGGTCGGTGTACGCAGCGCCATCGCAATGTCATTGGTAATCTGGTCACCGGCGATCGGGATTACCGCGGTGTGACGGATCGCACCGTGCGTAAACACAGCCATGTCAGTGGTGCCACCACCAATGTCGACCAGGCACACACCAAGTTCTTTTTCATCTTCGGACAGTACCGCCACCGAGGATGCAAGCGGCTGCAGGATCAGGTCGTTGACCTCCAGCCCGCATCGGCGTACACACTTGACGATATTCTGTGCGGCCGAAACAGCACCGGTGACGATGTGCACCTTGACCTCAAGGCGTAAGCCGGACATTCCCAGCGGCTCGCGCACGTCTTCCTGGCCGTCGATGATGAATTCCTGGTTAAGCACGTGCAGGATCTGCTGGTCGTTGGGAATCTGTACCGCCTTGGCGGTCTCGATCACGCGATCAATGTCCATCTGCGCGACCTCCTTGTCCTTGATCGCGACCATGCCCTGCGAGTTGAAGCTTTTGATATGGTTACCGGCGATACCGGCGTAAACCTCCCTGATCTTGCAGTCAGCCATCAGCTCGGCTTCTTCCAGGGCGCGCTGGATAGCGTTGACCGTGGTCTCGATATTGACTACGACGCCTTTTTTCAGACCGCGCGAGGGATGGCTGCCCATACCGATGATCTCGAAGCCACCTTCAGGCCTGATCTCGGCAACAATGGCCACAATTTTTGAAGTGCCGATATCCAGTCCAACAACCAGTTTTTTGTTTTCTTTGATTTTGTTCATGATTTGTCGTTCCTAAATGCCTTTTCCCGCCTTGGCTGCCCGCTCGGACAGCAAACCGCGCACTCGTGCAGCAAATCCGTTGGCATATCGAAGATCAACGCTATCCACGGGATGTGTCATGCTTGCAATGGTTACCGGGTAGGCAGCAACGAAACGGCGCAG
>JAYOED010000053.1:9730-14524 GCA_038106575.1 Burkholderiales bacterium
TGGTCTTACTGGATCGTCATTTCCTTGGCGGCATCACCCGGTCCGTTGAACATGGGTAACTTCCCGTCGAAAGCTGCGTCAAACACCTCGCCGTGAGAATTGACCAGCCCGGAGCTCCTCCAGCGCGCAATCGGCACGTGCTCAATCAGGGTCACCTCAAGTCCGCCCGGCCATCGGCGACGGATATCTGCCCGGCGCACCCACGGCAGATTTGTGAATGCGCTGCGCATGCGACCGATCTGCTGCGTGAAGAACGTACCACGCACTTCTTGCCTGACGATCGTTTCGATCTGCTCCCGGGTTACATGTACCAGCGGCAACATCACCTTCACTTCAGTAATCGAAAAAACCGGAGAGCGAACTGCAAACGCCACCAATCCGCAAGTCAGAGCCGCCAGAGACGCAACGACCAGCAGATCGGCCAGCAATCTCAGCGCAGCAGGCCTATCCCACATGGGCACACTCCAGTATCCGCACGACCAGATCGTCAAACGTCAGCCCGGCCTGTCGTGCTGCCATCGGCACCAGGCTATGCCCCGTCATGCCGGGTGACGTATTCATTTCCAGAAACTGCACACTGCCGTCCGGACGGCGGATCAGGTCGGCGCGCCCCCACCCTTCGCAGCCCAGCACCTGCGCACCCTGCAGCACCTGTTCCCGTATCCGAAGCTCTTCAGCTTCCGGCAAACCGCAAGGGCAGTGATAACGTGTTTCGTCACTAAAATATTTGTTCTGGTAATCGTAATTGCCTTGCGGCGCTTCGATGCGAATCAGCGGCAACGCCTGATCTCCGATAAATCCGCCGGTCAGTTCGTAACCGGCGACAAACTCCTCCGCCATAACCATGGAGTCATGACGCGCGGCCAGCGCATAGGCTGCTTCAAGATCCGCAACAGCCCCTACCTTGGTTAGGCCGATGGTGGATCCTTCACGCACGGGCTTCACGATAAACGGCAGGCCCAGGCGCTTGGCGACTCCATTCCAGTCAGACCCTGCATCGACCAGTTCGAAGCGCGGAGTCGGTATGCCTGCAGCAGCCCATACCAGCTTGGTCCGCACCTTGTCCATCGCCAGCGCGGATGCCATGACACCGCTTCCGGTATAAGGCATGCCCATCAGTTCCAGCGCACCCTGAACTGTGCCGTCCTCTCCATGGCGTCCATGCAGGATGATGAACGCACGATCAAAACCGTCGCGCCTGAGCTCGAAAATTTCCCGTTCGGCAGGATCGAATGCATGGGCGTCCAGGCCAGCAGTGCGCAATGCCGCAAGCACGTTGCTGCCGCTCATCAGCGATATTTCACGCTCCGCACTGCGGCCGCCCATCAACACCGCGATTTTCCCGAACCGGCTCATGCACGCTCCCCAACGATGCACACTTCGCATTCCAGATGAATGCCGAATCGTCGCGTCACTTCGTTACGCGCCAGCTCGATCAATGCCTCGATGTCAGCCGTGCTTGCGCCATGGTCATTGACAATGAAGTTGGCGTGTTTTTCCGAAACGCAGGCCCCGCCGATCCGTCGGCCCTTGAGTCCACAGGCTTCAATGAGCCGCGCTGCATGATCTCCCGGGGGATTGCGGAAAACAGAGCCGGCGTTGGGTATGCCCAGTGGTTGCGCCGCGATCCGCCGGGCCAGAAGCGCCTTGATTTGGGCACGCGACCGTTCTGCGTCACCACGGATCATTCTGAAAGTTGCCGCCACAAACCATTCCTCGCTGCTGCCGTGCTCGAGTTTTCCAAGGACGTTCGGCAACTGGCGGCAGCACCGCTCAACGCTGCGATAACTAATGCTGTATTGCTGCGGCGTGCGCAAGTGCAGATTACCCGCTCGATCTAGAACCTCCACCTGCGTTACCAGATCCCA
Organism: Burkholderiales bacterium; assembly: GCA_038106575.1. Lineage (GTDB taxonomy): Bacteria > Pseudomonadota > Gammaproteobacteria > Burkholderiales > SG8-41. The sequence goes on from JAYOED010000053.1 coordinate 11,599, forward strand.
GGTCTCACCGCCATAACAGCCGGCGTTCATCGCCAGTGCCCCGCCGACGGTACCGGGTATTCCGGCAAGAAATTCAGCACCGGCAAGCTCATGCATCGCGGCAACACGCGCCACTTTCGGACACGCCACTCCCGCCTGCGCCCGGATTTCACCGCCCGATTCGTCCTTGCGCACTACCTGAAAACCGCGCAGAGCCCAATGCGTGAAAATCACGGTGCCGTCCAGACCGCCGTCACGGACGAGCAGATTACTGCCGAGACCGACCAGATAAACGGGCTCCCGGTCTGGCAGGCCATGCAGAAATCTCACCATGTCGTCTAGATCGGCTGGTGCGTAGGTCCGGCGAGCCTTGCCCCCCGCCCGCCAGCTGACATGCCGCGACATGGGCTCGTCACGGCAAAGTTTCCCGCGCAGGACTTGTGCCAAAATCTGCGTTTGCTCACTCATGTTCATGTCGTCCCCGCTGCGCATGTACTGTCCTGCGCGAGCCTGCCAGCCACCGTTCCGATCGATCCCGCCCCCATGGCCAGTACGACGTCACCGTCACGGACACTGCCGCGTATGGTTTCCGCAAGGTCAGCCACCTGTTCGACAAATACCGGTTCCACTTTGCCAAGCACGCGTACCGCACGGGCAAGAGCCCGACCGTCGGCGGTGACGATCGGTGTTTCGCCGGCCGGATAAACCTCCGTCAGCAGCAAGATATCGACAGTGGAAAGCACACGTGCGAAATCCTCGAAACAATCGCGGGTCCGCGAATATCGGTGCGGCTGAAATGCCAGCACTACCCTGCGCCCGGTAAATGCGCCGCGGACAGCGGCAATGGTTGCAGCTATTTCAACAGGGTGATGCCCGTAGTCATCGATCATGTCGAATGCACCCCCACCGACCAGCGGTATCTTGCCGTAGCATTGAAAGCGCCGACCTACACCCTTGAATTCCGCGAGTGCCTTGACGATTTTTTCGTCGGCGACTCCCACCTCCATGCCTACCGCGATAGCGGCTAGTGCATTTTGTACGTTGTGGATGCCAGGAAGATTGAGCGTAATGTCGAGATCCGGATAACGCTTGCCGTTCTTGCGCTGGACGCGGAAACGCATACGCCCGGCATCGGCGGTCACCGCACTAGCGCGGATCTGCGCCCCTTCGCCAAGACCGTAGGTCACCATGGTGCGGGTAAGTCTGGGCATGATCGCGCGCACATTGACGTCGTCATTGCACAACACCGCCACGCCATAAAAGGGCAAGCGCTCAATAAAATCGACGAACGCCTGCTTCAGCTTGTCCAGCGAATGATCGTAGGTCTCCATGTGATCGGCATCGATGTTGGTAACCACCGAGATCACCGGCTGCAGATGCAGAAATGAGGCATCAGACTCATCGGCCTCGACAACGATGAATTCCCCGCTGCCCAGCCGGGCATTCGCGCCGGCACTTTCCAGTCGCCCGCCGATCACAAAGGTGGGGTCGAGCCCGCCTTCGGCGAGCACGCTTGCGGCAAGGCTGGTGGTCGTGGTCTTACCGTGGGTGCCGGCCACCGCAATGCCCTGCTTCAGACGCATCAGTTCGGCAAGCATCAGTGCTCGCGGGACCACAGGCACCCGGAGGGCACGGGCTGCGACCACCTCCGGGTTGTCTGCTTTGACCGCAGTGGAAGTCACCACGACATCTGCAGCGCTGACATGTTCTGCTGCATGTCCGACATGGAGTCTGGCTCCGAGCGCGGAGAGACGGCGGGTCGAATTATTCTCGCCTAGATCGGAACCGCTGATTGTGTAGCCCAGATTCAACAATACTTCCGCAATGCCGCTCATGCCGGCACCGCCGATGCCCACGAAATGAACCTGTCTGACCTTGTGGCGCATTAGGGCTTCCCCTCCACCATCATCCACCTATCGGCGGTGGATCCCGCACGCGGCCGGTCGCATCCCGTACAAAAACTATGTGCGGGACCCTGCTCCCTGCAAGCATGAATCTCGCCTTTACCCACAAAATGCACTTGTCGGATCTTGTACCTCATGCCGGCGCGAGCTCCATGCAGAGTGCAGCAACTTTTTGCGCAGCATCGGGCTTGCCCAGTGCACGCGCGGCGCGCGCCATTTCCGCCAGTTTTGCCCGCGTCAGTTCGCGCAATATTGTTGCAAGGGATTGCGGCGACAGCTCAGTCTGCTGCACCAACAATGCAGCGCCCCGGTCGGCGAGATAACGTGCATTGCGGGTCTGGTGATCGTCTACTGCATACGGAAACGGAATGAGGATGCTGCCAACGCCGGCTACAGCAAGTTCGGTAACGGTGGTGGCTCCCGCCCGCGAAATGATCAGATCAGCTTCGCCATATCGTGCTGCCATGTCATCAATGAATGCCAGCACCTCCGCATCTACACCTGCCTCTCGGTAAGTACGACGCAAGGCTTCGACATGGGCCTCGCCGGCCTGATGCGCAACTAGAGGCCGCTCCTCCGCTGCGAGCAGGGCCAGCGCCTGCGGTACGGTCTCATTCAATGCTTTAGCGCCAAGACTGCCACCGACGATGAAGACGCGCAGCGGTCCGCTGCGATTGGCGAAGCGGACTTCCGGTGGTGCAAGCCTGACGATGTCAGCTCGCACCGGGTTGCCCGACCAGATCACATCAACCCGTCCGCTGAATGCATCGGGAAACGCTGAGAGCACACGGTCCGCAAAACCGGCTAGCACCCGGTTTGCCAGTCCCTGCACCGCATTCTGTTCGTGAATGACCAGCGGCTTTCCGAGCAATGCGGCCATCATACCTCCGGGAAACGCCGCGTAACCACCCATGCCAAGTACGACATCGGGTCGATGCCGGAGAATCGCTGCCGCGCTTTGCCAGAACGCAATCAGTAATGCCGCAGGCAGCAGCAGCTGGCGCAGCCACCCCTTGCCCCGCACCCCGCCAACCCGGATCCAC
>JAYOED010000127.1:0-1677 GCA_038106575.1 Burkholderiales bacterium
CCGGTAACCGGCGATACCTGGACCGTGAAATGGCTTTTGACGTCTTCCACGCTGTGGATATGTGCGCGCTGGCTGCCCTCGACCAGAACCTTCACTGTCCCGTCCGGCAGCTTGAGCATCTGCAGGATGTTGGCGATGCTGCCGACATCGTAGAGATCCGCTGGCACCGGTTCGTCCTTGGCTGCGGATTTTTGCGCTACCAGCACGATGCTTTTTCCCGCCTCCATCGCGGTTTCCAGTGCCTTGATTGACTTGGGGCGGCCAACAAACAGCGGAATTACCATATGCGGAAACACCACCACATCCCGTAAGGGTAGCAGGGGCATTTCCAAATTTTTGTTTTCATTCATATTTTTATCGTTCATGGTTTCCACTTGGTTGAGTCAGTATAGGTCAGCTTGGGGCAAAGCTGGATGGTTCAATAGACGCCAATCCCATGGACAGCGGCGTCACCGCTGCCGTTCCGTCAGCCACGGACACCGGACCGGTTGCGCCCGTACTCCGGTCAGACGGTCGATCCGGCAACTTTGGGCTGGTCCGAGTAAATCAGCAGCGGAGGCGCATCGCTGGAGATGGTGCCCTCGTCAACAACCACCTTGACGACATTTTCCAGCGACGGCAGGTCAAACATGGTGTTCAGCAAAGTGTGCTCAAGGATCGAGCGCAGGCCGCGGGCACCAGTCTTGCGCTCGAGCGCCTTGCGAGCGATAGCTTTCAGTGCGCCCTCGCGCACCTCCAGCTCCACGCCCTCCATGCTGAACATTTTATGGAACTGCTTGAGCAGGGCATTCTTGGGCTGTGTCAGGATCTCAATCAGCGCTACCTCGTCGAGTTCCGACAGGGTAGCCACCACCGGCAGGCGGCCGACGAATTCCGGGATCAAGCCGTACTTAATCAGGTCTTCGGGCTGCACGTCGCGCAGCACCTTCGCAATGTCCTTGCCGTTGTCCTTGCTACGCACGTCGGCACCGAAACCGATGCCGCTCTTTTCGGAACGCGCACGGATGACCTTGTCGAGCCCGTCAAACGCGCCGCCGCAGACGAACAGGATATTGGTGGTATCGACCTGCACGAACTCCTGATTCGGATGCTTGCGTCCGCCCTGCGGGGGCACCGAAGCAATGGTGCCCTCGATCAGCTTGAGCAGCGCCTGCTGCACGCCCTCGCCCGAAACGTCACGGGTAATCGAGGGATTGTCTGACTTGCGTGAAATCTTGTCGATCTCGTCAATGTAGACAATGCCGCGCTGCGCCTTCTCGACGTCGTAGTCGCATTTCTGCAGCAGCTTCTGGATGATGTTCTCGACGTCCTCGCCGACGTAGCCGGCCTCGGTCAGCGTCGTCGCATCAGCCATCACGAACGGCACGTTGAGCATCCGGGCCAGCGTCTGAGCAAGCAGCGTCTTGCCGGAGCCGGTCGGACCCACCAAAAGGATGTTCGACTTGGCCAGTTCGACGTCATCGGTCTTCCCGGCGTTGCGCAACCGTTTGTAGTGGTTGTAGACCGCCACCGACAGAATTTTCTTGGCGGTGTCCTGCCCTATCACGTACTGGTTTAGGATGTCGCGGATCTCGTGCGGAACAGGCAGGTCGGACTTGGCGCCCTTGGCACCCTGCTCGCCCTGGGTTTCCTCGCGGATGATGTCATTGCACAGCTCGATACATTCATCACAGATGA
>JAYOED010000127.1:1687-2110 GCA_038106575.1 Burkholderiales bacterium
ACCGAAGGGCCGGCAATAAGTTTTCTTACCTCATGCTGGCTTTTGCCGCAGAACGAGCAGTATAGAAGTTTTTCACCGCTCACTTTTTCCGTCATGCCCGCAACCTTTCGCTGTCAGCCATCAATCCGGTTCCGCAAGGACTATGCTCCGCCGCCCGTTTCACCGCGGCTCACAAGCACCTTGTCGACTAGGCCATAGTTTACAGCCTGCTCGGCGGAAAGGAAGTTGTCTCGATCAGTATCCTTCTCGATGACATCGATCTTCTGGCCGGTGTGTTTGGCCATGATCTCGTTCAGCTTGCCCTTGAGATAAAGAATTTCCTTGGCGTGAATCTCAATGTCGGAGGCCTGCCCCTGGAATCCGCCCATCGGCTGATGGATCATCACCCGCGAATTGGGCAGGCAGAAGCGCTTGTTCTTGGCA
>JAYOED010000006.1:0-62159 GCA_038106575.1 Burkholderiales bacterium
ACTTTGGATCGAGCGTGAGGATTTCACCGAAACGCCGCCTAAGGGATACTTCAGGCTGTTTCCCGGAAACAAGGTGCGGCTGCGCTACGGTTATGTCGTCGAATGCACAGGTTACGACAAGGATGCCGCTGGCAACGTCACAGCAGTGTATTGCAATTACCTAGCCGAAACCAAGTCCGGTACCCCCGGCGCCGACTCGGTCAAGGTCAAGGGCAACATCCACTGGCTCAGCGCACGCCATTCCTGCGCAGCCGAAGTCAGACTCTATGACCGGCTGTTCAAGGTGCCGCACCCCGGTTCAGGTGGCCGTGATTTCCTGCTCGACATCAATACTGAAGCGCAACGCACGATTACCGCGCAACTGGAACCGAAGCTGCGCGATACGGCTCCCGAAACCCGATACCAATTCGAGCGCCACGGCTATTTCATCGCCGACCGCGTAGACACCAAACCGGGAAAACCCGTATTCAATCGCACTGTCACCCTGCGCGATTCCTGGGTGAAGTGATTTTTAAATCAACAGGGATAATCAATCATGAGCACAGCCAAAACTGCAATCATAACCGGGGCCGGCAGCGGCATCGGCAAGGCCACCGCTCTCGCTTTCCTCGAGGACGGCTGGAACGTTGTGCTAACCGGTCGGCGCCAGGCCAATCTCGACGAGGCGCTGGCTGAGGCCGACTCCAATCAATCCCGCTGTGCGGCCATTACCTCGGACGTCAGTGATCCGCAATCCGTAGCCGCGTTGTTCGAGCAGACCGTCAAAAAATTCGGACGCCTAGATGTGCTGTTCAACAATGCCGGACAGAACGCCCCCGGCGTACCGTTTGAGGATCTACCCTGGGAAAAATGGAAAGCCGTGGTTGATACCAATCTAAGCGGGTCCTTCCTCTGTGCACAGGCGGCCTTCCGGGTGATGAAGGCACAGAACCCACAGGGGGGTCGCATCATCAACAACGGCTCGATTTCGGCACACGCACCGCGCCCGGATTCGGCTCCCTATACCGCTTCCAAGCACGGCGTCAGCGGCCTCACCCGTACGATGTCGCTCGACGGACGCAAGTACGACATTGCCGTCTGCCAGGTCGATGTCGGGAACGCGATGACCGAACTCGCCGCGCGCATGTCGAAGGGCGTCAAGCAGGCCGACGGCACGATCAAGGTAGAACCAATGATCGACGTCAAGGATGTGGCGCGATCAGTGCTGTTCATGGCCAACCAGCCGCCCGGCGTCAACATCTATCACCTGATGGTCATGGCCAACAACATGCCCTACGCCGGACGCGGTTGATTTCATCTGCAGACGACGAAAAAAACAAAGGCGCCCGCGGGCGCCTTTGTTTTTCAGGTCTTCTAGTCGTCTAGATTTTGAGCGGCTTGTAACGTAGCCGCTTCGGTTTTGCACCCTCTTCCCCGAGACGTTTGCGCTTGTCGGCCTCATATTCCTGGTAGTTGCCGGCAAAGAAAGTCCACTGTGAATCGCCCTCGGCCGCAAGGATATGCGTCGCAATGCGATCGAGAAACCAGCGGTCATGCGAAATCACCAGTATGCAGCCGGCGAATTCAAGCAGCGCATCTTCAAGCGCACGCAGCGTCTCGACGTCCAGATCGTTTGACGGCTCGTCGAGCAACAGCACGTTGGCGCCGGTCAGCAGCGTGTGCGCGAGATGCAGTCGGCCGCGCTCGCCACCCGACAATGTGCCGACCTTCTTCTGCTGGTCCTGGCCCTTGAAGTTGAAACGACCGAGGTAAGCGCGCGACGGCATCTCGAACTTGCCGACATTGATGATATCGAGCCCGCCGGAGATCGCTTCCCAGGCGGTCTTGTCGTTGGGCAGTGCCTCGCGCGACTGGTCTACCATAGCCAGTTTCACGGTGGAGCCGATCACGATATTTCCGGAATCCGGCTTCTCCTTACCGCTGATCATTCGGAACAGACTCGACTTGCCGGCGCCGTTGGGACCAATGATGCCTACGATCGCGCCCGGCGGAATCGCGAAAGACAGCTTGTCGATCAGCAGCCGGTCACCGTAGCCCTTCGATACGTTCTTAAATTCGATCACGCTGTCGCCGAGACGGTCAGCGACCGGAATGAAGATTTCCTGGGTCTCGGTGCGTTTCTGGTATTCATGCGAGGACAGTTCCTCGAAACGTGCAATCCGCGCCTTCGATTTTGCCTGCCGCCCCTTCGCGTTCTGGCGCACCCATTCGAGTTCCTTCTTCAGCGCCTTCTGCCGTGCCGACTCAGCAGCCTCTTCCTGCTTCAGCCGCTCTTCCTTCTGTTCCAGCCACGAACTGTAGTTACCTTTCCACGGTATACCGTGGCCGCGGTCAAGCTCCAGAATCCACTCGGCTACGTTGTCGAGAAAGTAGCGATCATGGGTCACCGCCACCACGGTACCGGGAAAACGGTGCAGGAACTGCTCCAGCCAGTCGACGCTTTCTGCATCGAGATGGTTGGTCGGCTCGTCGAGCAGCAACATGTCGGGCTTGGACAGCAGCAGCCGGCACAAAGCGACGCGACGCTTCTCGCCCCCGGAAAGCTTGTCAATTTTTGCATCCCACGGTGGCAAACGCAGTGCGTCGGCGGCAATCTCCAACTGATGCTCGGTGTCGGTACCGGCATTGGAAACCAGCGCCTCGTATTTGGCCTGCTCAGCAGCCAGCTTGTCAAAATCGGCGTCGGGTTCGGCATAGGCAGCGTAGATCTCCTCAAGCTTCGCCTTGGCCTGGAAAACCTCACCCAGACCTTCCTCGACGGCCTCTCGCACGGTCTGCTGGGGATCGAGCTGCGGCTCCTGCGGCAGGAAACCGATATTCAGGTTCGGCATCGGCGTCGCCTCGCCGTCGATCTCGGTATCGACGCCGGCCATAATTTTAAGCAGGCTCGACTTTCCGGAACCATTGAGTCCGAGTACACCGATCTTGGCGCCGGGGAAAAACGACAGCGAAATGTCCTTGAGGATGGCGCGCTTGGGCGGCACGACCTTGCTCACCCGGTTCATCGTATAAACGTATTGAGCCATGTTGCGAATTTCGGTTGCTGTTGATAAAAGGAAAAGCGAAGGATAGCCCAAAAGGTCGCTCCTGACGCCAGAATCCGAGCTTTGCGGCGATAATCAGGAGCAATACATATTATTTTCGGCAGGAGTTTTTGCATGTCCATCGTCGCCCCCTGGCTGCACCTGGGCTATGTCATTCCGCATCTCTATACCGACATGGACGCCTACCAGTTCTATCGCGTCGCGCCTGACGGCATGATGCTGGTGACCACTGGACTGAATCTCAGGGAATATTCGCTCGCCGCTGTCGAATCCGAGCTGCCTGCGTTGTGGAGCGCATTTGACCGGCTGAAACACAAGAAGGTGGACCGTATCGCGTTGAGCGGCGTGCCGGTGGCCTCGGTGCTGGGCCGGAAAAAGATGTGCGAGATTCTCGACGAGGGCGCGCAGCGCACCGGCATCGCCTGCGACACCGACCTCGAGGCCCATATTGCGACGCTGCAGCATTTCGGTATCACCAGGCTGGCACTCGCCACGCGCTGGCCCGAGCACGTCAACGCCGCATTGTCGAACTACCTGAAGGAAGCCGGTATCGAAGTGGTATCGCTACGCGCGCAGGGACGCAACCTTGAGCAGAACAAACTGTCGAGCCCGCTCGCCGACCATGAGCTCGCGCTGGAACTAGGTCGTGCCGCACTCGCCGCAGCGCCCGAAGCGCAGGCCCTGCTGTTGCCGGGCGGACTGTGGTTTGCCATCCATGCCGTACCGACACTTGAAGCCGAATTCGGCAAACCCGTCCTGCTCAACATCCTGTCAACGACCTGGGCAGCGCTCAATGCCGCACCGAAGCCGCTGCAGCACAAGCCCGATCCGTGTTGGGGCAAGGTGCTGGGATGTCTTGCATGAGCCTGCCGGGTTTCGCCAGCAATGTCATTGAGGTCGATGATGCCACCGCGGCGAATGAACTCTATCAGCGAAACGGCTGGACCGACGGCCTGCCTATTGTGCCGCCGACCGAAGAAGCGGTCGCACGTTTTCTTGAGGCGTCGCACTGCGCCCCAGATGATGTCATCGGCATCGAGCCGGTTCGCCGGCGCACATTGACCGCAGAAAAAATCGCCATTGCCGCAGTGATGGCCGGCTGCCTGCCTGAATACCTGCCGGTGGTGCTGGCCGCGGTACGGGCGATGTGCCAGCCCGAATACGCACTGCATGGCAGCACGGCAAGCACCGGCGGCAGCGCACCCTTCCTCGTCGTCAACGGCCCGATCCGCAACGTACTCGGCATGAACGCGACGCATAATGTTCTCGCTAACGCCTGCCGCGCCAATGCCACCATCGGCCGCAGTATCCGCCTGATCCTGCTCAACGTGCTCGGTGGCATACCGGGCCAGCTCGACCGCTCGACGCTGGGGCATCCGGGCAAGTTCACCTTCTGCATCGCGGAAGACGAGGAAGATTCACCGTGGCTGCCGCTGTCGGTGGAACGCGGAATTCCCGCCGGCACCTCGGCGGTGACCGCATTGCAGGTCGAGTCGCCGCACCAGATCATGAATGAGTGGACGCACGACCCGCGGGAAATCCTCGATACCTACGTTGCGGCGATGCGCAGCAACCTGCTGACCTATTCGATCTGGGAAGGCAACTACGCCTTTGTCATCCCCAAGCAGCACCGCGAGATTTTCGCTGCCGCCGGCTGGAGCAAGCAGAACATCCGCGACTACACCTTTGAGAAAGCCTGCGTGAAGCGCGGCGAGTGGCGCAGCGTCGGCAAGGCCGCGGTCGCCGGCCGCAAGGACGAAGACCGGCTTTACCGCGCGCTGCGCGCGCCGGACGACCTGCTGGTGATCGCCGCCGGCGGACCAGCCGGCGGTTTCGGCGCCATCCTGCCGCCGTGGTACGGTAAGAAATCGCTCGCCGTGACGACGCCCATACAACCCTGAACATTTCTGCAAGGAGAGTCCCATGACCCTGCGCGTCCTCGACCCCCGGCAATCGGCCCACGGCGAAGCCCTGCGCCTCGCGCCGCCACTAGCCTCCCTCGACGGTGCCGTCATCGGCATGATCGACAACGCCAAGATCGGCACCGAGCGCCTGTTCGACTTCGTTGAAGAAATTCTCAAGAAGGAACACGGCGTGCGCGAATGCATCCGCCGCCGCAAGCCCGACGCATCACGACCGGTGCCGGAGGCCATGTTGCTGGAAATGCGCGGCGCCGATGCCGTGCTGGCGGCAATCGGCGACTGAGGCAGCTGCTCGTCGTGCAGTCTGCACGACGCAATCGCAGCAGAACGGCTCGGCATCCCGGCGGTGGCCATCATCACCGACCGCTTTGCGCGCACCGCTCAGTCGGTAAGCCAGGTCAACGGACTGAAGGACTATCCCTTTGCGGTGATTTCGCACCCGGTGGCCAACAACAACGATGAAGTGCTACGCGAGAAAGCGCGCATCGCGCTCGCCGACATCCTACCGATGCTGATGCAGCGATCCGCGTAACAAAAACCCGTCAGTCCCGCGTCGCCACCACCTTGTCGGCGATCAGCCGGTCGATGGCCGGCCTGTCGAGTCCGATGGATTCGAGCACACCACGGGTATGTTCCCCCACCTGTGGGATATCGATGCGGGTTCCGAAGCGCTGCCCGTCCATCTCGATCGGCAATACCGGCACCTTGGTCTTGACGCCGTTGTTCAGCGTCACCGGTGTCATGCCTTTCGAAGCATTCAGGTGCTTGTCCTCGAACAGGTCTTCAGGTTTGGCGATGGGTGCGAACGGGAGGCCAAGTTTTTCGCAACGGTCCATCAGCTCCTGCTTGCCCATCTTCGCGAAGATTTCGCTGACGATGGGCAGGATGCGCGGCCGCTGCTCGACGCGCTGTGGATTGGTTTTCATGTCCTGATCGTTGAACAGCTCCATCAGCCCGAACGATTCGCAGAATACCTTCCACTGCGTGTCTGTCACCACGCCGACGAACACCAGATCACCGTCCTTCGTCTTAAAGTTGTCGTAGAGTGCCCACGCGCGCACGCGGTCGGGCATGGGCTTTACCGGCTTGCCGGTGGCGAAGCCTTCGAGCATGTGCTGCGCGACCAGGAATGCATTGTTCTCGAACAGCGCGCTCTGCACGTACTGACCCTTGCCGGTGGCATGACGTTGATTCAGTGCAGCGAGTATCGCCACCGCGCCGAACACGCCGCCCATCACGTCGTTGACCGAGGCACCAGCGCGCAATGGCCCGAAACGCCCGCCGGTCATGTAGGCGAGCCCGCCCATCATCTGCACCACTTCATCGAGTCCGGTGCGATGATCGTACGGCCCGGGCAAAAATCCTTTCAGCGAGCAAAAGACCAGCTCGGGCTTCAGCTTGCTCAATGCTTCATAGCCGAAGCCGAGCTTGTCCATGGCACCGGGACGGAAGTTTTCAGTGACCACGTCGGCGCTGGCAATCAGCTTCAGCACCAGTTCGCGGCCTTTCTCCGACTTGAGATCGACAGCTAAGCTTTTCTTGTTGCGGTTGTAGGTCGGGAAAAACCCCGCGCCCGAAGCCGTCAGCTTGCGGGTGTGGTCGCCGTCAAGCGGCTCGACCTTGATCACCTCGGCACCGAGATCGGCAAGCACCAGGCCGCAGGTCGGGCCCATCACCACGTGGCAGAACTCGATGACGCGGATGCCCGCGAGCGGTAGTGGCTGAGTCATGTCTGAATCCATTCAATATGGCTGTGTTGCCGGATGAAATTACTTTGCAGGCAATTCCCCGCGGGAAGGCCGACTATATCGCGAACCGGAAAACATGCTACTAGGGGTAGCGGCGAAAGCCAAAATCGGAATCGCTGGCCACTGCATCAAGCAGCTCCACTTCCCATCTCAGGTATTCACGCATTGCCTGTTCAACGTTGTCCTTGCGGTCGAGCGCGCGATAGCTCAGGTCATCGGCAGCGCCGGTCATACGCGCGTCCCCAGTTTCCAGTCCGTAACCCGCCAATTGCCACGCAGCAGTGCCGCCAGTAAGCGCCTTGACTGGGGTTGCAGTCAGGGTCGCCGCGTCGGCCGCAGCCAGACGCGCCAGCATTTCTTCGGCTGCCGTGAACACCAGCAGCGCCGCCTGGGGAATTTTTATCAGCTGGTCCCGTATCCGGGAACGCACCACGTGCCACGCACCCGGAATATGTCCCTCGCGATACTGCAGGCTGCTACCAAGGTCGGCCACCTGCGCCTTGCCGTCTGCCAGCAGGCTCTGCAATTCCGCCGCCGCCACTGTTGCGGAGCATGGCTGTGCGCCGTCGAGCAGTGTCACCGGCACCGGCCCGCGCTCGGTCAACGATGCCTCATCACAGGCCAGCACGTGCACTTCATCGTGACCCATCTGCGCCAGCCATGCCGCGGTCATCGTTGCACGAACGCCATCATTGTCGGTTAGTACTACCACCGACGGACGCACCGCGATGAAGGTATCGGTTGCCTGCACCAGTTGTCCGCCAGGTGCGGATAAGGCTCCCGGCAGATGGCCGGCTTCGAATTCCTCAGGGGCGCGCACGTCCAGCAGGTACAGCGTGCGCTTGCCGTCGGCCCGCAGTGCCTGCAACCGGGCAGCATCAATACGGCGGATGCCGAAGCGCTGCGCCACACGCTCTGCCGCCTGCTGTGCCCAAGCCCTGCCTTTGGTCGAAGGCGGCGGAACCGCCTCGGTGCGGCCGTGGTTCAGCTGCAGGCCAGCCAGCTTCCAGCCCTGGGTGCCGTCCTTCAGTGCATAGACCGGGTTCGGAAAACCAGCATTGATCAGCACCTGAGCGCCGATGATGCTGCGCGTGCGTCCGCCGCAGTTGACCACAACCGTCGTCTGCGCGGAACGCACGAAATCGGTCATGCGGTACGGTAGCTCCGCGCTCGGACAATCCCAGGCACCGGGTATGCTGTTGCGACGGAATTCCGCCATTGGCCGGCTGTCGACGACCACCATGTCCCTGCTAGATTTCATCCACGCGTCGAGTTCGGTTGCCGTAACTTCGCGCGGCGCATCTTCGTGCTGGATGTATTCGCCGAAAGCCTTGCTCGGCACGTAAACACCGGTGTAGAGCCGGAATCCCGCGGCCTTCCACGCCGACGTTCCGCCATCGATCAACTGCACGTCGGCATAGCCGCCCGCCAGCAGTTTCACCGCAGCTAATTCCGCCAGGCCTTCGCCGCCGTCACAAACGACGATACGCACGTTCTTGCGCGGCAGCAGCGCCTGCACACGCAACTCGAGCACGCTCAACGGTACATTCGACACCCGCAGCAGATGACCATCTCCCGAATAGACACCCTCCTCGCGTACGTCGAGTACGGCAATTTCTTCGCCATCGTCGAGCAGTCCCCGTAGTTGTCGAGGCGTGATCCGTCGCACCATCAAATCCGGCACTCGTCGGCGGTGCAACCCAGATCGCGATCCGATTCGGCCAGCAGCCGGTCGAATGACTCCGGCGTGCGGATCACCCGTCCCACGACTGCAGGCGAATGCGCCTGCAGCCACTGGCTGTGCGTCGGATGGTCGCCGCCGGCGACCACCAGGATCAGGTTGTCGGGTTTCTGCGCGATCGGCCACGGATCGAGCCTGATGCTGTCGCGCGCCACCGGATTGGCATCGATCTCGATCCACGCCGGCCCGCCGCCGCGCTTGAGTTGCGCCATCGGAATCTTCGAATTTTCCCAGAGAAAATCACGCAGCTTCTTCGGCGTCCAGCCGAGCTTCGCCATCATGCCCGCGACCACCGGCGAGATCAGCATCGCGCCGGGCGTGCCCTTCTCCCATCCTGCCAGCGCGGCAAGATTCGGCGTGCGCATGAAATCCGCCATGCGCCACAGGCCCTGGGTGATGTCCTCTTCCGGCGTTTCCTTTTTTGCGCCACGGCGGCGGATGTTGCTGACGCCGCTGGCGAAAAACACCGACACTGCGTTTGTACCGGGCTCGAAACCGTGGCGCTGGGTCGCATGCGGCGCCCAGCCCTCGGGCAGGCTCGCCTCATCCTCGGCAAACACAGCGTTGGTGTAGCGCATCGCGCCGAAGATCGCCATGGTGCCGATGCCCGGCAGCGCGCCGCCGACGTTCTGCTGCAGCAGGCGCAGCGCGCGGCCGATGCTGGCACCGGCGGGCCGCTGCGGATCAGGGCCGAGACAGCCAAAACCGGAATTGAGGCGGATGTCCTCCGCAATCGGGCCGTTGACGATGACGACCGGAAAAGGGCTGCCCGAAGTCGCCTGCACCTGATCGAACAGCGTTGCGGGATCGAGGCAGGCCTCAACCGCAGCAACCAGCACCGGCAGGTACTCGGGTCGACCCCCGGCCATCGCCAGCGCCACCGCGCAGGTCTCGACCGTGGTGACGCCGCCGCGCGGCGGGAACTTGCCCAGCACCTGTGTGCGCGGGTAAGCCGAGCCGCGCAGTATCCAGTCGACGCGCTCGCGTGTCGCCGGCCACACCGGCAGGCCGTCGCCCCACAGATTGGTGATCAGCAGGTTGTTGGCTTTCTGCAGCGCGTCCTCATAGGTTTTCCCCTCCACGCTCAACATTGGCAGTTCGCCGTCTGCGGATTGCGCGTAATCGGATTTCCATTTCATCAATCCGTTGTAGAACTCCTTCTTGCGGGTGGAAATCGCCGTCAGATCGCTTCCCGGCAGGAACATATCGATCGGAAACGTCACCATCGCCGCATCGGGCGCAAGACCGAGGCCCGACACCGCATTCTTCATCACGCCGACAAAATCCGTCCGCGTCAGGGTGACGGTGGGTATTCCCAGTGTTTCTATCCTCGCGGCAGCACGGCCGCAAGCGGTGGCGCAGGAGCCTCAGGCCGCGTTGCCGACGATGACCGCTTCAACGCCGCTTTTCTGGACCAGCGCAGCGGTCTCCTCGGTGGGAATCAGCACATTACCCTGGGGATAGGCATCGATCGGCAGCAGTTCCGCAGTCGGATAATCGGCCTTGATCAGATCGCGCAGCAGCGGCAGCATGCGAAACGCCTGCCACTGCTCGTTACTGACGAAACCGATGCGCTTGCCGTCGAGGGTATCGATGCGTGGCGCAAACGGCAGGGTGACCTCCAGCGCGCCGGACGGATCATGAAATTCAAGTGTGACCATTGGTTAAACCTCCTTCGCCGATAATACTAGCTGAGCAACATCTGCTGTATTCCTGCGTCCGCATTGTCTACTCCCAGACGATGTAGTGCCCCCACCCGCACCCCCAGCAGGCGGATGCGACGGTCAAGCGGCACGCGTTTCAGGCATTCCCCCGCGGCGCGGCGAATAACTTTTGCATCCTGCGTCGGCGTCTCCAGCGTCAGGTCGCGGGTGACGGTGTGAAAATTGTCGAAACGGATTTTGAGCCCTATGGTGCGTCCGGCGTGACCCTTGCGCCGCAGATCGCCGGCCACGCGCTCGCACAATGCCGTAAAAATCTCCGACAGCCGCGCCTTGTCGCGTACCGCATGCAGATCATTGTCGAACGTCGTCTCGCGGCTGATCGACTTGGGTTCACTCCAGGTTTTCACCGGACGGTCATCACGGCCATGCGCTGCTTCGTGCATCCACGCACCGAAGCTGTTGCCGAAATGCCTGACCAGCAGCGCCGGATCGGCCTGCGCCAGCTCGCCAACCGTGCGTATGCCCAGCTCCTCCAGCTTGACGTTCGCCTTCGGCCCGATGCCGTTGACCTTGCGCACCGCCAGCGGCCACACCAACTTGCGCACGTCGTCGTCGCGGATCACGCTGATGCCGGCGGGCTTGTTGAGTTCGGAGGCGATCTTCGACAGTAGCTTGTTGCGGGTAATGCCGATCGAACACGACAACTGCGTCGCTTCGCGCACCGCGCGCTGGATATCGGTGGCAATCGAGCGTACCCGCGCCCACGGATCGGGCGCACCTTCGGTAGCACTGGCCGCCACCACTTCCGTGAGATCGATGTAGATTTCATCAATGCCGCGATCCTCGACCTGAGGCGCAATCGCACGCACGGCATCCTTGAATAGTCGCGAATAGCGGCGGTAGGCGTCGAAATCCGCCGGCAGCAGGATCGCATCGGGCGCAAACTTCGCCGATTTCATCAGCCCCATGCCCGAAAACACGCCGAGCGCCCGCGCTTCGTACGTCGAAGTCGTCACCACGCCACGGCCGGTATAGCCGCGCAGCGTGGCGAAGGTTCCGGTTTCCGCCTCATCCTGCACGCGCCGCCGTCCACCGACCACCACCGCCTTGCCGCGCAATTGGGAATAACGCAGCAATTCGACCGACGCGTAGAAGGCGTCCATGTCGAGATGGGCAATAAAGCGGGCGGGCGCGGCGGGTTCCATATTGCGACAACCATGATACCGACCACGGGTGACAGCAGCACAGGGTTGGGTGTTTAATCGTGCGCTCCGCAATCCAGACCGACAGAAACCGATCATGACTGAAGTCACCGCCGCCCTCCGCTCCGAATTTGCCCCCACCGGCACCCTCCGCGTAGGTCTCAACATGAGCAATTTCCTGCTGACCCGCACCGAAGCCGGCAAGCCACGCGGCGTAGCCCACGACCTGGGCATGGAGCTTGCCCGCCGCCTCGGCGTGCCCGCTGAGATGGTGCCGCTGCCGAATCCCGGCGCGCTCGCCGATGCCGCGGCCAAGAACGTCTGGGACGTGGGTTTTCTCGGCGCCGAACCTGCGCGCGCCAATGAAATCGATTTCACTGCGGCTTACGTCGAAATCGATTCGACTTATCTGGTACAGCCCGGTTCCACACTGAAACACGCCGACGAAGTCGACCGCAAGAGTGTGCGCATCATCGTTCCGGAACGTGCAGCCTACGAGCTCTATCTGTCACGCACGATCAAGAATGCCGAACTCGTAAAGGACAAGGGGGGAGACCTTTGCTTCCAGCGCTTCGTCGACGAGAAATTCGACGCACTGGCCGGACTCAAGCCACGGCTGCTGTCCGATCAGGCCAAGCTGCCGGGATCGCGCATCGTTGACGGCCGCTTCACTGCCGTGCAGCAGGCCGCCGGCGTACCGAAGGGTAGGCCCAACGCAGCGAAATACCTCGCTGCCTTCATAGAAGACGTCAAAGCTTCAGGGCTGGTTGCAAAAGCGATCAAGAACAACAACGTGGTCGGTCTGACCATCGCCGCTGCAGCCTGACTCAGGCGCAGTTTCTTACTGAGGACGCTCGCCGCTAATCTGAACGCGGTGCATCATGCGCCGCGCTCTGTTGTCGAACGAATCGCGGCGGTGGATCACGCAGCGGTTGTCCCAGATAAGGGTATCACCCTGCCGCCACTCCTGCCCCCAGACAAACTGCGGCTGTGAGGCATGCGCCCAAAGCCAATCGAGCAGTTCCTCGCTCTCTTCCAGCGGCATGCCGATGATCCAGGCATTGCGGCGGCGGCCAAGAGCCAGTGCCGGGCGTTTGGTCAGCGGATGCATTCGGAAGATTTTGTGCTGTGCTCCCGGCGCCTCGCGCGGATCCTTCACTTCTGAAAATCCTTTCCGCAACTGGCCGGCGCTGTTGTAGGTCTCGTCGTGGATCAGCATCTTGCCATCGAGCTTTTTCTTCAGCTCCTCGGGCAGCGTGTCATAGGCCAGATACTGATTGGCGAAATAGGTATTGCCTCCAGCCGGAGGCACCTCCAGTGCATGCAGTATCGCGTAAGTGCAGGGTTTCACGCGATAGGACATGTCGGTGTGCCATATCGCTTCACCGTTGCCGAGGTTGCCCAGCGGATGGCCGTTCTCGGTAAGATTGGAAATCACCAGAATATCGGGATAGTCATCGAGGTAGGGCTTACCGATGATGCTCATCCCCGGGGGCTCCAGCGGACCCAGTGTCTTCCCCAGCGCAACCAGTTGCGCATCGGAAATCAGCTGGTTGCGCACGACGACCACTAGATGTTCGAGCAGCGCCTGCTGGATGGCATCGACCGATGCAGTATCGAGCGCGACCAGATCCACTCCGGCCACCTCGGCACCGCAGCCCTTGCCTGATGGGATGATACGGGTGCCCATCGCGATCTACCCTTGGTCTTACAAGCCCGCCTGGGTCACGAACTTGCCGACCAGGTACGGCTCCATCGCCTCGGTGCCGCCCTCCGAACCGTAGCCCGAATCCTTGACGCCGCCGAATGGCACTTCAGGCAGTGCAAAGCCGAGATGGTTGATGGTCATCATGCCGGTTTCAACCTGCGCTGCAATCGCGTTCGCTGTTTTCGCCGACTTGGTCCACGCATAGGCCGCGAGTCCGTAAGGCAAGCGGTTGGCTTCGGCCACTGCATCATCAAACGTCTTAAACGGATTAATGATTGCCAGCGGGCCAAAGGGCTCGGTGTTCATCGCCATTGCGTCGATTGACAGCTCGGTCACCACAGTCGGCTCGAAGAAATTGCCTTTTTCTCCGATCGGATAGCCGCCGGTCTGTACCTTGCCACCCTTTTTCTTGGCATCTTCGACATTGGCTACCATCGCACTCTGCCGACGCGGGTTGGCCAGCGTCGCCATTTTGGTGTCCTTGTCGAAGCCGTCGCCGACCTTGATCCCCTTGGCGCCTTCGACGAACTTGTCGACGAACTTCTCGTAGATGCCTTCTTGGACCAGGAACCGCGTCGGAGAAACACAGACCTGCCCGGCATTGCGGTACTTGTGCGCCAACATTGTTTTGGCCGCCACTTCGACATCGGCGTCATCGAAAATGATTACCGGCGCGTGACCGCCGAGCTCCATCGTCGCACGCTTCATGTGCTGTCCCGCCAGCCCCGCAAGCTGCTTGCCCACCGGCGTTGAGCCGGTGAAGGTCATCTTGCGGATCACCGGATGAGGAATCAGGTAGCTCGAGATTTCCGCTGGGCTGCCGTAGACCAGGTTGATCACGCCTGCCGGCACTCCGGCGTCGACGAATGCACGCACCAGTTCCGCAGGTGATGCAGGAGTTTCCTCGGGCGCTTTCAGGATGATCGAACAGCCAGAAGCCAGCGCCGCTGAAAGCTTGCGCACCGCCTGGTTGATCGGAAAATTCCAAGGCGTGAAAGCGGCGACCGGGCCCACCGGCTCCTTGACCACCAGCTGATAGACGCCCTCGGCGCGTGCCGGAATCACCCGGCCGTAAGCACGGCGGCCCTCCTCGGCAAACCAGTCGATCAGATCGGCGCCTGCCAGCGTTTCCATTTTCGCTTCGACCAGCGGCTTGCCCTGCTCAAAGGTCATGTAAGTCGCCACGGTATCCGCGCGATCGCGAAACAGCTGAGCCGCCTTGCGCATGATCTTGCAGCGCTCGAATGCCGACACCTTGCGCCAGACCTTGAAACCGGCATCGGCAGCTTCCAGCGCGCGGTCAAGATCAGCCTTCTCGGCATAGGCCAATGTTCCGATCTGCTGATGGTTGGCGGGATTGACCACTGGAATCGTGCGGCCGGAAGCGGCGGCACACCACTGGCCGTTGATATGGAGCAACGTGTTCGGATAGGCGGACATGACGAAAACCCTTACAGATAAATTGAACAGAGAGGCCGAAGGATAAACCAGTTTCGCGGTGGGGCGCAGCCGGTCAGTCGCTGATCTTCCGGAAATAGGCCTTGTTAGCGATATCGACCACGCTCATGCCCGCGGCGACGTCACAGTTGCGCTCTTCCTCCCCGGCCGAAAGCGCCTGCGCACGGGCCAGCACCTCCGCAATGCGGTTCCTTGGGATAAAACACACGCCATTGTCGTCGGCAACGACCAGATCGCCCGCGCCGACAGGTACCCCGCAGATCTGCACCGGTCCGTTGATCGCCACGGTCTCGACGCGCCACTTACCGGTAATCAGGCTGACGCCACGCGCCCAAACCGGATAACCGATGCTGCGTGCGGTGGCAATGTCGCGCGTCGCACCATCGACGATGGCGCCAGCTTCGCCCTGACGCTTGCCGACGTTGGCAGAATTGCCGCCGAGGCTGGAGATGTGCTCGACGCCTTCGATCACTAGCACGTCGCCGGGCTGCGCGAGATTGTGCGCCTCGATATCGGCCTGTTTTGATTTGCGCTCCATCGCACCGAGCGTCGGCGGCACCGACTGCATGATGTTGCGCACGGTCAGCGCCGGCCCCACCATGCGCGCGCCGGGTAGCATCGGATTCAGTTTCCCAGCAGGCACTGCGCCGTGGATACCTAGTTCATCCATCGCATCGGACACCGTGCTGGCGAGGTCGGTCAGCGTGAGAAAGGCGTCGGTCACGGCCTTACCGGGACGCGGAATGTCGCGCATCACGATGCGTGCAGGATTGATCTTGCCGGTCAGCAGTTTGTTAGGCAATGCAGTGGTTTCCCCAATAGCGGCACACACAGCGTGCACCATGTGGATGCAGGCGATGATACCAAGAGTCATTGTGGGATACTTTGGTGAAAATAGTCTTGGCCGCAACCGGCTTGGAGGAACACATCATGACCCTTAAAACACGCCGCCTGTCCAACGCGCTTGGCGTGGAACTGTGCGAGATCGACATCTCGAAGCCGATGAGCGAGAGCACGTTCGGCGAAATCCACCGCCAGTTTCTCGATCACGGCATCCTATTGCTGCGCGACCAGAACGTCAGCCGCGAACAGCACATCGAGTTCAGCCGCCGCTTCGGCGAGCTTGATGACCACGCATCGCTTCCGCGCGACCGCCACCCTGACTATCCCGAACTGCTGCTGGTCACCAACCGTCCCAACGCCGACGGTTCGCCGTCGGAATCGCGCTATACCGGCCGCCAGTGGCACACCGACCTGTCCTACACCACGGTGCCGGCGCTGGGTTCGCTGCTCAAGTGCTACAACCTGCCCGAAGTTGGCGGCGACACATTGTTCGCCAACATGACCATGGCCTACGAAGCGCTGTCCGACGGCATGAAGAAACTGATCGCCGATCTGCACGGCATCCATCTCTCGGGCACGCGCAAGATCAACGTCGCCGATGCCGGAGCCGCACGCCGCGACGAAGTGATGAAACTCAATCCGCCGATTGCGCAGCCGGTGGTGCGCGTGCATCCCGAAACCGGACGCAAGGCGCTGTATCTCGGCGAGAAAGTGCGGCGCTTCGATGGTATGACCGAAGAGGAAAGCAAGCCGCTGATCGATTACCTGAACAAACACTCCACCAAACCGGAATTCGTCTACCGCCATCAATGGCGCGAACACGACATCCTGGTCTGGGACAACCGCCGCACCCTGCACCAGGCGCTGGGCGACTTCGACGAAACCCAGCTGCGCCACATGGAGCGCACTACGGTAAAAGGGACTCCTTCGGGTTACGTCGTCAGTAACGGTTGACGCTGCTCAGCTCTGGGCGAAAACCGTTTCGATCAGCAGATCGATCGCCGCAGCCGCGAACGCATGCATGTTGGCGACGCGGTCTGTGCTGCCGGTCTCCATCGTGATCGCGCGTTCGACTGCCGGACCGACGACTGCAAGACAGGCGTGTCCCGCCGCGTAGCCGTAGCGGCTGCCGGTCGGCCCGGCAGCGCCGGTTTCTGTCAATGACCATTCGGTTGAAAGCTTTTCGCGCACGCGGCGCGCTTTCAGCAACGCATAGACTTCGGTGGAAGGCGTCATGTCCTTCATCTCGGCATCACTGATGCCGAGCAGTGCGCGGCGCAGTTCATAGGTATAGACCACCAGCCCGCCACGGCAGCAGGCTGAAGCACCGGGCACCGCTAGCAGCGCGGCATTGATCAACCCGCCCGCCGAGGATTCGGCGACGGCGATCATTTCACTGCGCGCGCTCAACAGTTTCACCGCACGTTCAGCGCGGAGCAGCAGTTCTTTCATGTTGACCTTAATCTCTAGAGAATATATTTCAGTGCGGTGCACGCCTGATCATTTCGCCCGGCAGCGCATCGCTGCGGTTGCCGTGTTCTAGTACTGGCACGCCGTTGACCATAACCGCGACAACGCCAACCGCGAACTGGTGCGGGTCAGCATAGGTCGCACGTTCGGCGATGGTTACCGGGTCAAATACGGTCACATCGGCACGGCAGCCTGGACGCAACAGACCTCGGTCAGCCAGCCCAAGCGCCGCAGCCGAACGCCCTGTCATCTTGGATACCGCGGTTTCCAGCGGCAGCAGGTTCTCCTCGCGCACGTAGCGCCCGAGCACGCGGGCGAAGGTGCCGTAGAACCGCGGATGCGGTTTACCCTGGCCGGTAATCCCGGTCGGTGCAACTGCGTTGCCGTCCGAACCCACCATCACTTCGGGAGCCCGCACGAATGCACGCACGTCATCCTCGGAAATTGATTCGACGACCACCCGAGTCTGGCCGCGGTCGGCAATAATGTAGTCGAGCGCTGCGTCGAACGGGTCCTTGTTCTGTTCCAGCGCAATCTGCGCGATGGTTTTGCCGGCGTGATGTCCAAGATCAGGCGATATCGAAATACGCACCGCATCCCAGGAGCGGATTCTTCCAAAATTGTTCAACCCGCCTGCGGCGATCTCGTCACGAACCCGTGCACGAACCGCCTCGTCGCCCAGCCTTACCAGCATGGCATCGATACCGTCCTGCTGCAGCCACGACGGCATCAGATTGCGCAGCGGATTGGATGCGGCGGTGTACGGATACTGGTCGCAGTCAATCTGCACGCCATCCGCACGCGCTGCGGCTAGCCGCGCGAGGAAACGCTCCACAGTGCCCCAGTTGTCAGTACCCGACACCTTGGCATGCACAATCTGCACATGGACTCCCGTCTGCGCGCCGAATTCAATCGCCTCCTCGGCGGCATCGAACACCGCGTTGGCTTCGTCCCGCAGATGGGTGAAATAGCGCGCACCGTGGCGCCGCAGTACGCGACCGAGTTCGACCATCTCTTCGCCGCGCGCATACGACCCGGGCGCGGTAAACAGTCCTGACGACAGCCCCAGCGCTCCGGCTGCGAGCGCCTCCTCGAGCAAGGACACCATCAGCGCAAGCTCCACCGGTGTGGGTTTTCGAGCCTCCATACCCATGGCCATCAGGCGCAGCGTGTTGTGACCGACCAGCATTACGCGATTGACAGCTGTGGCCGGATAGTGTGCCGCATAATCAGCGTAGCTCGTATCGCGGAATTCCAGCCACGGCGCGCTAGGCGAAAGGTATTGGCGTAGCGCGGCGGCGCGTCCCGGCAGGCAGGGTGCACAGGAATAACCGCAATGCCCGATCACTTCGGTAGTCACACCCTGGCGAATCTTGCTCTCAGCCTGCGGCATCAGCGGCAAAGTCCAGTCCGAATGTGTCTTGATGTCGATAAAACCGGGGGCAACCACCAGGCCCCGCGCATCGATCACCCGCGCACCGGTAACAGGCAGGTCACGACCGACCGCTGCGATACATCCGTCTCGCAGCGCTACGTCAGCCGACTGTGGCGGGCCGCCGGTGCCGTCAATGACGGTACCGCCACGTACAACGATCGACTCCATCAACGTCGCCCCGGCATCGCAATGGCCTTGCACACTGGAAACCCCAGTACCCCGTTGTGCGCGAACACGTAAATGCTGTTGCGGCCGAGATCGCCGGTGACAACGATCTGATAATCCCCGGGCCTCCATACCACGGGCACCAGCCGCTCCGGATCATCGGACTCGTGGAACAGCTTTGGAATGCGCCCGGCCTCGTGTTCCTCCTTCAGATTCCATGTCGGCTTCTGCGTCCAGTCGCGGAGAATGCGCTCGAAACGGTGAGCGGGCATGCGCGCCCGCGCAAACAGTTCCTCGCGGAATTTCTGCTTCGACCAGCCGCTGCCGGCGATGGTCTCGGCGACGATCGGCGACATCAGAATCAGCGGCCGCAGCGTGTCGTAGCCCTGCCCTACCGAAAACATGATCTGCCATGAATACTGGCTGATCACCGCGTCGGCGATGTAAGGCATCAACTCTTCGGGTTTCGATCCCGACACCGACGAAATGTGGTTGCCGCCGGTGTAGCGCCCGACCGACAGCGCGTTGGTGCCTGCGGCGAAACCGTAATCGGCGCAGTTCGGCGTCCAGCCGATTTTCTTCACCACGTCCTCGTTCTCGGCCACCACCACGCGCCAAGTGTTGCCGAAAGTGGCCTTGTCGTTGCCGTGCGGCAGGAAGCCAGCGATGTTGCGCAGGCACAGCCGCCAGAAGCGGCCGACCGTGGAATTAGCCTGGAAACCATCGCGCATCACGCCCTGCGTGTAATTGAAACCGAGTTCCTTGATCACCGGGCCGTTGAGGACGATCAGGTTCTCGCCGCCGGGGGTATTGCCGCTGTGCTCTACGCCATAGTTGTGATCCGCCATCGCTTCCACCGCCGCCACCAGCACCGGCATGTACTCCGGGCGGCAGCCCGCCATTACGCCGTTGACTGCGGCGCTCCACACCGTCGCCGTGCGGTTGTCGGGCAACAGCACGCCAATGACTTCATCGGGTTTGCGGTCGGTATATTTTAAGAAAGCCTCGACCTTCTCCACCGTAGGCGGCACGACCGGCAGCCCGTCCGACAGCTGGTTGGCGATAAAATATTCGTTGATCTCTTCAAATGAGCCGGTGCAGACGACATCACGCGCCCCCGGTTCGCCGCTGACGGTTTTCGCCGCCGGCATGGTCAGCAGGTTGTCGATCACGCTGTTAAGCGTCAGCTCGCGCACGTTCTGCTGCAACGCTTCCTTGCTCTGCAAGCCAGGATGGCCACGCACCGGTGCCACCGCAATGTTCGGAAAACCTAAACCCTGCGAGGCCGCCTTTGCCAGCGTCATGAAGCTCTCACAGACCAGCGTCGAGGAGGGAATCCCTGCGCCTTCCGCCGCCACACTCGCCCGCAACACGGCGGGCGTGCAGCTTCCTCAACAACCCATCCCGGAAACGACGGCGTCGGCACCGAGCTCGCGAAGCTTCTGCGGCAGGTTGGCCACCACATTACGCTCGTCACTGCCATGGGTATTGCCGAACAGATCCCAGTGCAGGAATTTCACGCCCGGATATTTCGCCGCCAGGCTTTTCTCAAGCTGCTCGAACACCTCGTTGCCGCGGAACACATAGTCCCACACCCAGGCGATGGTTTTGCCTTGCAGCGTATCGAGCCGTTTCGCCAGCGGTTTGACCTTGGCCTGGCGCGGACCGCGCGGCCACAGCGCCGCGTATTGCCGATCTGTCATGCGAACTCCTGATTTTTCTTTTGATGGAACAGCATAACGCAACATTGCTCGGCGCCAGACACGGTTTCCACACTGCGGCGCCATGTCGCTAGAATCGATGCTTCACCCCTATCCGGTATTGCATGGACCAACGGCCCGCACGCATCCTCCCGGTCATCGTCGCCTCGCAGTTCGCCGGCACCTCGCTGTGGTTTGCAGGTAACGCCGTGCTCGCTGATCTGCAGCGCCTGTGGGGACTCGCGCCGGATGCACTCGGCTACGTGACCTCCGCGGTACAGCTGGGTTTCATCTGCGGCACGCTGGTGTTCGCGTTTCTGACAATCGCCGACCGATATTCGCCGCGGCTAGTGTTCCTGCTATGTTCGCTCGCCGGGGCAGCTTCCAATCTCGGCGTGCTCGCCGCTGACGGCGGGCTGACCCCGCTGCTCGCCTGCCGTTTCGCCACCGGGTTTTTCCTTGCCGGCATTTATCCAGTGGGTATGAAGATAGCGGCGGGTTGGTACAAAACCGGACTCGGCAACGCGCTGGGCTTCCTGGTCGGCGCACTGGTGCTGGGCACCGCGTTTCCGCATCTGCTGAAGGCCCTGGGCCAATCATGGCCATGGCAGCACGTGCTGATTGGCGTCTCGCTGATCGCCGCAGCGGGTGGCGGGCTGATGTACCTGCTGGTGCCCGACGGCCCCAATCTCGCCAAGAGCCCCAAATTCGATCCGCGCGCGCTCGCAGCGGTGTTCGCCGTCAGGAATTTCCGCGCCTCGGCGTTCGGCTACTTCGGCCACATGTGGGAGTTATATGCCTTCTGGGTGTTCGTTCCGGTCGCGCTCTCCGCGCGCGCGCCGCAGTTCGACGTGTCGCTATGGTCGTTCATCGTCATTGCTGTTGGAGCGCTTGGCTGCGTGGGCGGCGGCCTGATATCACTGCGTAGCGGCAGTGCCCGTGTTGCCTGGATTCAACTCTCCACCTCGGGCCTGTGCTGTCTGATTTCACCGCTGATGCTGTTAGCACCACCGGTGGCTGTCATCAGCTTTCTGGTGATCTGGGGCGTTGCCGTGGTCGGCGACTCGCCACAATTTTCGGCATTGAACGCCGCTAACGCGCCGCGCGCGTCAGTGGGCTCGGCGCTCACCATCGCCAACTGCATCGGCTTTGCCATCACTATCGGCAGCATCGAGCTGCTCAACGCGGCATCACACACCCTGCCGGTCGAATACCTGTTCCTGCTGCTAGCACCGGGGCCGGGGCTGGGATTGCTGGCGCTGCGCCCGCTTCTGCGGGCACAGCACCCCGCGTAACGTTATTTCAGTTTCAGTCCGACCGACTTCACCACCTTCGCCCAGGTATCGATTTCCTCGTTGAAGCGTTTGGTGAATTCTTCCTGCGTGTTGGCGACCACATCGAGGCCCTGGGTCAGCAACAGCTTGTCGGTCTTCGGATCAGTGAGGATGCGCGAGACAGCCTGCTGGATTTTTACAGCGATGGCCTTGTCGGTCTTGCCGGGCAGAAACAGCGCATACCAGTTCTCCACACCGAAGCCGGGCACACCCGATTCGGCGATGGTCGGATACTCAGGCAGCGCAGGGGTGCGCTTCGGACCAACGACCGCCAGCACGCGCAAGCGGCCCTTGGTGAAGAACGGCCGCGTCGAAATCACACTCGCCACCGTCAGCGTGATACGCCCGGCTACCGTATCGGTAATGCTCGGCGCCGTTCCCTTGTACGGCACGTGGGTCATCTTGATGCCGGTCATCTGCGAGAACATTTCCTGCGTCAGATGCTGCGCCGAGCCCAGCCCAGACGATGAATAGAACAGTTCGTTGGGGCGCGCCTTGGCGAACGCGACAAGTTCCTTGATGCTTTTCACCGGCAGCGACGGATGAACCACCATGACGCCGGGCGAAACCACTGCCATCGTCACCGGCAGCAGATCGGTGCGGGCGTTGTAGCCGAGCTTCAACAGGCTCGGCGTGATGCTCACGCCCGCCGAGGTCATCAGCAGAGTGTAACCGTCGCCCGGCGATTTGGCGACGATGTCGGCGGCGATGGTACCGCCGGCGCCCGGACGGTTATCAGCCACCACGTTCTGTCCCCAGGCTTCGCCCAGCTTCGATGCGATGAAACGCCCGGTGGTATCGACGCCGCCGCCGGGGGCGAGCGCGATGATCATGCGGATCGGTTTGGTCGGAAAGTTCTGCGCGAACGCCGCGCCCGTCATCAAACTCCCCAGCAGTATAGTGCCCAAGGCGACCGAAATCATTTTTTTCATTGTTGCCTCCTGTTGATTGGTTCTGCGAACTGCTTTGTAAAACAAGTCTGAAATCGGTTGGTTGTCACTCCCACAGCCGCTCGGGTAGCGGCAGCCCGGCGAGATCGGCGGCGGTCAGCGGCCGGTCGGGGGTGACGCCGATGCGCTCTAATACCTCAATCAGCTGCCGGCAGTGCTGCGCCGAATGCCAAGTCACCCGCTCAAGCACTAGGTGCGCGGGGGTTTCTCCAAAATAAGTCTTGAGCACGCGTTCGAGTTCGCGATCTTCGATCCCGGTCCACCAGGATTCGAAGCGCTTCCACACGCCTTCGCCGTAGCACGCGATGTCGTCGCCGCTCTGTAATGCTTCCGGCGGCTCGTTATCGGCAATCTTCACCGAATACTCGGCGCCGTCCCAGGTTTCGAGGAACGACTCGCCGATGCGGAACACGTGGTAGCACAGCGTACGAATTACACGCTCGCGATGCGGAATCACGCGGTCACGAAAATGCTCCGCCGGAAACTGGCGCGCGTAACGCGCCGCAGCGGCAAACACCATTCCGTATTTTCTGTACAGCTGTTCCGGAGAAAGGCGATCCTTACCCGGCAGCGGCAGTCTGGCAAACTTGGCAAAGGGATCGAGCATCTGGCCGAATGCGTATTTATCGCCCTTCGCCAGCACCGGAACCTTGCGGATGCCGTATTTGTTGAACAGCAATTCACGGCCGCCCGGGTCGTTCAGCACATCGATCACGAGCATGTCCACACCATTTTTCGAAAGAAACTCTTTCGTGCGAAGGCAGCTACTTCACCCGGGCTGGGTGAAATAAAGAAATTTGTCGGCGGGGATGTCGGTCAATGTCGTCACGAGATTTTACTGCGAAAGAAGCGGTATTGTAGTGCCATCGCAGCCGCTAGAGGTAGTTACAAAATAATCAATTAAAAAATATTTAATCAATATCCGCGGGTCCGGTCCACCTCCGTGATGAACGGTTCGCTAGCAATATGGCGCCTCGCGTTTTCGGCAAAGATGTCGGCCACCATCGCGCCACGGGTGGCGTGGCCGCCGCCGATGTGCGGCAGCACGACGATGTTTTCAGTGGTCCAGAACGGATCCGAGGGCGGGAGTGGTTCTTCGCGAAATACATCGAGCACCGCGCCGGCGATGGTCTTCCCCTTCACCGCGGCGATCAGATCTTCATCCTTGATCAGCGGGCCGCGGCCGAAGTTGAGCAGCCAGGCTGTAGGCTTCATCGTCTTCAGCCGCGTGGAATTCATGAAATTCTCGGTCTCCGGCGTTACCGGCATCAGCAACACGACGAAATCCGACTGACGCAGTACTTCTTCTGACTGATAGCTGCTACAAACTCTTTCCACGCCATCCAACGCACCCGGCGTACGCTTGGTGCCGATCACCCGCATTTCCAACGCCGCCGCCTTGCGCGCGAGTTCCTGCCCGATAAAGCCAAGGCCGAGGATGCCTAGCGTCTGTCCGGCGAGCAACGCCGACTGTCGCCGCGTCCAGTGGCTCTGCTTCTGGTCCTGCACTACCGCCGCGTAGGGCTTGGTCAGGTGGAACAGTGCGCCGAGGATGTTCTCCGACATCGAGTGGCGGTGCGAGCCACGCGCGCAGCAAAGCGCAACCTCGTCGCGCAGGCCGGGCGCGCCGAGCCAGGCTTCGACGCCGGCGGTCATCGCCTGAATCCAGCGCAGCTTGGGCATGCGGGCGAGCAGCTTGCCGTGCCTCCAGCTGGCGAGCACCTCCACCCGCGGAATGATGTCATCTGGCGGCGTTCCATCGCGCGGCACGTGATGCAGTTCAAAATGATCGCCGAGGCCCGCGCGAGCGAGGGATTGTTCGTAGGCTTTAAAATCATCCAGCCAAAGCAGACAGACGGGCTTGCTCATCGAATTATATCCTTCATGAAAAACGCCGGCTTACCGGGCCGGCGTGGATAAAGATAACAAACTAGGCTTTTGCGCGTTTGACCGGGCTGCGCAGCGTGCCGATGTCCTTCTGGATGATCTCGCAGACATCGCCGTCCTTGAGATCGGGTTCGGTGGCGTCATCGGTGCCGAGCCAGATCACGTCGCCGGGATGCAGCGTCATGTATTTGGTGATCTCGGCGATGTAGTGCTGCGCCGAGAACAGCATCTTGGAAGTGTTGTAGCCGGCGACGCGCTTGCCGTTAATGTGGATCTCAACATCAAGGCTCATCGGATCAAGCCCGGTGGCAATGAACGGGCCCATCGGCTTCCAGGTATCACAGTTCTTGGCGCGCCACAGCGTGCGGTCGGATTTCTGCCAGCTGCGTTCGCTGACGTCGTTGCCCAGCGTATAGCCAAGGATGCACGACAGCGCGTTGGCTTCGGTCAGATTCTTCGCGGTCTTGCCCACTACCGCTACCAGCTCGCCCTCGAACTGCACCGGGCCGTTCGAATCGGCGGGGATCACGATCGCCTCGCCGGTTGCGACCAGCGCGTTGTTGGAGCGGTAACCGACGTCGGCCTTCTCTGGTATTTTCACCGGCAGCCCTTTGCGCTTGGCGGCCCACTCAATGTGCGCGGCATAGTTGAGTCCCGCGCAATAGAAATTGCGCGGCTCGACCGGCAGCAGCGTCTTTACGGCAGACAGTGCATAGGTCTTGGCAGAAGTCTTCCAGGTATCGAAGGGCGACCCCTCAAGTTCAGTGACCTTGTCGCCTTCGACGAGACCGTAGAAAGTGCGGGATTGGTGCTGAAAGCGGCCGAATTTCATTGATATCTTCCCTGTTCTTTTTGGGTGTCTTGACCATTAATTTTATTTCATATTTTCGGACTGCATCCGACCTAGCCGTGTACAAAGTTGCCAAAGCTATAATTCACCATCAGGAAACACTTCTAAAGACATGCCCAGCCCCGAACACGAATCTGCCGATCTCGGTGAGCTAATCAGCAGCGCTAGCGACCAGATCGCAGTCGGCGAGCACACCTTCATCGATGTCGGGAAAATACGGTTTAAGTGCGTACGCGATTTATCTTGTGCTTCCTCCGGATTAAGGCATCAGTCATAAAGCGTTCCGGCAACACTGGCAACCGCAGCAGATTTCTGTCCGGCGCGGTACAAAACTGTTCACCAATCGGCGGCGTGCCTGTATGGTGTCGCTTTTGATTTTGTAAGGTAGCGCGGCGTGGGACCAAAACTGGGGGTGCTGGGCGGCATGGGGCCGATGGCCACGGTCGATTTTCTGCATAAGCTCGTCGATCGTACACCGGCCAAAGCCGATCACGAGCATATTCCCACCATCACCTGCTCGGTGCCCCAGCTTCCTGATCGCATCCAGGCAATTTTCGAAGGCGGCGCGTCACCGCTGCCCCGGTTAATCGATGCGATTGAAACTCTGCAGAATGCCGGCGCGGTGTGCATCGCGATGCCCTGCAATACCGCACACTACTGGTACGAGGAATTTGCCCCCGCTGCGAAAGTACCGTTTCTGCACATCGCCGACACCGCAATGACCGCCGTCGGGAACGGTAAGTCATCAAAAATGAAGCTCGGCCTGATGGGCACGCGCGGCACGCTGAAGGCCGGGTTCTACCAGAAGCGTTTTGCGGCACAGGGCATTGACCATCTGGTCACGGCCGCCGCCGATCAGGAAAAACTTGTCGATCCGGCAATCAAGGCGATCAAGGCCAACGAACTCGAACAGGCGACACCGCTGATCGAGCGCGCCGCGGAATCGCTGCTGGCTCAGGGCGCGACCACCGTGGTGCTGGCGTGCACCGAGATTCCGGTGGTGATGCACCGCTTCAGGCCGGAACTCCGTGAACGCTGCATCGATGTCACCGTCGCGCTCGCGGACGCTAGTATCGCATGGTGGCAGTCGTATCAGCAGCTCTCCGGAAAACCTGCGTACTGAGTGCGGTAATCACTGCTCGTCTGCGATATTTTTTGCGGTATCCCTGAGGATGGCTATGAACTGCCGCGCGGCCGGCGACAGGTAGGCATCCTTGCGATGGAAGACACCGACGCTGCGCTTCACGCTGAATCCCTTGATAGGCAATTCGACCACGCGGTAGCGCGTTTTGATTTGCTTTAGCAGCCGCTTGGATGAAGTACTGAGCAGATCGGTATTAGCTACCAGCTGGTCGCGAAAGGACATCGAGCTAGTCTGCACCACATAGTGCAGCGCGTTACGGCCGCGATCCTGCAATGCCAAGCTCAGCAGCGGCAGCGCCGGGGCACTAAAGGCAGTGGCGGCCCAGCGTTCACATTCAAGATCGTTGAGCGTGACCTGCTTGCGCTTGGCCAACCGGTGTTGTGCGGAAGCGAAGACCACGATTGCGTCATCAATCAACGGTATCTGCACCATGTCGGGATGCGGCGGTGACGGCATCACGCTGACGCCGAGATCGAGCCGCCCTTCGCGGATCGCGCTCACCGCCGATTCGATGGACTCGACGGTGACCGACAGCGTCACGCTGGGCGCGGCATTTATCAGCGCGCAGCAGGCGGGTCCCATCAGATTGTCCATCACGCCGGCGTGCGCACCCACACGCAGGTTGCCAGCACGGCCCTGGCTCAGGTCTTCAACCTCGCGCATGACGTCTTCGCGTGTCTGGCGCAGCCGCCGCACCTGCGACAACAGCACGTGCCCTACATCTGTCAGCTCGATGCCCCGGGGCGTGCGCTTACACAGCTTGGTGTTCATCGACTGTTCGAGCCGGCGCAGGCTCACGCTCAGCGCCGGCTGTGTCAAACCCAGCGCCTCAGCCGCACGCCCGACGTGGCCGTGTTCGGCGAGTACGGCGAAATACTCGATATCGCGGAAATTCATTTGATAAATGAAATTTATGAAAAAAGCATTTATGGATGATTGCGTATATCAAATGAGGGTGTCAACATCGGCCTATTCACCCTGATGCCGCACGCTTGCCCGGGCAAAGCCGAGCGCGGCACCACCCCGATGGAGACTGCATGGCCGCCAAGCGCCCCAACATCATTCTCATCACTTCGGACCAACAGCGCGCTGACTGCAACGGTTTCGAAAATCCGCACCTTAAAACCCCGCATCTGGACCGGCTGGCGCGCGATGGTACGCGGTTTAAGGCCTGCATGACTCCGAACCTCGTCTGCCAGCCTTCACGCGCCTCGATACTGACCGGGCTGCTGCCGCTGACGCACGGCGTGTGGGATAACGGCGTCGACCTCGATCCGAAAGTAGGCGAGCAGGGTTTTGCCGGGACGCTGGGGCGCAGCGGTTACCGCACTGCGTTCATCGGCAAGGCTCATTTCGCGACCAAGGCCACGTTCAAGGCGACCGGCACGCCGGAATGTAACAAGAGCCAGGCGAAATACGGACCCAATTGGAACGGCCCCTACATGGGCTTCGAATACGCTGAGCTGACCGTGCTGGGACATACTCACCGCACGCGCCCGCTGGACCGCCCGCCGATGGGACACTACGAGCGCTGGTTCATTGGGCGCGGCAATGACGAAGAGGCCTACAAGCTGTGGGCGCAGTCGACGCGACCCGAAACCGGTGCTGCGCAGACCTGGAGTTCGGCGCTGCCGGTCTCCTGGCACAACAGCACCTGGACCGCCGACCGCACCATCGAACTGCTGACGCATCAGGACAAGAGCAAGCCGCTGGCGATGTGGGTGTCGTTCGCTGATCCCCACCATCCGTTCGACTGCCCCGAGCCGTGGAGCAGTATGTACGATCCGAAGAGCATCGTGCTGCCGCAGCATCGCAGCATGGATCTTGACCGCCGGCCATGGTGGCACAAGGCCCAGCTTGAAGGTGTACCGCAACTCAACGATCCGGAGCTGCGAAAATTCCGCGCCGAAGGTTCGCGTGTTCCGGTGCAGACCGACGCCCAGCTCGCCGACATGACTTCGAACTACTACGGCATGATTTCGCTGATCGACCACAACGTCGGCCGCATCCTCAATACGCTCGATGACCTCGGCATGGCCGAAGACACGCTGATTGTCTACAGCACCGACCACGGCGATATGCTCGGCAACCATGGGCTCTACCTGAAGGGTCCCACGCCCTACGAAGACCTGATGCGGGTGACGATGATCGCGCGCGGTCCCGGCGTCAAAACCGGTCAGGTGGTTGCAGAGCCGGTGTCGACGCTCGATCTCGCGGCCACGTTCTACGATGCGGCGGACACTTCGGCGCCGCACGCGCTACAGGGCCGCAGCCTGAAGGATCTGCTTGCAGGCAAGGACGCGCCGCGTGAGGCCGCGTGGAGTGAGTGGCATGTGCATCCGTCGCGCTGCGGCGTCGGCCTGCAGTTGCGCACCGTGCGCACCATGGACTGGAAGTGCACGTTCGAGCTCGGATCGGGCGCTGGCGAGATGTACAAGCTCAAGGATGATCCGAACGAAATGGACAACCTGTTCGATGATCCCGGCTATGCCAAGGTTAATATTTAATTGAACGAACTTTTGCTCGCCAGAACCGTTAGGGTTTCTTCCATTCTGGCGGAGCCCATCGGCATGGCTTGATGCATTAAATATACCAACAACAACGAAAACGACCGTTCCAGCAACCCGCTTTTTTTCGAGGAGGAATCCAGATGAAAAAAATCATACTCAGCATTTTCTTTCTTTGTATCTGCGTCCCGGCCTTTGCGCAAAACTGGCCCAATCGGCCGATCCGCGTACTGGTGGGCTTTGCGCCCGGAGGCACTTCCGACCTATCGGCACGCCTGCCGGCAGATATGGTATCGCGGGAACTAGGACAGCAGGTCATCGTGGAGAACCGCCCCGGCGGTTCCGGCAGCGTTTCCATCGAGGCACTGGTGCGCAGCGCGGCGGATGGCTATACCTTGGTTGTCGGTTCGGACTCGGCGTTCTACCAGCCGGTGCTCAATCCGAAACTGCCCTACCGCGCCGACAAGGACCTGGCGCCGATCACCATCCTCGTCAATCAGCCGATCATCATCGCCGTGCATCCGGCTCCCGGCTGGAAATCGATCGCCGACATGCTCAAGGCCACGCGCGCGCAACCCGGCGAAGTGCCGTATGCCATTTCATCGCCAACCGGTACCCAGGCACTCGCCGGACTGCTGTTTTTCCGGCTGGCCAAGTCCAAACTGACACCAGTACCATTCAAGGGCGGCGGTCAAGCGATTGTCTCCCTGGTCAGCGGCGAGGTGCCTATCGCGGTTCTGGGTTCGGGTCCGATTGTTCCGCAGGCCAAAGCCGGACGCGTCAAGATGCTCGCCGTCACCTCCGGCAAGCGCTCGAAAGCGCTGCCCGACGTACCAACGCTGGCTGAGGTCGGCTACCCAGAAATCGACATCGTGCAGTGGTTCGGCATCATGGGCAAAGCCGGTACTCCGAACGATGTAATCGGCAAACTCTCCGCCGCCTACAACAAGGCGCTGGCTGATCCGAAAATTGAACAACGCCTGTTCAGTGTCGGTGCCGAAACTGCAGGTGGCTCGCCGAGAGAAATGCTGGTGCGCATGAAGGCTGAGATGGCGGTGTGGGCTAAGGCCGCGAAGGAAGCCGGAATGGGCAAGCGGCGCAGGTAAATCATGGAGAAAATATCGTCACCGAACATCGTCCTGATCCTCGCCGACAACCTCGGCTGGGGCGAACTGGGCTGCTACAACGGCGGACTGATACGCGGCGCGCCGGCACCGACACCGCGCATCGACCGGCTTGCCGAAGAAGGGCTGAAGTTCCTCAACTTCAACGTCGAGAGCGACTGTGTGCCAACGCGCTCGGCGCTGATGACCGGACGCATGCCGATCCGCACCGGTGCGATTCAATCTGTGCCGGCTGGGCTGCCGCAAGGGCTGATCCCGTGGGAAGTGACGCTGGCGCAACTGCTATCCGCACGTGGTTACGCCACCGGAATCTACGGCAAGTGGCATCTCGGCGACCGCGAAGGCCGCTACCCCAAGGACCGCGGTTTCGATGAGTGGTACGGCATTCCGCGCACCACCAACGAAAGTATGTTCACCTCCACACCTGGCTACGACTCCTCGGTCGTCGGCCTGCCCTACGTGATGGAGGGGCGCAAGGGCGAGCTAGCGAAAAACGTCGCTGTTTTCGACCTCGAGATGCGCCGCCGCATCGACTCCGACCTGATCGGGCACGCCAACGACTTCATGCGCCGCCAAGTGAAGGCGAAGCGCCCGTTCTTCACCTACATTCCGCTGACCCAGGTGCATTTCCCGACGCTGCCCCATCGCGATTTCGCCGGAAAGACCGGCGCCGGCGATTTTGCCGATTCGATGGTGGAAATGGATCACAACGTCGGCCGGGTACTCGATGAACTGCAGTCGCTGGGTGTTGCCGAGGATACGCTGTTCTTTTTCGGCAGCGACAACGGTCCTGAATTCCGCCGTCCCTGGCGCGGCACCGCCGGTATGTGGCGCGGCACTTATCACACCTCGATGGAAGGTTCGTTGCGGGTACCGTTCATGGTGCGCTGGCCCGGCAAAATCGCAGCGGGCCGGGTCAGCAACGAGATTGTGCACATCACTGACCTCTACACTACGCTCGCACGTGTCGCCGGAGCCGAAGTGCCACAGGACCGGCCTATCGACGGCATCGACCAGCTGGACTTTTTCATTGGCAAGCAGGAAAAATCGAACCGTGAAGGTTTCGTGTTCTATATCAAGCAGGAAATGCGCGCCGCCAAGTGGCGCGACTGGAAAATGCACATGGTATGGGAACCGGAACCGAACACCGGACCGATCCATCTCGAAACGCCGTGGATATTCAACGTCACCCGCGACCCCAAAGAAGAAACCGAGGTCGGGACCGAGGAAGTCTGGGTGCGCGGTCCCTTTCTGCGGATGATCAATGAATTTCGCTACAGTCTTAAACAAAATCCACCGATCCCGCCGGGCGCTCCGGACGACTACATACCTACAGTCGAATAACGGGCGACGTTACGCACCTTCAGGATACAAATGCTGCCCGGCAGCGACCAACACATTCGCAAAATTATTTAAATAATTTATTTAATTTATTTTTTTAATCCTACGCCTAGCTGATTTTTTCGTGTAGCAGCGTAATAGTCTTTAACACCTTCTCGTCGATAGTGACGCCAAGGCCCGGCCCAGTGGGGACGTTCACATAACCGTCGACAATTTTGAAATCGCTTTCGGGGCACAAAGGATCCTTCACTGTGGAATTCAGACCGAGCACGAACTCGGCTGCCCCCATCATCCTCGATAGGGGTACGCTCGAATAAAAATGCGCGCCGGCCGCGGCTTCTAGCTGTGACTGCATGGCGAGGCCGCCGCAGTTCAACTGGATGTTGCTCGCTTCGGCAATCGCGGCGATTTTTCGGGCCGGGGTGATCCCGCCAATCTTGTAGAGCTTGATGCAGTAGGCATCGATCGCGCGTGCTTGCGCCAGCGCAAAAGCATCCTGGATCGTGAATACGCCTTCGTCGGCCATCACCGGCACGCCGCCAGCGGCGCGGCGGATTTCGGCCATGCCCTTGATGTCGCGGCGTTCAATCGGCTGCTCGATGTACCCGAGGTCCATCGGCAGGATCTCAGCAATCGCACGCAGCGAATCGGCCAGCGTCCAGCCGGCGTTTGGATCGATGCCGATCATGATGTCCTTGCCTACCGCCTTTCGCACCGCAGCGAAGTTGGCGACGTCGCGCTTCCAGCCGCGGTGATCAGCCATCTTCAGGCACAGCACTTTGATGCCAAACTCGTCGACCGCGCGCTTCGCTTCGGCAATCATGGTCTGCACGTCGTCGGCCATGCTCACCGACCATTCAAGCGGGATGCGCGGTTGGCAGCAACCGCCGATCAGGTTGTAGACCGGCGTGTTGAGAGCCTTGCCGGCAGCGTCGCGCACTGCGATATCGAGCACCGCGCGCGCCGCCGGGTTGCCATGCAGCCGGTTGTCGAACATTGCGTTGATGCCCTCGGTGTCGAAGATCGAACGGCCGATCATGGCCGGACCGTAGATTTCCTTGATCGCGGCGACCATGCTCTGCGTGGTGTCGGCGACGAAGTGGCCGGGGCTGATCGGGCGGATCTGGCCCATGCCGGTGACGCCGCCAGCGTGGATCTTCACCAATACCGGCTTGCCGTTGATGCTGTCGAGCGGTCCGGTGTCATAAACGCCGCTGGAAAAGATACGCTTGAGCCGTTCGGTCAGCGCGGTGACGTAAATCTCGATGCGTTCGATTTTCATGTTTCCTCCGTATGGGTGCCCAGCGCAATTAGTCTTCGGCCTGTAATTTAAGGTACGACGAGCGACCGCCGTCGGCGGCGATGGTAGTGCCGGTGATCATGTGTGAATCCTCAGAAGCAAGGAAAAGCGCGATGGAAGCAATGTGTTCCGGCTCGCCCAGCGAAAACGGATACAGCTGTTGCGCCAGCTTACGCACGCGTGCTGCGGGCGACAGCTCCTTCGCCGCCATCATTTCGCCGTAGCGCTTGATTTGGCGCTCGGTCAACACCGACCCCGGCGCGACCGCATTGACGCGGATGTTGTGCGACGCATACTGCGCCGCCAGCGTCTTAGTGAATGAAATGATACCGCCCTTGGTCGCCGCATAGGCAGGCTTGATCGACCCCATCAGCCCGAGATGCGAAGTGACGTTGACGATCACGCCTCCGCCGGCCTTGAGCATGTGCGGAATGCCGTGGCGGCAGGTCAGAAACGGGTGCAGTAGGTTGAGGTTGATGGTGTGATGCCAGACCTTTAGGTCCATTTCGTGTACTGGAAGGTCTTCCTGCAGCGAACCGCCGGCGCAGTTAAAGATGATGTCGAGGCCGCCGAATTTCTTGACTGTGGCCGCCACTGCGTCGCGCACGCTTTCGTCATTGGTTACATCGGTTTCGACAAACAGCGCTTCGCTACCGGCGTCTCGGATTTCGCGTTCGGCTGCAGCGCCGGTCTCGCGGTTGAAATCGATGATCGCGACCTCGGCACCCTCTCGCGCATAGAGCCTGGCCGTAGCACGGGCGATACCCGCACCCGCACCGGTGAGAAAGGCAACCTTGCCCGCCAGTTTGCCGGCTGTGTTCGAAGATTGGGACATGGGGGTGAAGATTCGAATCGGGTGAAAGACGCTCGATTGTGGCGAAGCACCTCTGGCAGATCAAGCGCCGCAGCGGATGTCGATCATGTGGACGCATCACTCAGCCCGCATCGCGGAATTACCGGTCAGACCGCAGCGAAATAATGGTAGAAACCGTTTTTGGCTAGCATCCCCGATCATGCCCTCCTCCCTCAAACAACATGTTGAGCAGCAGGTCGAGCTAGTGCCCGGCACGCCGGCACGCCTGTATTCGCTACCGGCGCTGGAACGGACGGGTATCGGCCGCATCTCGCGCCTGCCGGTATGCCTGCGCATCGTGCTCGAATCGCTGCTGCGCCATTGCGACGGCATCAAGGTCACCGAAGACCACATCCGGGCGCTGGCACAATGGCAACCGCAAGACGCGCGCAACACTGAAATCCCGTTCATCGTCGGCCGTATCGTACTAAACGACACCGCGGGCATTCCGCTGCTCGGCGACCTCACCGCGCTGCGCGGCGCAATGCGGCGCCGCGGCCTCGACCCTGCGAAAGTCGAACCGGCGGTGCAGGTTGACCAAGTGATCGACCACACGCTGACCATCGATTTCTATGGCAGCGCGGATGCGATGGCTAAAAACATGGCGCTGGAGATTTCGCGCAACGAAGAGCGCTTCCGTTTTGTGAAGTGGGCGATGCAAGCTTACAAGGGCATACGCCTGATCCCGCCGGGTTTCGGGATACTGCATCAGGTCAACCTTGAGCACCTCGCGCCTGGCGTGCTTTCGCGCGACGGGACTTACTTTCCCGATTCGCTGGTTGGCACTGATTCGCATGTGTGCATGATCTCAGGGCTTGGCGTTGCCGGCTGGGGCGTAGGCGGCATCGAGGCAGTGGCCGCGATGCTCGGAGAGCCGGTGTATTTCCTTACTCCCGACGTTGTTGGCGTGCACGTCAAGGGCAGACTGCACGACGGCGTCACTGCCACCGATCTGGTGCTGCAAGTCACCGAAATGCTGCGCAAGGCGAAAGTGGTCGGCAAATTCGTCGAGTTTTTTGGCGAAGGAATTGCCGAACTATCGGTACCCGACCGCGCCACCATCGCCAACATGGCGCCGGAATACGGCGCAACCATCGGCTATTTTCCAGTGGACGAACAGACCAGCCGCTACCTTCATGACACCGGGCGTCCGAAACTGCAGGTCGAGGCGATGGAACGCTACTTCCGGCTGCAGGGTGCCTACGGCACACCGCGAGCCGGTGACATCGACTACTCCCAGGTACTGCTGCTCGATCTTGACGCCATCGCGCCCTGCGTTGCCGGACCCAAGCGGCCCCAGGATCGCGTACCGCTGGATACACTGAAGCATCATTTCGCAGAACAACTGAGTTTGCCGAAGGACCGCGGCGGTTACGGTAAAGGCGCATCTGGTCACAAACCTGATCGCGACGTGAGCGACGGTAGTGTGGTCATCGCCGCGATCACCTCCTGCACCAATACCTCGAACCCCAGCGTGATGCTCGCCGCGGGGCTGGTGGCGCAGAAGGCGCTGGCGCGCGGCCTGGCGGTGAAACCCTGGGTCAAGACTTCGCTGACGCCGGGTTCGAAGGTAGTGCGACTGTATCTGGAAAACGCCGGCCTGCAGGCAGACCTCGACCAGCTTGGATTCAACATCGTCGGCTTTAGCTGCGGCACCTGCGTCGGCAATTCGGGTCCGATCGCGGCTGAAGTCGAGTCAGCGATCACACAGCAGGATGCAATCGCCTGCGCGGTGCTGTCGGGCAACCGCAATTTCGAAGCACGCATCCATCCCGTGGTACGCGCCTCGTACCTCACAAGTCCGCCGCTGGTGGTAGCCTTCGCGCTCGCCGGCCGCGTCGACATCGACTTTGCAACAGAGGCACTGGACGCCGGGAGCGACGGCAAACCCGTATTTCTGAAGGACATCTGGCCCACACGTGACGAGCTTTCAAAAGCCCTGCACCGTGCTCTTGATCCCGCGCAATACCGCAACGCCTACGGTAGCGAGCTAGCGGCGGGTAATCCCCTGTGGAACGCAATCCCGCAGGTTGGCGGCGAAATCTATCCGTGGGAAGAAACCTCTTCGTACATCAAGGAGCCGCCGTTCCTCGCCGAGACCGGCCTAATGGAATCCGGGCTGCGCGAATTCCGCGGCGCCCGCGCACTGGCCATTCTCGGCAACTCGGTCACCACCGACCACATCAGCCCGATCGGCCGCATCACTGCGGATTCGCCGGCGGGCCGCCACCTGCAAAGTCTCGGCGTCGCCCCGCAGGACTTCAACAACTACGGTGCGCGGCGGATGAATTACCAGGTCATGGTGCGCGGCACGTTCGCCAACGTGCGGCTGCGCAACCAGATGGCAGCGGGCGTCGAAGGTGGCGTCACCGTGCACCAGCCCGGCGGCAAGCGCATGAGCATCTACGACGCGGCAATGCGGTACGCTGAAAAAGGGGTGCCATTGTTTGTTTTCGCTGGTGAGGAATACGGCACTGGCAGTGCACGCGACTGGGCTGCCAAGGGCACGCGCTTGCTCGGCGTGCGTGCAGTGATCGCCTCCAGCTTCGAGCGTATCCACCGAAGCAACTTAATCGGCTTGGGGGTATTGCCGCTGCAGTTTGCGGCAGGAACCACGCCGGCAACGCTGAAACTGGGCGGCGACGAGCAGTTCGACCTGTCGGGTCTCGACGATCGCGCCACACCCGGTCAGACCGTGAGGCTGATGATCCGCCGTGCCGACGGAAGCACCGATAGCGTGCAGCTCACGCTACGTCTCGACACCCGAGCCGAGATCGACTATGTGCGCAAGGGCGGTCTGTTACCTTATGTCCTGGATCGGCTGGCGGACCAGACGCCGGTCGTGGTTAAACCCCGCAGTTAAACCCGCTTCCTGATCCCGTAATGACCCGGACCATCAATCCCCGCATTCGCGCCCGCGAGATTCTTGCCGGCAGCGAATGCCTTTCGCCGGCCAGCGTATACGATGCCCTGTCGGCACGCGTCGCCGAGCAGACCGGCTTCGGGCTCGGCCTGTTTTCCGGATCGGTAGCATCAATGACTACACTGGCCGCTCCAGACCTCGTCGTCATCACCCTCAGCGAATTCGCCGACCAGGTGCGGCGCATCATGCGTGCCTCCAACCTGAGCCTGCTAGTCGACGCCGACCATGGCTACGGCAACGCGCTGAACGTGATGCGTACCGTGAATGAGCTCGAACACGCGGGCGTCTCCATCCTCGGCATCGAGGACACCGTACAGCCGGCGCCCTTTGGCGGCGACGGCGGTCTGGTTCCTATCGCCGAAATGACCGGGAAGCTGCGCGCTGCACTGGCGGCACGGCAGGATCCGCAACTGGTGATCGCGGCGCGCATCGCCAGCGCACGCATTGAAGCTGTCGAGGGCACCGTGGCGCGCGCCAAAGCCTACGCGCAGACCGGGGTCGACGCGCTGTTCGTGGTCGAAGTCGACGATATCGAGATCATCAGGGGTGTCAGCGCTGCGACGAGGCTGCCGCTGATCGTTGGCTCAGGGGCGATGACCGCGCTGCGCAGGGAACTGACACCGCTGCGGGCGCGCATCCTGCTACAAGGACACCAGCCGGTGGCGGCAGCAGTCAAGGCGCTGCGCGGCATCTATGAACACCTGCACCGGGGCGGGGCGCCAGATGACCTGAAGTCCGTGATCGCCACGCCAGCGGAACTGGACAAACTGATTCATGCGGAAGCCTATCAGCAGGCTCGCCGCAAATATCTGAAAAAACCGTAATCCGTCGTCCCTATATACTCACATCAGGAGGAGAACCCATGAAACAGTTCATCGGAATTGCCGCAGTGCTCACCTTGCTTTCCACTGCAACCACCACGGTTCAGGCGCAGGATTTTCCGAACAAACCGATACGCATCGTGGTCGGTTTCGCAGCCGGCGGTGGCGTCGACAAGTCTGCGCGCTTCATCGGCAAACACCTGACCGATTCGATGGGTCAGCAAATCATCGTCGATAACCGTCCGGGTGCAGCCGGCAACATTGCCGCCAGTGCGGTCGCCAAATCGCCGGCGGACGGCTACACCCTGCTGATGGCCAACGCCACACTGTCGATGCCGGGGCTGTTCAAGAACATGCCGTTCGACGTGCGTACCGACCTGGATCCGGTAAGCCTGCTGGCCATCGGCCCCTCGGTGCTGGTCGCGCATCCGTCGATGCCGGTCAAATCCCTGAAAGACATGCTGGCACTGGCGAAATTACGTCCAAACGAACTGCTCTACGGGTCCGGTGGTGTCGGCAACATCACTCACCTTGAAATGAGTCTGCTCAACGCGCTGACCAAGACCCGGATGGTGCACGTGCCGTACAAGGGCAGCGCGCCGTCAATCGTTGGGCTGCTCACTGGCGAAGTGCACGTACTGTTCTCATCAATACCAGCCGCACTGGGACAGATCAAGGCAAAGAAAATGCGTGCCGTTGCCGTGTCGACCGCGAAGCGCAGCAGCGCCCTGCCCGATGTGCCGACTGTTGCCGAATCAGGCGTAGCTGGTTATGACGCGGCCAGTTGGTATTTTGTACTTGCACCCGGAAAAACCCCAAAACCCATCGTCGACAAGCTGAGTGGCGCGATTGTCAAAATCGTGGGCTCCGCCGAAATCAAGTCCACCCTGATCAGGGACGGCTTCGAGCCCGCAGGCTATACGCCCGAAGTCTCGGCAAAGTTTCTGCAGAACGAACTGTCCAAATGGGCCAACGCCATTCGCGTCGCTGGCATCAAGCCTGAATAACTTCAGTACAAACCCGAACCCAACAAGGAGTTTCCGTGTCAAACATCGGTTTTCGCATCCTGCCGCCCGCCCCGCAACCGCCGCGTGAATGGATCAAGGCTCTGCGCAGCATTGTCACCGCCCACTTGAGCGACAACATGAGCCGGCTGAAAGCCGTTTCCTCCGACATCCGTCCTTATCACGACAAGACCAAGCTGGTCGGCACCGCCTTAACCGTCAAGGTTCCCCCAGGCGACAACCTGATGGTGCACAAGGCAATCGACATCGCACGACCCGGAGACGTCATCGTCGTCGATGCCGGTGGTATCTGCACCAACGCCATCATCGGTGAAATCATGTCGTCAATGGCGCTCGCTCGCGGCGTCGCCGGCATGGTCATCGACGGCTCCATCCGCGATGCCGATGCCGTGGCCAAATCCAGTTTTCCGGTTTTTGCCAAAGGTATTACCCACCTCGGCCCCTACAAGAACGGCCCCGGCGAAATCAATGTGCCGGTATGCATCGGGGGGGCTATCGTGAACCCGGGCGACATCGTGGTCGGTGACGAAGACGGTTTGGTCATGGTCCCGCAAGGCGAAGATGTCGCGAAACTCATCGAAATCGCGATAGCCTATGCCGAGAAAGAAGACGTAATGCTCAAGAACATCCGTAGCGGCAAGGGCGTCGACCGCTCCTGGGTCGACAAGACGTTGATAGAGAAGGGCTGTACGTTCTAAGTCGACGCGGTCACGCGTCTAATACGCGGTCGCACCTTTCGCTCTTGCGTAACGGGCATGCGGTGGAAGCTGCAGCGCATCCGGCGCCTCATAAGGACGGTGCCCCTCAACCTGGGCAGCATAGAGAACGCGGCGGCTGTCGGATGCAAATGCATCGCGCTTGTGTAGGGTCGCGCGATTGTCCCACACCACTATATCGCCCTGCTGCCAGAGGTGCTCGTAGACGAATTCCGAATTTGTGGCATGCGCCCATAGCTCGTTGAGCAGTATCTCGGAATCCTCCAGCGACAGCCCGTTCACATACGCACCGTGGCGGCGGCCGAGAAACAGCATGTTGCGGCCGGTTTCCGGATGCGTGGAAATGATCGGATGACTGGGGCCGGGGAAGGCACGAATATCGGCATCAAGCGATGCGCCGGGACGCAGCTTCATCGCAGTATCGACAATGTCAGCCTGCTTGACGGTGAAACCGCTGATGCGCTTCTTCATCGCCTCGGGCAGTGCATCATATGCGGCATAGCAGTTGGCAAAATAAGTATGTCCGCCAGCTGGAGGAATTTCTACTGCCAGCAACATGCGCGCAGCAGTCGGTTTTTCCTTGAACGAAAAATCAGCATGCCATACAACCTCGCCATCGCCGAGAATGCCGACGGGCTTGCCGTTATCGCGCACATTGGTCACTACGGTGATTTCAGGTGGCAGATTAAATACCTGATTCGCCGTACGCTCCGCTAGATCACGCTTGTGCAGGTTGGATGACGTCACGGGCGTGCCGAAACGGTGGACCAGCGTGACCAGATCCTGCACACCGAATTTCTGCTTACGGAA
The DNA here is from genome assembly GCA_038106575.1 of Burkholderiales bacterium. GTDB lineage: Bacteria > Pseudomonadota > Gammaproteobacteria > Burkholderiales > SG8-41. The sequence continues at coordinate 39,686 of JAYOED010000006.1, forward strand.
AACCAGCAGCATGTGCTCCAGAAAATGTTCGTGCAACCGGTCAAAAGTAGCATCATCGATCCGGGTCAGATCGAGTCCGCGAATTTCAGCACCGAGTGCGGCAACGGCTGGCACGACTTCGAATGCGGCAGCATTCATGACTATGTCTCCCAGGCTATCCAGCTATTATAGTGAGTGGACTGAGGCCGGTCAGCATGGCACCCAGAATCCGGATTCCCAGTCCAGCAAGTCTGCGGGGGCCTGCTGGCCAGCAATCCGTAATGAAACTTCATGTCAATCGGGAAAGGTCTTCGTGGATCGCTACGGCAACCCGTAAGGCCTGGTGCGAAGAATTGCTCTCAGGTCCGCGCCGCCAGCAGCTGGATCAGGCGGTCCAGGCTGGCTGCGCCGGCAAAACCGCTCACCTCGTCGAGTAAGGCATCAACCTGCTCCGGGGTGTAGCGTCTGTTCATTTCTGCGCTGAAGCGTGCGATGTGGTCATCCATCGTGAACGGCCGCGATGCGCTGCCCTTCGGGGCCTCGATAAAGGTCTCGACGGTCTTGCCGGATGTGAGTCTGAAGGCGACTTTCGCACCCACCGACTGTTCGGTGCTGACCCGCTCGGCATCAGGGTCCAGCGCGCAGTCGATGGCTTTTGATATTGCCATGGTCTGCGGATCGGCTAGGGCAGCGTCGAAATCGTCGATGTTGATGGCAAAGCCCGCGGGCACGTCCCTGCCTTTGCGCACCACCATCGCCATGCAGAACGGCAAACTCATCTGCCCCGCTTGCACGTCCTTGGGTTCACCAACGGTCAGCCGCCCCTGAATGATTTTAGGAATGCCGACGCGGATGGATTCAATGTCGTTCGCGGTGAGGCCGTTGTCCCGGCACAAATGCGCAGTAGCCTCAATCGCAGACAGCACGCGGGCACTGGTGGCATGCGGCTTGATCGCTGTTTCAAGCAGCCGCCAATCACTACCGATGCCGGCTAGTCCCTTGTCAAAATCATGACCGTCGGCATAGGCGCGCGCAAAACCGTCCTTGCCCTCGAGTATGTCGGCGGGACCCGAGAAGCCGGCTTCGGCCAGCAAAGCGGCATGTACGCCTTCGCCGGCAGCGTGCGCAGCGTGGATACGCTTCACCGTCGATCCGGAATGATAGAACTGCGTCAACCCGCCGCTGAATGACGCCACGAGGCCGATGGATTCGGCTATGCGTTGCGCGCGGTCAGCACCGTTGAACAGCAGACTTGCGGCGGCAGTGGCGGCGCCGAAACCGCCGCAGGTCGCAGTGCTCTGGAAGCCGCGACGGAAATGCGAGGGCTGGATCGCGAGCCCGATACGGATCATGTTTTCGTAACCGGCAGCAATTGCGGCGAGTATCCGCTCGCCGCTGCATTGACGCGCTTCGCCGATGGCCAGCGCCGCCGAAATCACGATGCAGCCCGGATGCAGCATCGAGCCCACGTGCACGTCATCGGCGTCAATGCTGCCCGAATAAGTCGCGTTAACGAACGCCGCACGCTCGGGATCGGTGCGGTCGTGCGAAAAAAGCAGCGTCGATTGTTCACGCCCGCCAAGTTCACGTGCGAGATTGGTCGCCCACGCGCTCCAGCTCATACGCTGCCCCAGCGAGGCGACGCGCAGATAGTCGAGCAGGTACACGGTCAGCGCCGAGCGTACGGATGTCGGCAATGCCGCATAATCCAGTCCGGCGGCGAATTCGGAAAAACGCAGGGTTTCTTTCACGGTCATCGACTCACTGTGTTTTATAACTAATTGTTTTAAAAAGTTTTATTAAAAATTCGCCTCCATGATTAACAGCGAATTTTTTGGTAATGGCGAGGCGCTATTGTAAGCGGGGGCGTTTCATCACCGGCGCTTTTGACCACATGCTGAATGCCAATGCATGCAGTGACGGCCTCGTACCGGCCGCCGGTAGGCGCAAGACCGTAGTCGTGCGTTAAGTCTATGGCCTGCCCGAGGCACATCTTTCCACCTGAGGCCGCGGGAACCGCATCCGAACTGATAAAATGTCTAAATGAAAATAATCAAACTGATACCGCAAAGTAAGTACGGCTGGCTGCGTGCAACCGCCTGCGCTCTCGTGTTCTGCTTCACGGCTGCCAACGCGGCCCAGCAAGCCCCGACACAACCTTCTAGTATCGACTCCGTCGCCCGCCTGATCGCCGGCCTGACGCCGTCCAATCCTGAGCATGTTGAACTGGCTGCCGGCAACTCGTGGCAAAAACACAGCACAGCCATGCTGAAATCATGGTCAAAGGTCCGCGACGGCCAGCTAGCCGCGATGAAAACCTGGCGCGCCGCGGAGCTACCGGCAAAATGCCCCGTCGGCAACACACTGTTCTACCCGTTCAGCGGCCCCGACTTCCTCAATGCATGGACGCTGTTTCCAGATTGCGAAACCTACGTGATGTTCGGCCTCGAACCAATCGGCAAGATGCCTGATCCGTCAAAAATGGGTCCGAAAGAATTCGCGAAACTGCTGGCTACCGTGCGCGATGCGATGGCCAACCTGTTCGAGCGCAATTACTTCGTCACCAACACCATGCGCCGCAACCTGCGCACCGAGCAGCTGCGCGGCGTGGTGCCGATCTTCACGATGTCGATGGTGTTTTCGGGCGTCGAAGTGGTCGGTATCGGACCAGCGCCGTTTCCAAAATTAACCGGAAAGAAATCCCGGCTCGACGGCATGGCCATCGATTACCGGGTGCCGGGCAGCGGGCGCACGCAGCGGGTGATCTACTATTCGGTCGACATTTCGGACAAGGGCCTTGCTGACTATCCGGAATTCCTGACCTACCTTCGCGGGCTGACGCCGACCACGACTTTGGTCAAGGCGGCTTCGTACCTGATGCACATCAAGGAGTTCAGCAAGATCCGCGGTGTATTGCTTGATACCAGCGAATTCCTGCTGCAGGACGATACCGGCATTCCATACAACTTCCTGGTAAAGCGCGGATTTACCGTGCAGCCCTACGGTATCTACAAGAAACCGATCCCGCCGTTCGAGCCGCAGTATCAGCCCTCGCTGAACGCGCTCTACCAGTCGACCAAGGCACCGGCGCTGCCGTTCCGCTTTGGGTATCACACCTCCCTGGCTGAGAGCCGCTCGACCCTGCTGATCGGACGGCGCACGCAGCCGGCTCCGCAACAACGATCGGATGCCCGTTAGCGATGGCCAGCTGACACCGTCCAGCCTTCTGGCGTGTGCCTGGCTGCTGTTTGTCGCACACGCCGGCTGCGCATACTCCATGGATCCCCGGCTCTACAGCACCAGCTTTCTAACCAGCGATGGCGTAAAGCTCCATGTGGTCGAGTCATGTCCGGGCGGCGCTGATGCGCAGCAGGCCCGCGCTCCTGTCATCGCATTCGTCCCCGGCTGGTCCATGCCCTCATCGAGCTGGCGCGAACAGTTGGTGGCACTGGGCGCCACTCACTGCGTTGCCGCGCTCGACCCGCGCGGCCAGGGAGAATCCGATCTGCCCGCTCAGGGTTATGCCATCGAGCGACGCGCCGCGGACGTTGCCGAATTCATCGCGCGCTATCCGCAGGTGATTCTGGTCGGCTGGTCGCTGGGCGCGCTGGAAGCGCTGGAGTGCATCAACCGTCACGGCCACGACAATATCCGTGCACTAATCCTGGTCGACAGCTCCGTGGGTGAAGAACCGGCCCCAGCGTCCGAATCCGGCCCGGGTTTCAAGGAAAAACTGCGGGCAGACCGTGAGGGAACGCTCGATGAATTCGTCCGAGCCATATTCTCTGCAACGCGGGAAGAATCCGAAATTGAATCCCTGATCCGGTCTGCGCTGCGCCTGCCGCTGGATGCCAGCCTGTCCCTGTTCCCTTCTGCCGTGCCGCGCACGCACTGGCGCGACATCGCCTGGGCATTTCCCAAACCACTGCTCTATGCGGTCAGCCCGCAGTTTGCGGAACAGGCACGCTCTTTGCAGCACAACCGTCCCGGGACGCAAATCGAAATCTTCGAGGAAGCCGGACATGCATTGTTCGCCGACGAGCCTGAACGCTTCACCGAACTGCTGGTGAAATTCGCCGCGGGCGCGCGCTAGCACATTGCTTTTTCAACTACCCGTCAGGCCACGGACAGATACGACTTGATATCCACCTCGTCAATTTACTCCAGCGCCATGAATTTCTGCGCGTATTCGCGATATATGCCCGAGCGCAGAAACAGGTCAAACAGTTGCGGATCAATGTGCCGGTCCTTTTTCATGAAGGACATGATCTTGATCGTCCCAGACAGTGTCTTGCCTTTCTCGTAGGGTCTGTCCGTCGAGGTCAAGGCCTCGAAAATGTCGGCAATCGCCATCATCTGCGCCACCGGACTCATTTTCTCTTTCTTCAACCGCTTCGGATAACCGGTGACGTCCATTTTCTCTTGATGGCCTCCGGCAATTTCCGTAACACTGCGCAAATGCTTCGGGAACGGCAGTTGAGTCACCCCATCAACAATGCCGCACGCCCTGTAACTGCTGCACTTTCCAGCCGCTGGTGTATCGCTTCGGCTTCGGTAAACGGCACTTTCTCAGTCACCATCGGCCACAGGTCGCCGCGAGCGACCAGCTCCAGCGATTCGATCACTTCCTGTTTGGTGGCATAGCGGCTGCCCATCACCTCGATTTCCTTGCGCATGATCGAAGGTGCATCGGCATCAAAGCGCTGCCCGTTGCCGGCAAGCAGTACTAGCCGGCCGCCCTTGTTAAGTCCGGCAACGGAATCCTCGATCGATTGTTTGCTGCAGACAAAATCGAATATCACATCCACCAGTTTCCCGCCGTTGACCTCGCGCAATTGCTCGGCAACCTTACCGTCGGAGGCGTCAATCGTCGCATCCGCACCAGCCTTCAGGCAGGTCTCGAACTTGGATGCCATGGTGTCAACGGCAATCACCTTGCGTGCATGCGCCCAGCGAGACACCATCAGCATGTGCACGCCGAGTCCGCCGCCGGCACCGATCACCGCTACCGTGTCGGTCACAGCGACGCGCGCCTTGCGCGTCACCTTGACCGGCGTAGCGATCGCATCACAAATCACACCGCATTCGGCAGGATGCCTTTTCCAGTCCATGGCCTCTGGCAGGGGTATGAAGTTTTCCGCCGGCAACTTCATGTATTCGGCATAACCGCCGTCGCATTCGCGACCGACATAGCCGGAGAAGTTGTCGCACAGCGTTTCGCGGTTGATGCGGCACCAGTAGCAATGACCGCAATTGAGATAGAAATATGCGGTGACTGCATCACCCTTCTTGAGCCGGGTCACGCCTGCGCCAGTGGCGACAATTTCGCCTGTAATTTCATGGCCAACAATGCGCGGATATTGCAGGTTCAGTCGACCTGCACGGGCATGGTGCACGGTCAGACCTGCTCCGCAAGCCAGTACCTTTGCCACTGCCTCGCCGGGGCCCGGCACCGGATCCGGTACGTTTTCAATGACAAACGGCTGGTTTTTCCCCTTCAACAACATCGCCTTCATGTAGCCCCTCCTTTGCGCACATCTTAACGCAGCCGCGCTGCCGACACCCCTATTGGTCCAGTCAGATTTATGGCAGGTATTTTGACGTAAAGCAAAGCGCTGTCCTTTCTGCCCATTACCAAGGACAAAACCTCAAAGCCTAAGTGGTCTTCCCCACGGATACCTGTGAAAACTGCTGGAGTATCTGCATGAAAGTCGTTGTTGTTCTGGGCGGCATCACCTCGATCAGGAGTAGCGAGCATCCTGACGCAGAAGTGCATCGCTGGAACGTCGCCCGTGCGGCTGCGGCCATGGCAGCAGTTTCCCGCACCCATGAAGTTATAGTTACTCATGGCAGCGCCACAGATCGGCATACTGGCAATGCAGGGCGACGCCTATTCAGCAGTCAATCCTTATCCGCTCGACGTACTGGGCGCCGAAACCGAAGGCATGATCAAATACATGACCGAGCACGAACTGCGCAGCCTGCTACTCAACCGTCATATGTCACCCTGTTGATGCAGATTGAAGTCAGTCACCGCGACGCTGCCTTTCGCCGCCCGGAAACCGCACTCGACTTTACCGTGGATGCTGGCCTGATTGCTCCCTGAGCGATCTGATGCGCAGCGATAGGCCACCTAAAAGCCGTTACAATTCCGGACCGGGTTGCGGGCGATAGTCAGGGGCATTGCCCGCCGCTGCCCCGCCCTGCACTTCCACCCTGAACACGTCCCGGATGCCCTCAGCCTGCGCATGGATATGCCTGAACACGACAACGATCGCATCGTCATCCGCGGCGCGCGCCAGAACAATCTGAAAAACCTGAATCTCGATCTGCCGCTAAACGAGCTGGTAGTGGTCACCGGTATCTCCGGCAGCGGCAAATCTTCGCTGGTATTCGACACACTCTATGCAGAGGGCCAGCGCCGCTACGTCGAAACCTTCTCGCCTTACGCGCGCCAGTTCCTCGATCGCCAGGACCGTCCGCAGGTAGACAGCATCGAGGGCATTCCACCGGCCATTGCCATCGATCAGGTCAACCCGGTCCGCACTTCACGCTCAACGGTCGGCACGATGACCGAGCTCAACGATCATCTGAAACTGCTGTTCGCCCGCGCGGCGCATCTGCACTGCCGCGGCTGCGGTGCGAAGGTGGTGCGCGACAGCCCGCAAACGATAATTGCGTCATTGCAGTCGCGGGCACGAGAAGCCAAAGATCCGCGGCTGGCCATCACCTTTCCGGTCTCAGTACCGGCAAATTTCAAGGCCGAAGAAGTTAGGGCCCTGCTTACGGCACAGGGTTACACGCGTTTCCTGCGTGAGGACAAAAGCGGTTTCGAAGTGGTGCAGGACCGGCTGCGCTTGGGCAACGCTGAACGGGTGCGGGTGGTCGAGGCCATCGAGGCGGCGCTAAAAGTCGGCCAGGGTCGCGTCAACGTGCACCAGTTGGCAGATGCCGATTCCAACACGGGCAGCGGCACGGTCTGGAAATACTCGGCCGACCTGCACTGCGCCGAATGCGACATCCATTACACCGAACCCAATCCAAGCCTATTCTCGTTCAATTCGCCGATGGGTGCCTGCGACACCTGCCGCGGCTTCGGTCGCGTGATCGGCCTCGACTACGGACTGGTAATTCCGGATGAATCGAAATCGCTGCGCGACGGTGCGATCAAGCCCTGGCAAACGCCCTCCTACAAGGAATGCCAGGACGACCTAATGAACTACGCGCGCAAGCGTGGCATTGCAGTCGACCGGCCCTGGCGCGAGCTGTCTGCAAAGGAAAAACGCTGGGTGCTCGACGGAGAGCCGGACTGGATCAACTGGCGCAAGTCATGGCCGGGCACCTGGTACGGCGTCTCTCGCTTCTTCAAGTGGCTGGAAACCAAGGCCTACAAAATGCATGTTCGCGTGCTGCTGTCCAAATACCGGGCCTACACCGAATGCACGACCTGCACCGGCGCCAGACTAAAGGCCGAGGCGCTGCTGTGGCGCATCGGCTCGGCGGATAACGCCCGCGGCGCGCTGGCCAGCCGGCCGCGCCACCGGCCGCAGGGCATGAATCTCAACGAGAAACAGCTCGAAGCATTGCCCGGCCTCACTTTGCACGACGTGATGCTGCTGCCGCTGGAGCGCACCAAGGTTCTGTTCGAAAAACTGGAACTGCCGGCGCCTCTGGATGAAGCCACCGACATGCTGGTCGGTGAAATCCGCACCCGGCTCGATTATCTGAACCAGGTCGGGCTCGGCTATCTGACGCTGGACCGCCAGTCGCGCACGCTGTCCGGCGGTGAAGTACAACGTATAAATCTCACCACCGCCCTCGGCACCTCGCTGGTCAATACGCTGTTCGTGCTCGACGAGCCTTCAATCGGACTGCATCCGCGCGACATGGGTCGCGTCATCGGCGTCATGCACCGTCTGCGCGACGCCGGCAATTCGCTGGTCGTGGTCGAACACGATCCGCAGGTGATGCTCGCCGCCGACCGTCTGCTAGACATCGGCCCCGGGCCGGGATCTAAAGGCGGTGAAATCGTCGCCTTCGATACGCCGGCACGGGTCACGCGCAAACTCAATTCCATCACCGGTCGCTATCTCGCCGGCGAATTGCGCGCCGACAATGCAGTAGAAGTGAAACCGCCCGCAAAAAACGGGCCCTGCATCCGCCTTCGCGGCGCAGCCGAACACAACCTTAAACGCATCGACGTCGATTTCCCGCTACAGCGGCTCGTTTGCATTACCGGGGTTTCCGGTTCCGGCAAGTCGACACTGGTGCAGGACGTGCTGCATGCCGCGCTGCGCAAGGCGCTGGGCAAGCCGACAGAGATCCCGGGGAAGCACGATCATCTCTACGGGGCAGATCAAATCGGCGACGTGATCATGGTCGATCAGTCGTCGATTGGCCGCACTACGCGTTCCAACCCTGCGAGCTACGTAGGCGCATTTGACGCCGTTCGTTCGCGTTTCTCTTCGACGCCGCTGGCGCAGTCCCGCGGCTACACCGCGGGCACATTCAGCTTCAATTCCGGCACCGGCCGCTGTCCGACCTGCAGCGGAAACGGTTTCGAGCATGTCGAGATGCAGTTTCTCTCCGACGTCTTTCTGCGCTGTCCGGACTGCGACGGACGGCGCTATCGCGCCGAAGTGCTCGAAATCACCGTCTCCGGAAAGTCGATTGCCGATGTGCTCGAAATGACGGTAGCCGACGCACTAGAATTCTTCGGTCATGCGCCAGACGTCTCGCGCGCGTTGCAGCCACTGGTCGATGTCGGTCTCGATTACCTGAAGCTGGGACAGCCAGTACCGACGCTATCAGGCGGCGAAGCGCAACGCCTCAAGCTCGCCGGTTTCCTCGCAGCAGCCGCGACCGGTCCGAACGCGAAAGGCACAAAAAAAACGCTGTTCCTGTTCGATGAGCCGACCACCGGGTTGCACTTTGACGACGTACGAAAGCTCCTTGGCGCATTCCGCAAACTGCTTTCGGCAGGACACTCGCTGATCGTCATCGAGCACAATCTTGACGTAATCCGCGCCTCCGACTGGATCATCGATCTCGGCCCCGAAGGCGGCGATGCCGGGGGAACGATGTTGTGTAACGGCACGCCGGAGGCCATTGCCGCACAGGAAAACTCACATACCGGTAAGGCGCTGCGTGATTACGCCGCCGCACTCGGCACGCCCGCAGCTCCACCGCAAGCGCTGCCAGCAACCGTCGCACGCCACGGCGATGCCATAAGCGTCAGCCATGCCCGCGAGCACAACCTGAAAAACGTCAGCGTCGACATTCCGCGAGGACGGTTCACGGTAATTACCGGCGTTTCTGGCAGCGGCAAATCGACGCTGGCCTTCGACATCGTGTTTGCCGAGGGTCAGCGACGTTACCTGGAATCTTTGAACGCCTACGCGCGGCAATTCGTGCAGGCGGCGGCGCGGCCCGATGTCGATGCAATTTACGGAATTCCACCCACGGTCGCCATCGAGCAACGTAACAGCCGCGGTGGCCGCCGCAGTACGGTGGCGACACTGACCGAGATCTACCATTTCCTGCGCCTGCTCTACGTCAAGCTGGGCACCCAGTATTGCCCCTGCTGCGACGTTGCCATTGAACCACAGAGCATCGACCAGATTGCCGCGCGCATTCTGAGGGATTACCGCGGCGACCGCATCGGCCTGCTCGCACCTCTGGTGGTCAGCCGCAAGGGTTATTACACCGATCTCGCAAAATGGGCTGCCGGCAAGGGCTACACCCACCTGCGCGTTGACGGTGATTTCCTGCCGGTCGCATCTTGGCCGCGACTCGCGCGCTTCCGCGAACACAGCATCGACCTCCCGGTCGCCGATCTCCGCGTAAAGCCGGAAAACGAAGCTGCCTTGCGTGCCGGACTTGCAACGGCGCTGGAGCACGGCAAAGGCGTAGTGCGCGTGTTGGGCGGACTCGATACGCTAGCTGCCGCGATGGCAAAGAAAAATGCCCGGCTGGTACGTTTTACCGAGGCGGAATTTTCAGTGAACCGCGCCTGCCCCTCATGCAACAAAAGCTTTCCTGAACTTGACCCGCGGCTGTTTTCCTACAACTCCAAGCACGGCTGGTGCCCAACCTGTTTTGGTACCGGGCTGTCGCTGGAAAAAGTCGAATGGGATGAAGAACGCGAAAAGACCGGCACCGAGGAGCACGTCCTCGACTCGTGGCTCAACTGGTTGGAAATCGACGAACCCTGTCCTTCATGTCGCGGTAAGCGGCTTAATACGGTGGCGCTGGCAGTGCGTTACCGCAAACGCTCGATCGCCGAACTGACGGCTTTACCGGTGGCGAAGCTGGCCGCTGAATTTTCCGGGGTCTCGTTGTACGGCCGCGAGGCAGCCATCGCGCGCGACATCCTTGCCGAACTGCGCAGCCGCCTGCGTTTTCTCGACGAAGTCGGACTCGGTTATCTGGCGCTCGATCGCGCTGCCCCCACCCTTTCCGGCGGTGAGGCCCAGCGCATCCGGCTGGCGGCGCAACTTGGCTCCAACCTGCGCGGCGTCGCCTACATCCTCGACGAACCGACGATCGGCCTGCATCCCCGCGATAACCGTATCCTGCTCGACACGCTGGCGAAACTGCAAACACGCGGCAATACCCTGATCGTCGTCGAGCATGATGAAGACACGATCCGCCGTGCCGATCACGTGATCGATCTCGGACCCGGGGCCGGACGCCGCGGCGGCGAAGTCGTCGCCGCCGGGAATGCCGCGCCACTGAAAAGGAATCCGCAATCAGTCACCGGTCGCCTGCTGTCAAAACCACTGCAGCATCCGCTGCAGCCGCCGCGGCACATCGGCGCAGGAACCCCCGCGCTGGAAATTCGCAGCGCCAGCCTGCACAACCTGCGGCGCGTAAACGCACGCGTGCCACTGGGCCGGCTGACGGTGATCACCGGCGTATCGGGCTCGGGCAAATCGACGCTTGCGCGCGACGTGCTCCACGCCAACCTTGTACGACTAGTAACCGGAAAAACAAAAAAATCAATTAAAACATCGTTTTGTGATGAAATTTCTGGATGGCAAGCCATCGGTCGTGTGCTCGAGGTCGACCAAACGCCGATCGGCAAAACACCGCGGTCCTGCCCCGCCACTTACGTCGGATTCTGGGACAACATCCGCCGCCTCTATGCCGAAGCCCCGGATGCGCGCATGCGCGGTTACACCGCTAGCCGCTTCTCCTTTAACACCAAGGGCGGCCGCTGCGAAGCCTGCGAAGGCCAGGGTGTGCAGAAAATCGAGATGAGCTTCCTGCCGGATGTCAAAGTAAATTGCGACGTCTGCAACGGCGCACGTTTCGACGCGGAAACGTTATCCGTGAAGTTCAAGGACAAATCGATCGGCGAAGTGCTGATGCTGTCGGTCGACGAGGCCGTCGATTTCTTTGCTGCGCACCCGCAAATTCATCACGCGCTGCGCCTGCTGCAGGACGTCGGCCTCGGCTACCTGACGCTCGGCCAACAGAGTCCAACGCTGTCAGGCGGCGAGGCCCAGCGCATCAAGCTGGTGACCGAACTAGCCAAGGTGCGGATCAGCAACGGTGACGCCGCAGCGCGACCAGGTCGCGGCAGCTCACATAAACATACGCTCTATATACTTGACGAGCCGACCGTCGGCTTGCACATGGCCGACGTTGAAAAACTGATCCGCGTGCTGCACAGGCTGGTCGACGCCGGCAATTCGGTGGTAGTCATCGAGCACAACCTTGATGTCATGGCTGACGCCGACTGGATCATCGACCTCGGACCCGAAGGCGGCGACGGCGGCGGCCGCGTGGTTGCGGCGGGAACTCCAGTGCAGATCACCTCCAGGTCCGCACACTCGCATACCGCTCGCATCCTCGGCGAATTCCTGCGCGAACGTGGCAGCGGTTAGAGCCCGGCAATCACCTCGCGGGTGATGTCGGCGGTGCCGCTGCTGCCGCCGAATTCGAACGGCATAATCCGCTTTTCCGCATAAGCAAGGTCGATGGCCCGTTCCAGCGCTCGTGCTGCATCACCCAGCCGTTGGTCCGAACGGTGCGATGCAAGCCAGTCAAGCATCAAGACTACCGACAGCAGCATCGCCGTGGGATTGGCAATGCCCCGCCCCGCGATGTCCGGCGCCGAACCGTGCGCCGGCTGGAACAACGCGTGTGACTCGCCGATGTCCGCGGACGGCGCCATACCCATGCCGCCGACCAGAGCCGCGCCGAGATCTGAAAGTATGTCGCCAAGCAGGTTCTCGGTAACCATGACATCGTAGTCCCAGGGCTTCATTACCAGATTGAGGGCCATCGCATCCACGTAGGCGGCATCGACAATGACGTCGGGGAATGCCGCGGCACGCTCCTCGAAAACCCGGCGAAAATAAGCCATTGAACCCAGCACGTTGGCCTTGTCGACACAGGTGACCCGCCCTGGCCGGCCCCTAGCTTTGCGCTGTCGGCCCAGTTCCAGCGCGAAATCGGACACGCGCTGCACACCGGCACGGGTAATCACCATGGCATCACGCGCCTCTTCATCGCTCTTCATCGCGGTGGCGCCGCGCTCTTTGAACAAACCTTCGGTCTGCTCGCGCACCATCACGAAGTCGATACTGGCGGCTCGCGGATCAGCCAGTTTCGAAGGCACCCCCGTCAGCGGACGGATCGGACGCACACCGGCAAAAAGCCCGAAATGCTCGCGCAGATCCAGCTGCGGCGAGATTTCAGTACCATCGTCGTAGCGGATGTGCGGCAGGCCCATCGCGCCCAGCAGCATCGCATCGGCCTCTCCCGCAGCCCGGATGGTTTTATCGGACAACGCCGTTCCGGTTTCCTGATAGGCAATCGCCCCGACACGGTGATGCTGAGGCACAAATCGCATATCGATCTTGCTACCCAGCGCTTCGAGCACCTTTAATGCGGAATGCGTGACATCGATGCCAATGCCGTCGCCGGGCAAGGCAGCGATCGTGATGGAATCCATCTTCATCCTCCCTGCCAGAGGGTCGCCGCGCACAGCAGGTTTGTCAATCCAGGGGGATATATTTCAATACCGGAATCAAGTTCTTGCCGACCGGCTATAATTTTCCCCTCAAACAACAGTGCAGTCATGCTTTATTTATCCAACATCCTCAGCGTATTCGGCCTTTCGCCCTGGTCGGGCTTTCAGTCTCATGCACAACGCTTGGAAACCCTCCGATTCCGTTGCCACAGGGTCGCTGGGAACTGCTGTCGGCAAATTTCACGCCCGACATCGGCTGTATACCTGGCGTTCCGCTTGTACCGCTGGAAATCCGCGGTAAACGACTTGCCGCTTTCAGCGGCTGCAACCGCGGCACTTCCGGAATCAACTCCGTAGATGGGCGAATGGTGATCACTGAACTGGCGGCAACACGCTGCGCCTGCATGGAACCGCTCGGCGGTTTTGAAGAACGCCTGTTAAAGATGCTGCGGGATAAGCCATATTTTCGCACTGAAGCTGATGTACTGACACTCGCTGCCGGCGATATCAGCTCCCGCTTACGCCGCCTGCCCGAGCCCCCGGCAAAATCGGTGTAACTATGAGCGAACAAACTCTGGCCGCGCTGCGCCGCGAATATCATGGACGCCCGTTGAGCAAAACCGATGCCGCAGCCGATCCTTTTGCGCAATTCCAGCGCTGGTTCGACGAGGCCATACGCGCGGAAGTGCCAATGGCCAACGCGATGACGCTGGCAACCGTCGACGACGGCGGCCGGCCATCGGCACGCGTGGTGCTGCTAAAAGGCGTCGATCACGGCGGTTTCGTATTTTACACCAGCTATGACAGCCGTAAGGGACGTGAGATTGCCGCCAATCCCCGCGCCGCCCTGGTCTTTTACTGGCAGGAACTCGAGCGCGAAGTGCGCATTGAGGGTTCTGCCTCAAGAGTGACGGCAATCGAATCAGACACTTATTTCGAGCAGCGCCCATTGGGCAGCCGCCACGCGGCGATTGCTTCGCCGCAGAGCGAAACCGTTCCCGACCGCACCGCGCTGGAGCAGCGCTACGCCGCAGCCGCACAACTGGGCGACCGTCCTTCGCGTCCGGCGCACTGGGGCGGCTACCGGATCAGCCCGGATTCACTGGAATTCTGGCAAGGCCGGCCAAACCGGCTGCATGACCGCCTGCTTTACACCCGCGACGGAGACCGCTGGACTGTCAGCCGGCTAGCGCCCTGACCGGCTGCGTTCTTCCGTAGCGCAGCTGCCACTCGGCCTCGAGTTCGGCATCGGTCTTGTAGTGGGGCACGCGGAAAATATAGCGATACCAGTTCTGCAGCCGAAATGGTCGGTCGAGGGTCTCATTTCCCAGCGCCAATCCCCCATCCTGATGTTTTTCTCCTGATCTATTTCCCAATGCCTGCGTGAACGCGGACCGCCGAACAGGTACAACCTGCTATCCACGATCTTGAAGGTATTGGCGCCGATGTTGGCTTTCATCGCGTACGGCGCACCACTTGCACAGAACCCGCCATAAGTTGGTACAAACGCTGGGGTGCCGTCTCGAACTGCCGTCGATGTTTTTTGCTGATGAGGCGTTAGGTCACGCCCGCATGCTGCTACTTGATCCGGAGATCGCCTTGCACCGCCTTGACCATGGTGTCGTAGGCCACGGGATCATTGCCACGCAGCATCAGGCGGGCATCATCGCCGTCAGCGACTATGTTGATGGTGGAGCATGCGGGCAGCAGAATCAGCGCCGCCAGCGCGATCCAGCAGGACACGGGATTTTCAATCATCGCGCAAACCCTTCACCTGCGCATATTACTTCAGGGCAGGCCGGGTATACTGCGTGCCTTTCAGACCCCGACGACCGACCTTTTGGGTTACACCCCATCCAATAACACCCGGGACACCCTGCTGGCCTGGTATTTCGTATCGGTATGGGGCTCAGGATTTCTGGCCACCAAGATCGGGCTGCAGCACGCCCCACCATTCACGTTCCTGACGCTACGTTTCGCTTTCGGCATTCTCTGTCTGGTGCCCATCGTGCTGATCCTGAAGCCGAGATGGCCCGCAAGCCGCAGCGAATTTGGCCATATCATCGTCGCCGGACTGCTGATGCACGCCATCCACCTCGGCGGCAGCCATTACACCCAGTATCTGGGCATGTCGGCCGGAATTACCGCAGTGCTGCTGTCGATTCAACCGCTGCTGACCGCGATCATCGCTGAGCGCTGGATGAACGAACGGCTGGGCGCCCGCCAGTGGCTGGGCATTGCACTTGGCCTTGCCGGTGTCGCCCTGATCGTCTGGCATAAGATCGACATCCACGAGGCCACGCCGGGCTCCCTAATCGCAGTCGGCATTTCGCTGGCCGGCGTTACCGCGGGCACCCTCTATCAGCGCACCTGGTGCCCCGCGGTGGATTTGCGCTCGGCTGCGCTGCTGCAGTTTGTCGCAACCATCCTAGTGCTGGCACCGCTGGCGTGGACCATCGAAGACACATCCGTTCGCTTTTCGTACTCGCTGGCCGCCGCCATCGTATTCTTAGTCATCGGCGCTTCGATACTTGCCGTCAACTCCCTGCACGTGCTGATGCGGCGGGGACAGGCAACCCGGGTCACCAGCCTGATCTATCTGACGCCGGTATTCGCGGTAGCACTTGAACTGGTGATGTTCGGCATCGCCCCTACGGCCATTTCAATGGCCGGAATAGTCGTCACCTGCACGGGTGTGGCCATGGTGTCTTGGCAGAGCTATCACCAAAAAAAACGGGGCGCCTGACGCCCCGTTTCCCGTTTTCTCATGAAAACGCTTACTTGAGGTGTTTGTTGACCAGCTTGGTCATTTCGAACATGGATACCTGCTTCTTGCCGCCAAACACATCGCGGAGTTTGTCGTCGGCATTGATGTTGCGGCGGTTCTTGCTGTCCTGCAGGCCATGTCGCTTGATGTAGGCCCAGATTTTCTTGGTAACTTCTGTACGCGGCATGGGGTTGTTGCCGATCACTGCGCCGAGCGCTGCGCTCGGTTGCATCGCCTTCATGAAAGCGGCATTGGGTTTACGCTTTGCGCCGCTTTTCTTTTTCTTAGCGGCGGGTTTCTTGCTTGCCTTCTTCTTTGCAGCCATCGATAGATCTCCCGTTCAGGTCTGACTGGTTTAGGTTCTATTAGTCTGATTTGCCGTGTAATGCACGGTGTCTAGAGCATGCCGAGGGAAAATGGCTTTGTCAATGTTTTCCAGAGGGGAAAACCGGTTTTTCCCGATAGTATTCATCCGTCTTAATCATCAACGCAACATACCATCTTGAAATCCCGTTTGTATCTGCCCCCGACTCGCCGCACAATAGCAAGACCTGTGCCGAGGGAATCGGCGTCAAGTATGCAAGCAAGAGCAGAAACAAATCAATGACCTAGTCGGGAAACTTGAATTGTATGTCTGCAATAAATGTCTCTTATGATGCAAATAGTTCATCGTCGCTGCACGGTGACATATTGATGCCGCTGCCGGGGTAAGCCTGCGTCATGGCCAAGCAACTGTCCCTGTTCAAGGTCGAGGCGCGTTCCGGTACGCCTCGCCACGAGGTTGCAATCACGGCGGCGGCGGCCGGACAGGAGCTGTACGACCTAGCTCGACAGCTGCCTGCGGGTCTGCGCTTGGGGACTTCGTCCTGGCATTTCCCGGGCTGGAAGGACATTGTCTGGAGAGAAACAGCCGCTCCCGGAGACCTGTCGCGTTACGGGCTTGCAGCGTACGCACAGCATCCTCTGTTCAGCACGGTGTGTATCGACCGGTCGTTTTAAGGACCACTGTCCGCCCGTCAATACGCCACTTATGCGCGTCAGGTGCCTGAAGGTTTTTCCTTCGTTGTCAAGGCACCCAGCCTGCTCACCAGCACCTGGCTGCGCGGTGAAGACGGTGGGCGCAGCAGACCCAACACGCAATTCCTCGACGCCGCTTACGCCATCGAGCAGTTCATCAATCCGCTGCGCGAAGGACTGGACACGACTGCGGATCCGTTGCTGTTCCAGTTCCCCCCATTGGGACGAACGCTGACCCGGTCACCTGAACGTTTCATCGCCCTGTTGCAGGAATTTCTCGACCGGCTGCCCAAAAATTACCGTTACGCAGTCGAAATGCGTGATGACCGCATCATCACCCGCCGTTTCTTTGCCGTGCTGAAGGAAACCGGGGTTCGCTACTGCCTCAGCGTGCATCCGCGCATGCCGCCTGTCGCTGCCCAGGCCGCGGCGATGTCCGGCTTTGGACCCGGGCCGCTGCTGGTGCGCTGGAATCTGCACTCGGGGTACAGCCATGAAGAGGCACAGCAGCGCTTCACCCCTTTTGACAAGCTGGTCGATGAAGACGTTGCAACGCGGGAATCCATCGCCTGGCTGTGCCTGTCTACATTAGCGACGGGCCAGGAATGCATTGTTATCACCAACAACAAGGCCGAGGGCTCGGCGCCTCTAACCCTGATCAAGCTGGCGAAAGCAGTAGTGTCCGCGGCGCGCCAGCGCGCGCGATCTGCCGGATAGGAGGCAGGGCGCCATCGCTTTCGGATGTAAAAGTTATTTCTTCAACCAGTCGGCGAACTTCTTGCGGAATTTCTCGACCTTGGGCGATACGACGTACTGGCAGTAAGGCTGGCGCGGATTATTCTCGAAATACTCCTGGTGATATGCCTCGGCCTCGTAAAACTGTACTGCAGGGGAAATTTCAGTAACGATCGGGTGCGCGTAGGCCTTTTCCGCAGTCAGCCGCTGCAAGGCCTTTTCGGCAGACACCTGCTGCGCCGAAGAATGGTAATAAATCACCGAACGATACTGGGTTCCGACATCGTTGCCCTGCATGTTTAGCGTGGTCGGGTCATGTATCGAAAAGAACACTTCGAGCAGGTCATCGTAGCGGATGACTGAAGGATCAAACGCTACTTGCACCACTTCGGCATGACCTGTATCACCGCCGCAGATGTCCTGATACGTAGGATTCAGTGTCTCCCCCCCGGTGTAACCGGATTCGACGGATATCACCCCGTGAAGGCGGTCGAACACGGCTTCCAGGCACCAAAAGCAGCCGCCCCCGAGAGTGGCGACTTCACGGGTACCGGTATTTTCCACCGCAACGGTCATCACATGCTCCTGTCAGAAGTTGCTCAGCGCAGGTTGGCGCGGCACGTACCAATTCCTGACATTCAGCTACCGTTGCCGTAGTAGCCCGTCACGCGCTGCACCTCGTTGCGGGAGCCGAGAATGACGCCGACGCGCTGGTGTAGTTTGGTGGGCTGCACCTCCAGTATGCGCTGTCGTCCATTGGTCGCCGCACCTCCTGCCTGCTCGACGATGAAAGACATCGGATTGGCCTCGTAGAGCAAGCGCAGGCGGCCTTCCTTATATTTAGCATCCTGCGGATACATGAAAATGCCGCCGCGGGACAGTATCCGGTAGACATCGGCAACCATAGACGCCACCCAACGCATATTGTAATCCTTGCCCAGCGGACCATTTTTTCCGGCCAGGCATTCATCAATGTAACGCGTGACCGGCGCGTCCCAGTTGCGCCGGTTCGACATATTGATCGCAAATTCAGCAGTGTCGGCCGGTATTTCTATTTTCGGCTGCGTCAGTACCCAGCTGCCAAGTTCGCGATCGAGCGTGAATCCGGCAACGCCATTGCCCACGGTCAGCACCAGAACCGAGGAAGGTCCATAAACCGCGAATCCTGCCGCCACCTGCCGTGCACCCGGCTGCAAAAAGGCCTGCTCGTCGGGTTTGCATCCCTCCGGACAGCGTAGAACGGAAAAAATGGTGCCAATCGACACATTGACGTCGATATTGGACGAACCGTCGAGGGGATCTATCAGCAGCAGAAACTCGCCTTTCGGGTAGCGATTGGGAATCTGGTGCGGGTGCTCCATTTCTTCCGAGGCCAATGCCGCCAGATGTCCGCCCCACTCGTTGGCTTCCAGCAGCACCTCATTAGAAATGACATCGAGCTTCTTTTGCGCCTCGCCCTGCACGTTGTCGGTGCCAGCACCACCGAGTATGCCGCTCAGTGCGCCCTTGCTGACAGCATTGCCGATCGACTTGCAGGCTCGCGCCACGACTTCAACCAGCAAGCGAAGATCGGCCGATACGACGCCTTTTTCCCGTTGTTGTTCGACCAGATACTGCGTGAGTGTAATGCGCCGCATGCTTTCTCCACTAATGAACGAAGCCCGGTAA
Organism: Burkholderiales bacterium; assembly: GCA_038106575.1. Classification (GTDB taxonomy): domain Bacteria; phylum Pseudomonadota; class Gammaproteobacteria; order Burkholderiales; family SG8-41. The sequence goes on from JAYOED010000006.1 coordinate 58,834, forward strand.
GCCGGGTCTATGAGTCGGAATTATCCGATATACTGGTTTCAACCGGGAGAGCCGATCAATGTTCATGATTTTGAAAGCTATTTTCTTGCGCTTCACGCTGCTGTTCGCCACCCTCCTGCCGGTTGCCGGTCATGGCCAGTACGCTCCGGCGCCTCTGCCCAAACCGATTCCCGGTACCGCGATCGCCACTTTTGGCGGCGGCTGCTTCTGGTGCGTAGAGGAAGCTTTCGATATAGTGCCTGGGGTGCTGTCCACCACCTCCGGTTACATGGGCGGACACATCAGGAATCCATCCTATCCCATGGTTTCCACCGGCGACACCGGACACAACGAGGTGGTGCAGGTAGTCTACGATCCGGCGAAAGTGAACTACACGCAATTGCTCAACGCCTTCTGGCGCAACATCGACCCCACCCAATTCAACGGACAATTCTGTGACCACGGTTCACAATACCGTAGCGAAATCTTTTATCACAACGAAGAACAGCGCAAGGCTGCCGAAGCTTCGAAAGTGGCGCTGATGAAAAACAAACCATTCAAGGGTGAAATCCGCACCCTGATCACCCGTGCCTCCGATTTTTATCCCGCCGAGACCTATCATCAGGACTACTACAAGAAAAACCCGCTGCGCTACAAGTACTACAAGACAAGCTGCGGAAGAGCGGATCAGTTGAAGGACATCTGGAAAACCCGTTGATGTCGCGGATTAGGGTGACGCGAAACGCATGAAACGCCGCCTGCTGCTGATTGGCGGCGGCCACAGCCACGTCGAAGTTATCCGCCGCTGGAGGCTGGCACCAGAGCCTGACGTCATAGTCACCCTAGTCAGCCCCGACAGGCATACGCCTTATTCAGGCATGCTGCCGGGCTTCATTGCCGGGCATTACGTTCATGCCGACTGCCATATCGATCTTGATGCACTGTGTGCGGCGGCGGGGGTCACGCGAATTGCTACCACCGTAAACTTTCTCGATCTGCAAGCCCGCGCTGCTTGCTGCGAACAAGGGCAGGACCAGCCTTTCGATCTGCTGTCCATCGACACCGGCTCCACACCGGTTACTGCCCCTATCCCCGGCGCGACGGAACACGGCATCGCCATCAAGCCGGTTGCGGCATTTGTCGAACGCTGGGACCGGTTGCGGGAAAAGGCGCAGCAACCGTTGCACATCGCGGTTGTCGGTGCCGGCGCCGCCGGCGTCGAAGTGATCCTTGCCATGCACCACCGCATTGCTGCAGACGGCGGCCACGCTCGCTTCACGCTGATCGGAAATGAGCCGGTCATACTGGGCATACATCCTCGTGGGGTTCAGCGCCGCTTCGAGCGCGCCCTGCATGAGCGTGGCATTAGCCTGCTGGCGGGTACCGCAGTGTCACGGGCCGAAGCAGGTGTGTTGGTGCTCAACGGCAGCGAGCGCCTATCTTGCGATGAAACCGTATGGATTACCGGTGCGGCGGCACCTGCATGGCTGCGCGCAAGCGGTCTGCGCACCGACGGCGCCGGATTCATCCTGGTCGACCGCCACCTGCAGTCGCTTTCACATCCGAAAATATTCGCCGCAGGCGACGTTGCCACCATGGCCGAAACCCCGCATCCGAAATCCGGCGTCTACGCCGTACGTCACGGTCCGGTGCTGACCGAAAACCTGCGTCGTGCACTGCGCGGTGAACCCATGACCGTTTACAGCCCACAGACAATTTCCCTGGCGCTGATCAGCGCCGGCAAACGTCACGCCGTGGCCTCCTACGGACCATTCGCGTTCGGCGGAGACTGGGTGTGGCGGTGGAAGGACCGCATCGACAGGCAATTCATGGGTCGCTATGTCGGAATTTCCGGTCCTCCCGGAGAAAAAAATAACCTGTAGTTTTAATTATGGGCTTTGGAAGCAAACGCGACTCTAGACGCCTTGCTCTGAGTAACTTTAACAACGCCAGATAGATCAACTCCGGTATCGTCAACTCAATCGACAGTGAACGCCATCGCCCCCCATTACACCCAGTCGCACCCAACACCAGAAACCACACCAGCCCCATGCACAATGCCCACAGCACGATTCACCTAGAATGTGCACCACTGCGGGTGTCGTTCAATGGTAGGACTCTTACTTCCTAAGCACCTTAATACTTATTGAATGGTCACGCGCGCGAACTTACGCTTGCCGACCTGAAGTACCACGTTCGTACCACGCTCGAGTTTCAGTGACTTGTCGCTGATTTTCTCGCCATCCATCCTGACACCGCCCTGCGCGAGCATGCGCAGCGCATCGGATGTGCTTGGTGTCAGCCCCGCCTGCTTTAGCACCGCCGCGATTGGTAATCCGCCACTATCGGCAACCAATTTCACCTCCGGCAGATCAGCGGGAATCTCATCGCGGCTGAATCGCGCCTCGAAATCGGCGAGAGCCCTGCGCGCAGCATCTGTACCATGAAAACGACCAACGATCTCCAGCGCAAATGCCACCTTGATGTCCCGCGGATTGCGTCCCGCTTTCACTTCATCTCGCCAGCCACGAGTAGTTTGCAATGGCTCAAACGACAGCAGCTCAATGTATTTCCACATCAGTTCGTCGGAAACCGACATCAGCTTGCCGAAGATCTCGTTCGGTGGCTCCTGGATGCCGACGTAATTGTTCATGGATTTGGACATCTTATTGACACCGTCCAGTCCTTCGAGCAACGGCATGGTCAGTATGCATTGCGGCGGCCGCCCATTCTGCTTCTGCAGTTCGCGCCCCATCAGCAGGTTAAATTTCTGGTCAGTGCCGCCAAGTTCGACGTCAGCTTTCAGCGCCACCGAGTCGTAGCCCTGTACCAGCGGATAGAGGAATTCGTGAATCGCGATCGGCTGGTTGCCACGGTAGCGCTTGGAAAAATCATCGCGCTCGAGCATGCGCGCGACGGTATGCGTAGCCGCGAGCCGGATCATATCGACGGCACTCATCTTGTCCATCCATGCCGAGTTGAACACGACCTCGGTGCGCGACCGGTCGAGAATCCTGAATACCTGCTCGGTATAGGTCTTGGCGTTGCGTGCAACTTCGTCACGCGTCAACGGCGGACGCGTTGCATTCTTGCCGGTCGGATCTCCGATCATCCCGGTGAAGTCTCCGATCAGGAACAGGATGTGATGCCCGAGTTCCTGAAACTGGCGCAGCTTGTTGATTAGCACGGTATGACCGAGATGTAGGTCAGGTGCTGTCGGATCGAAGCCCGCTTTGATACGCAACGGCCGCCCCGCCTCAAGCTTAGTGCGTAATTCCGTTTCCAGCAGCAATTCGTCACACCCGCGGCGGATGATCTCGATTTGCTCGGCGATTGTGGTCATGCAC